>JBAWBG010000280.1:0-29175 GCA_049589695.1 Candidatus Sulfotelmatobacter sp. | reverse complement strand
TTTGGCGAAGCACACCAGTGGGCGCAAGCCCACTTTTTCGTTGCAGAGGAATCTGCTCCCGACGCCAAGCTGCAAGTTATTGGATGCATGGCACTTGAGCTGGATCGAGTACGAGAGATTGCGGAGCGGGTAGCGGCCTCCAGCGGGCTGGAGGTCGTCGAAGTAGAGTTTCGCGGGAGCGGCAATGCCCGCATGTTGCGCGTGTTTTTGGATAAGCCTGGCGCAGCAAGTGGCGATCCGCTGGCGGGAGTGACGCATGGAGACTGCGCCAACTTCAGCCGCGAGTTTGGCACCATTCTCGATGTCGAAGATGCGGTGCCGGGAAGCTATACGCTGGAAGTTTCTTCGCCGGGGCTGGATCGGAAGCTGACGAAGGCAGCTGAGTTTGAGCGTTTCGTCGGAAGCCGGATGAAGCTGACGACGCGGAATCCGGTGAACAATAACCGGCATTTTGAAGGACGGCTGGAGAGTTTTAAAGACGGACGACTGACGCTTGATTTGAGCGTCGCCAGCAAGAAGTCTCGCAAGAAGATGGGCGCCACGGCAGAGCAGGGGCAGAAAATCGAAATCGATTTCGCCAATGTGGAGAAGGCGAATTTAGTTCCGGAACTTTAAGGAGATTGGGTAATTGAGCAATTTTGTAATTGGGTAATTTGAAAACCGGCCGTCAGCTTGATACCAGGTTTTTCAATTACCAAATTCCCAAATTGCCCAATTATTAAATGGTTTTCTTATGGCGAGTGAGCTCTACAACACGATCGATGCGTTAAGCCGCGAAAAGGGGATTGATCCGCAGATTGTAGTGACTGCGGTGGAAGACGCTATCGTGATGGCAACGCGGAAGTATTACAAGTCGCAGGAAAATCTGCGCGCCGAGTTGGATAAAGAAACCGGCAAGATCAATGCTTTTGCGGTGAAGACGGTGGTGGAGACGCCGGAGCAGGTGGAAGATCCGCAGCTGCAGATCACCCTGGAAGATGCGCGGAAGGCTAATCCCAGCCTGGAAGTTGGGGGCGAGTTGCGGATTCCGAAAGTTACGGAAGGAATTTTGGGACGCATTGCGGCGCAACTGGCGAAGCAGGTGATTTTCCAGAAAGTTCGCGAAGCCGAACGCGATACCGTTTACAACGAATACATCGGCCGCGTGAACGAAGTCGTCAACGCCACGGTGAAGCGAGTGGAAGGTCCGGATGTGATCTTCGACATCGGCAAGGCGGAAGCGCGCATGCCGCGGAAGGAGCAGTCGCGGCTGGAATCGTTTGCCATTGGCGAGCGAGTCCGGGTGGTGATTGCGCGCGTGGAAAGAGCTTCGAAGGGCCCGGGCGTTGTGGTGTCTCGTGCGGTACCAGATCTTGTACAGCATTTGTTTCAGACCGAAGTGCCGGAGATTTATGACGGCACGGTGGTGATCCGGGCGATTGCCCGCGAAGCGGGCGAGCGTACGAAGATCGCAGTAATGTCGAAAGACAAGGACGTGGATGCGGTTGGCGCCTGTGTGGGCATGAAGGGCATGCGGGTGCAGTCGATTATTCGCGAACTGCACGGCGAGAAGATCGACATCATCGAGTATCACGAAGACGCGGTCACGTTCGCAGAGAAGGCACTGCAGCCAGCAAAGGTCAGCAAGGTCACCGTGGTAGATTCCGGCGGCAAGCATTTGGAAGTTGTGGTCGATGACAGCCAGCTTTCACTTGCCATTGGTAAGAAGGGGCAGAATGTCCGGCTCGCGGCCAAGTTATTGGGCTGGAAGATCGACATCAAGAGTGAGGAAGAGAAGCGGCAGGAAGTGGAGCAGCAGATGTCGGCCATGGTCACGCAGACGGCCACTCCGCTTGAAAGCGTGCCGGGACTGGGTGACGGGCTGGTGGAAAAACTGAACGCCGCGGGAGTAACCACGGTCGAATCCCTGGCTGACATGACGCCGGAGCAGCTTGAGGCGATTGAGGGCATCGGACCGAAGACGGTGGAAAAAATCAGCCTGGCAGTAAATAATTATTTTGCCAGCCTGGAGGCCGGTACGCCTGTCGAAGGCGAAGTGACCGAAGAAGCGGCGCAAGGCGAGCCTGCAGCGGAAGCTTCTGCGGCGACCGAGGAAGTTGCTGAAGAAGCCGAAACGGCTGAAGAAGTTGCCTCCGGCGAAACGCCTGCGCAAGATCTTGCTGGCGAGCCGCCGGCTGCGGCTGCGAACGAAAGTGACGAGCAGGGAGAACAGCCTGCTCCGGAAGCGGAATCCACTTCCGAGACTAGAGAATAATGACGGCACGCTGGCATATGTTCGACGGCGTGGGACCGAAGAAATTGACTCCGTGAGGTCGCGATGAAGACCTAAACTTACAACACGGAGAAACGAAAGGCCGGATGAGTAAGGTTCGAATTAACGATCTAGCCCGAGAGCTGGAAGTAAAGAGCAGGGCCATTCTGGATACGCTACCATTGGTCGGGGTAACCGAGAAGAAGACGCATTCCAGTTCTCTCGAGGAGCATGAAGCGGAGAAGGTACGTGTCTACATCCGTTCCTCTGAGGGTTCGTCTTCTGCCGGCAAGTCGGGCGCGCGTTCCGCGCGCGGCGAAGAAGAAATAAAAACCAAGATTGATTTGTCGCATATCTCGCGTCCTGGAGATGTGCTGAAGGCGATCACGCAGCGCAAGGAAGCGGTTGCGCCGCCGGTCGCACCACGTTCAGTGCCTTCACCCGTGACACATGCGCCGGTGCAGCAGACTTCGTCAGAAAGACCGGCGGCTGCACCTCCGGCTGCGGTCAGTCATCCCACAACGGTTGCACCTCCGGTAGTAAAGGCGCCGACGGTGACTCCGCTTCCGCCATCTTCACCGGCGGCTCCGGCGGCTCCTCCGGTCACGGCGCGGCCGGTTGCGACGACGCCAGCCGTATCGGCGCCCGCGGCTTCATCTCCTGTTGCTGTTCCTCCAGCACGACCCACTGCTCCGCCGGTTGCGGCGATGTCGTCGCCAGCAGCGCCCGTGGTTTCCGCGGGTGCTCCACCAACGCCTCCAATTGTGCCAAAGCCGGTTACTCCTCCACCACCGGCGCCGCGCATGATCGTTCCCCAAACTGGGCCACGGCCAGTGTACAAAGCGCCGGTGCGGCCAGCTTCAACACCTCCGCCGGTACAGCCCGGTGTTCCGATTGGCGGCGCAATGCGCGCTGCTCCCGGACGTCCTGTTCCCGGGCAGCCGATTTTTCAACGCCGTCCGCCGATGCAGGGTGGCGGTCCTGCGGGAGCGCCACGTCCGCCGCTTCGTCCGGGAGAGCGCCGGCCGATGCATCCTACGCGGCAAGCTCCAGCGGGAGCGCGGCCGCTGGGCGTAGGTCCGGCTCTTCCACCTCCAGGTACAACGCGGCCCGGCAGCCGCCCTGGTGGGCCTGCACGCCGTCCCGGTCAGCGCTACGTTCCGCGCGGCGTGAAGGAAGGTCCGATGAAGGGCTACACGCCGCCAGCGCGCATGGTGGTGTCGAACGAGCCCCAGCCGATCACGCGTAGCATCACGATTACGGAAGGCATCAGCGTTAAAGATCTGGCGGAGAAGTTGGACATCCGCGCCAAGGATCTGATTTCGCGTTTGTTGTCGAAGGGTGTTTTTGCCACGATCAATCAGACTCTCGATGCGGAACTGGCGAGCGAGATGGCTCGGTTCTTCGGAGCAGATACCAATGTAATTACGTTCGAAGAACAGACGGCAAAAGAGATTGATGCTGCTTCTGGTGAAGAGTCCGCTCCGGAAACTGGGGTTCGGCCGCCCGTGGTTACGATCATGGGACACGTTGATCACGGCAAGACGACCCTGCTCGATTCGATTCGGTTGACTAACGTTGCCGAGGGTGAAGCGGGAGGTATCACGCAGCACATCGGCGCTTACAAAGTGCGGATCACCGACAAGGAATCGCCTGCATACGGGCGTGAAATTGTTTTCCTGGATACCCCCGGCCACGAAGCGTTCACTCGGATGCGATCGCGTGGCGCAAAAGCTACGGACATCGTTGTGTTAGTTGTGGCCGCTGACGACGGCGTGATGCCGCAGACACTCGAAGCCATCGATCACGCCCACGCCGCGGAAGTTCCGATTATTGTGGCGGTGAACAAGATCGACAAGCCGGATGCCTTGCCGGATCGCGTGAAGAAACAGCTTGCTGATCGCGGCCTGATGCCGGAAGAGTGGGGCGGCAAGACTGTGTTTGTCGACGTGTCGGCGAAGAAGAAAACGAATCTGAATCTGCTGATGGAAATGATTTGCCTGGTTGCCGACTTGGGCGAGTTGAAAGCGACCCCGGAGCGCGCTGCGACTGGCGTCGTGCTCGAAGCTAAACTGGATCGTGGTCGCGGCCCGGTGGCGACGGTGCTGGTGCAGAACGGAACTCTGAACGCGGGGGACAATTTTGTCGTCGGCAATGTTTACGGCAAAGTTCGCGCCATGTTCGACGATCGTGGGGCGCAGTTGAAGACGGCGCCTCCTTCCACGCCGGTCGAGATTATCGGAATGGAAGCGTTGCCGCAGGCCGGCGACCAGTTTGTGGTGGTAGCGGATCGCGACAAGGCGCGCGGCATTTCCGAATATCGAGAACAAAAATCGCGCGAGGCCGCGCTGGCCAAGAGTTCGCGCGTGTCGCTTGAAGGGTTAGCGGAGCAGATCAAAGCCGCCGGAACGAAGGAACTGAACGTCATTCTCAAGGGCGATGTGCAGGGCTCGGTAGAAGTGATCACCGACCTGCTCACGAAACTATCCAACGAGAAGGTTCGTTTGAAACTCTTGCGATCTGGCGTGGGTGCGATTACCGAGACAGATGTTCTCCTCGCTTCAGCGTCGAATGCGATCATCATTGGATTTAACGTTCGGCCGGAACGCAAGGCGCAGGAACTTGCCGAGCAGGAAAAAGTCGACATCCGCCTGCACTCGATCATTTACGAACTGCAGGACGAGATCAAGCGCGCCATGAGTGGCTTGCTGGAACCAACTTTCAAAGAAAACTACCAGGGCCGCGCCGAGGTGATGAACGTTTTCCGCATCCCGAAAGTTGGGACCGTGGCTGGTTGCCGGGTGAGCGATGGCTTGATCAAGCGCGACTCCGAAGTCCGACTGCTGCGTGACAATGTTCAGGTGTTCAAGGGAAAAGTAGGATCGCTGCGGCGCTTCAAGGATGATGCCAGCCAGGTTACGAACGGAATGGAGTGCGGCATCTCGATCTCGAACTACGGCGATATCAAAGTCGGCGACGTGATTGAGGCGTTTGTGACCGAGAGAATTGCCGCGGAAGTGATTGCTTAAAAACAGCTCCTGGCAATTAGCCGTTAGCACTTAGCTTCTGGTTTGGCGAATGGCTCACTGCTAAGGCTGAGAGCCGATGATCGCCTTCCTCACTATCGAACTTCACATCGAAGCGGCACATTCGCTCAAGGATAAACGGCAGGTTGTGCGTAGTTTGAAGGACCGTCTCCGCTCCAGCTTTAATGTTTCTATCGCTGAACTCGAAGCAAGTCCGGTGTGGAACCGCGCCACGATCGGCGTAGTCAGCGTTTCCGATTCGCGCGATTATCTTGATGGATTGATGAAGAACGTGGAGCGGCAGGCTACCCGGATCGCCAACAACCATGGCGCGCAAGTGGCTGATTCGTTCGTCGAATATTCATAGACTTACATCGAAGACCCCCTGCCAGGGAAGCCACCGCCAAGAACCGTGGCGAATAATGCGCCGCTATAACATTGTTACCTCTGTACTTAACTGACCGCCACGTTTGTGCGCGACAATGGCACCTGGGAGCCAACACGCGCGGGCGATTTTCTGATATTCTCATCCGTTTTACTTTGAGGTAAGCGATGGAGAAGCGCGGGCTCAAATATCATCGCGGGCGGCTAGGCGAGGCCTTGCGCGAGGAGATCGAGACGCTGGTGGAGGGAGAGTTGGCGGATCCGCGTATCGGACTGGTGGGCGTGACCGCAGTGCATGTGGCTGACGATGGCCGGTCGGCGCAGGTTCTGGTGGATGTGGATGGCGACGATGAGGAAGCGGAGCGAAGCCTCGAGGGCTTGCTCGCCGCTAAAGAATATATCCGGCATGAATTGGTAGAACGTTTGCGGTTGAGGCGCGCGCCAGAATTGTATTTTCGCCTGGACCGCTCAGAGCGGGAGAAGGCGCGAGTGGAAGAGTTGTTGGCCCGGGCGAAAAAAAGGATGAAATCTCATACGAATCCGGGTGCGAAAAAGGCATAGCTATGGTGCGGGATGTTCTCCATCAGATCGAGCAGCGTGACCGTTTCGTTCTCACGTCGCATGCACGGCCTGATGGTGATGCCATTGGATCGGCGCTCGCATGCTGCCAGGTCTTGCGCGCCATGGGTAAGCAAGCGGACGTATTGCTGCACGATGGAGTGCCGCGGGTTTATCGGTCCCTTCCATTCGCCGATCAAGTATTGCAGGCCGATCGAGTCGGCGGAAACTACCAAGCTGCAATTATTCTGGAGTGCGACAGCATCCATCGCACACGACTGGAAGGTCTGGAAAATCGCTTTTTGATCAGCATTGATCATCACGTGAGCGGACGGCCCTTCGCGGACGTGAATTGGATCGATCCGTGTGCGGTGGCCACGGGGGAAATGGTCTTTCGCCTGGCGCGCGAAGCGGGGACGCCGCTCTCTCCCGAGATTGCCACTTGCCTGTACACGGCGCTGATGACTGACACCGGATCGTTCATGTTCCAGGGCACCAACGAGCATACGTTCGCGCTCGCCCGGGAGTTGGTGCTGGCTGGGGCTGATCCTTCGCACTGCGCGCGCAGCATTTATTTTGCGCACTCCGTCGCCAAGATGCGGCTGCTCGGCGAGGCTTTGCGGAACCTCAATACTGAAGGGCAAATCGGTTGGACTTGGGTGACGCAGGAACAAATGGAGCGTTGCGGCGCGAAAGAAGAAGACTGCGAAGGGCTGGTGAATTATGTTCTTTCGATCGGGGAGGTCGAAATTGCTGCTTTCTTTCGTGAGCTTCCCGAAGGGCGTTTTCGAGTAAGCCTGCGCAGCAAGGGACAGCTTGATGTGGCACAAGTGGCCGAGAGTTTCGGCGGCGGTGGCCACCAGTGCGCCAGCGGTTGCTCGGTGCAAGGGCCGCTCGCCCAGGCTGTGCAACAGATTCTGGAGAGTTTGCGTCAGGGTTCTTCTGTGCAATGAGTTTACGAATTCGTCTTTCCGTCGAATTGTTGATGGATGACTTCTGATTGTTGATTGAAAACCTCTGATTGTTGATTGAAGACCTCTGATGGCGTAACTTTCTAATCAGCAATCATCAATCAGTAATTCACCGCCGCTGCCCGCACGTTCCGAACCTTCATCTGCATGACGAATCGCACTCGCACTGACGCGTTGCTGCTCGCCGGCTTTTGCGCGTTTCTATTTTTCTATGGGCTCGGGCAATTCGGTCTGATCGGAGCTGACGAGCCGCGCTATGCCCAGGTGGCTCGGGAGATGTTGGAGCGTCACGACTGGGTCACGCCCGTGCTGGGGGGCCAACCCTGGCTGGAGAAGCCTCCGCTTTATTACTGGCAGGCGATGCTGGCGTACAGAATTTTTGGCGTGAGCGACTGGACTGCGCGGCTGCCGTCGGCGGTCGACGCTACCCTCCTGGTGCTGGCAGTCTATTTTTTCCTGCGACGATTCCGGAGCGGATCTGAGGTCGACGGCGCGCTGATTGTGGCCTCTTGTGCGGGCATCACGGGCTATGCCAGGGCCGCATCCATGGACATGGCTCTGGCCGCGGCTTTCGCCATGGGCATGCTGGCATGGTGGGCCTGGCACGAAACTGGAAAGAAAACTTATCTCGCGCTTTTTTTTAGTTTCATGGCGTTAGGAACACTGGCGAAAGGTCCGGTGGCACCGTTTCTGTCTTGCATTGTGATTGCTGTATACGCATCCGCTGTTCGTGAGCCGAGGATAGCCTTAAAGACAATCTGGCTGCCGGGAATTCTTCTTTTCTGTGTGATTGCGCTGCCCTGGTATTTCGCGGTGCAGGCGCGCAATCCCCAGTTCTTCCGTGAGTTTATTGTTGAGCACAATCTCGGACGATTCTCGAAAAATATTTATCACCACACTGAGCCTTTCTGGTACTACCTGCCCATGACGGCACTGGCGCTCGTTCCATGGATAACTTTTGTGGCTGCAGCTTTTGTTCGATCGGTGCGGGAGTGGTGGATTAGAGGGAACGCGACAGACGCCTTGAAAGACATGCCGGAATATCGGTTTGGAATTCTTCTGTGTTGCTGGCTGATCGTGCCCGTGGTCTTTTTCTCAGTCTCGCAATCGAAGCTTCCCGGCTATGTTCTTCCGGCGATTCCCGCTGGAGCGCTCTTGCTGGCGGATTATCTGAGGCAGCGTCTGGCGCAAAACGATGCCGAACCGGCTCCGCTCGGGCTAGCAATTCTCCACGCGTTATTCGCGGCGGCTCCAATTGTTCCGGCGTTGCTGATCGCATATCTGGTCGCGCAGCACCGGCTTCCGGGCGGGCAACCGATGCTGGCGGCACTCGCTGTTGCATTCGTGCTTTCGGTTGGAATTGCGTTCACGCTGGTGCGTAAGAACGGTCTGCACATGCTGCGCTTCGTCACTCTGATTCCGGTTGTGCTCGTTGTTGGCGCTGTGCTCAAGCTTGGATCAGGAGCTATCGATGCTTCGCTCTCGGCGCGCCCCTTGGCGCAAGAAATCGCCGCGGTGGAGATGAATCCGCTCCCTCTCGCTGTCTATCACGTTCGTCGCGAACTGGAATACGGTCTCACGTTTTATCGCAACCGGTTAACTTTTAATTACGATTGGGGCAGTGTTCCGCAGGAGGAGCACCTGGTTGTGGCACCAGAGAATTCGCAAGTGGAGATTGCCAGGCTGGTAGCGGGGCGCCGCGTTTCGTTTCTTGGGCACTACGCTCCGCAGCACGTGGATTATTTTTGGGTCGCCGCTGCAACGCGGGCGTCGCCTTAACTGTGTTGTTACCTGCTTATATTCGGCTGGTTTGCCTAAGCTCCGAGAAAGGCACTAAACTCGGAGTTCTGCCGCCGCTAACCAAGCCGACATTTGTTGGCTGAGGTTTGCAGGAGCCCCGTGGAAATACTGGACCTCAGACATTTTTCTTCCGTGGATGTGCGCCCGCTGCTTGATGACGAGGCACGAGTGTGGGCGAACCTGCTTTCTTGGGATTACAGCGGATCGGCAGAGATGATTCTGCGCTATGTGGATGCAAAGATTCTTCCCGGGTACGCCGCGATTGAGCGCGGCCGCATTTTTGGGTACACGTTCTTTGTGTACGAAGGCAGTAAGGGTGTGGTCGGCGATCTGTTTGTGACTAACGGCAATCGTATTCCTAACCCGCGCGAGGTAGAAATTAAGTTGCTCACGCATGTGATCGAAACCTTGCAGCAGTCGCCGGGAATCCATCGTGTTGAAGCCCAGTTGCTGGCGCACGATACTGGCAGTGTTGCGCGGCCATTTCTCGATCAGGGATTCTCGCGCCATCCGCGGCTCTTCATGGTTCTCGGGCTGAGCGATCCCGCCTCGAAGATTCCAGCGATGCACCCAGAAGTTGAGATCCGGCGATGGACAGAAGCCGACTATCAGCCGGCTGCGGCGGTGATTACGGCTGCGTATCGGGGCCACGTTGATGCCCAGATTAATGACCAGTACCACACGCTGGGCGGCTCGCTACGTTTTCTGAACAACATCGTGCGTTTTCCAGGATGCGGACTCTTCGACATTGAATCTTCCTTCGCCGCAGTGGATCGCAAAGCTAAGAACTTGATTGGATTAATTCTCTGTTCGCGCGTGCGCGGAGACGTAGGTCACGTAACCCAGGTGTGTGTGCTCCCGGAATACCGCTCCCGAGGAATCGGCGAAGCGCTACTCGCGGCCACCTCCGCAAACCTGCGTAAGCGCGGATTCTCCATGCTGTCTCTGACTGTGACTGAAGCGAACGCGGGAGCGGTCGCGCTCTACCAGCGGTTGAGGTTTGAATCGAAACGTGTGTTTGACGCGTTTGTGTGGCAAGGGTAGAAGAAGCGGGTAGCCCTTAGCTTTTAGCCTTTAGCGAAGACTCAAGACGGCAAACCAGTGGAAGGCGCTGCCAAAACCGAAGGCGAGTGGCGGAAGGTCCTCAGCTATCTCCGTACCAGCCACATGGCCCAACCCGCCACAATGACGCCACCGAGGAACATTACAAAGCAATACAGACCATAGCGGATCATGTCGCGAGTGGTCTCGCGATGCGTAATGCCGAATACGATGGACGCAAAAACCGCGAACACAAAAGCTGCGCTGAAGTGAGTGAGCTGGACGGTCATAGTTTCTTTCCGATAGCGATGTGGTAGGCGTCAGCGACGGCAATAAAATTCAGCAAGCCGGCGACGATCATGAACTTAGTTCCGTAATCCGCAATAGCGAATGCGATTGCTCCGCGGCCTGCGTTCAGAGCGAGAGTTGCAATATAGAGTCCGCCTGCGCCGAGATCGCCGATGAAGCCGAGGATGTCGAGAATGTCGCCGCCGTTGGCCTTGTAGATGTGGCCCTGCATCAGCAAGCCGAGCACGAACAAACTGCCGATTGAAACGAGAAGCAGCAGGCCTCGAATCCAGCGTCGCTGAATAAGATGGCCCGCGCCGGGGATGAGCCAGCCGACTGCTGGAGCGATTATGGCCATGGTGCTGGAGGGCTGCGCCGGCTCCGCCGTCTTTGTCTTGACTGTCGTGGAATTTGCCATCAGATAGTTACAATCTCACGTTGGATGTTGCCGGTAACTTCTGCCGACTTCGGACGCACCAGCATATTGATTTCGCTGCGCACTCCGAACTCTGGCAGATAAATGCCGGGCTCGATGGAAAAACAAGAGTTAGGAAGCAATTGTCGTTCGTCGTGGATCTCCAGATCGTCCATATTGGCTCCATTGGAATGGACGTCGGTGCCGATCGAATGTCCGGTGCGATGGATAAAATAATCGCCATAGCCTTGTTGCTTGATGTGGTTGCGGGTGGCGCGATCCACTTCCCATCCGGCAATGCGGCGCCCCGCGCTGATTGCGTCAGTCACGGCCTTCACGCCGGCGTCGCGGGCGTCGCGCACAACCTCGAACACTTCCAGCATGCGGCTGGATGGAGGTGTACCGACAAATCCCATCCAGGTAACGTCATAATAGACGGCATTTGGAACGTCCTTCTTGCCCCAAACGTCGAGCAATACCAGATCGCCTTTGCGAATGGGAACTGGACGATTCGCACGCGGCTCATAGTGAGGATTGCCTGCGTTAGCGTTTACGGCCACGATTGGAGGATCGTCGGTGACTAGATTCTCGCGTCGAAACGCCTCCATGAACCACGTCTGAATTTCATGTTCGGTAGTTCCGCCATTGCGAACGCGCCTGCCGATTTCCTTGAAGGCTGCTGCCACGATTGAATCCACGCTATCGCGGGCCGCGAAATGCGTTTTGATCTGTTCTTCGGTCCAGGTAGCCTCGAACTGTGCGACCAGGTCGGCCGAACTGACTACATTTTTTCCCAAGCCGCGCAGCAACTCGATCGTGCCGCCATCCACCAGAGAAATGGTGAACACAATATTGTTCGGCGAATACTGCATAGCGATGTCGCGATATGGAGCCAGCATCGACTTTAGCGTGTCAAACAATTCCTGCCAGCCGGAATATTGGAGTTTGCTCCCCGGCAGGGAATCCAGGTGTCCGGCTTCGATCTTGTGGACGAGTTTCACGGGCTCGCCTTGGGCCGGGATCAGGTAGAACCAGCGACGCGTGACCATCAATCCCGCAGGTAGGCCCAGCACACGGTAGGCAATGGGATCGCGATGATGGTGATCGTAAAACAACCACGCGTCCATATTGCGTTCGCGCAGCGCAGATTGGATGGCAGCCAGCTCCATGGGCAAACTTTTATTGTAAACAATGGGAAGGATTTGAGCGAATCGCGGCAGAGAAGGCGGTCAAAGTGACTATTCGTTGCAGCCTAAATCCTTGTTAAACTTTCACGCCAGATGCCTGCCATAGTCGAGCCTGTTGTTTCGTCCGTAGCCACGAAACGCGCACGTATTGAATCGATCGACGTGGTGCGCGGCGTCATCATGATTCTCATGGCGCTCGATCATGTGCGGGACCGTGGTACAGGAACCTGCCTCTTCGTTATTGCAATGCCGCCGGAACGTATGTATCACGTAAAGATTATCGAATGAGTGGGCGTAAGCGTCAGAATCGCGGTGGCGGGGCCGGGACTACTCTGAAATATCTGTCATAGAGCCACAGTAGCGCAGTCGTGGCGACGCCCACCGCGGTAACTGTCCACCATATCCGCTGGGGTTGGTGCGCGACCTCACCGAAGTGGTGCATCAGCGTTCCGCCGAACCAGCCGCCGATCAACGATCCAATCCCGATCGGCAAGAATGCGAAACCCATATAAGTTCCTTGTTGTCCCGGGGGCGCGAGCAAGGCAATGTATTCGTAGTAGCGCGGCTGCTGGATAATCTCGCCGAGCGCGAGCACGAACAGCGAGAGGATCGCTCCCCAGATCGTGGGACGAAACACAAGGATCAACCACGAAACCGACGTGATCAGCGTTCCCAGAATTACGGCCTGAAAAGCCGGAATCTTGCGAGTCAGGAAATTGACTGCAAGAGTCAGACAGATCACCGTCAATCCGTCAGTAACCAGAATTTTTTCGACGTTTGCATGTGGATCGATGTAGCCGTGGAGGTAGCCCGGCAAGCTGATGTACTGCTGCCAGAACACGACCCAGTACCCAGTGAAGAGCACGAGAAACCACATGAAGCGGCTGATGCCGGCCAGCACCAGGACCAGAAGCCCGGCCCAAATCCACCAGGGGATGGTGAATGCCGGCCATATCCAGAGGCCGATGCGGAGAAACAGAGCGATCATCAGTATCGGCAAAACCAGCCGGTAGTTGCCCACGACCACGCAAAAATTGCGGGCGACGGTAGCGATGGAAGGAGGAGGCGCGTCTTCTTCCTTTCGCGGTTCGCGGAAGAAGAACAAGACCACAAAGAACATGGCAAAGACGAAGAGTGCCGATAGCCGGTAAACATTTTCAACGCCCAGATGGGGATGCGCCCACGAAGCGAACAAAGGTCCGGCCGCGCCGCCGATGTTCACCAGCGTGTAGTAGATCGAATAGCCGATCGAGCGGACGTTCGGTTTGGAAGCGCGCGCCGTAGTGCCAACCACGCAAGGCTTTACCAACGCGACGCCCAGAGCTGGAAGAATGAGGATGAAACCAACAAATAATTCAAGCGGCACGGCATTTCGAATCGGCGCCAGCCATGAGGCTCCGATGGATCCGATCAAGAAATAAGCGGCGGCCAAAATGAGATATGCAATCGAGAGCGCGCGGCGGAAGCCCAGGCGATCGGCAGCGGCCCCTCCGAAGATCGCCAGAAACCAGACCATGCCGCCGAAGATTCCAGTCAGAGTTCCAGTCTGCTCGGTGGAAAAGTTCAGCTTCTCCTGCAGGTAAAGAGCAAGCGACGCAAAGGCGCCGTAATAGGAAAGGCGCTCGAAGATCTCGCTGAGATTTGCGATCCAGAAGGGACGTTCGAAGCCGGTGCGAATCTCCTGCAAGCGTTCGGAAAAACTCAAGAGCAGCTCCCTGAAGACGGCGTTATATTCCAATCCGTCTGCGGATTTCTTCGGCCGAGAGCCCCGAGATACTGATGACTTTTCTGCGGCTGGTCTGGCCGGAGGCAATGGTAACGGAAGTTCGGGGCGCCTTCAAAAGTTTCGCGAAGAAATCGATACACGATTGGTTGGCGCGGCCGTCGACTGGAGGTGAGGTTAGAGAAACCTTTAAAGCATTTCCAAGTTCTCCGCTGATGGCGTTCTTCCTGGCGTGAGGATGAACTTTGACGGCGAAGGTTACGCTGCCTTTCGACTCCTGCATTGGAATCAAGCGTTCTTCCTCACCGAAAAAATCGTTTCCATGCTTATCAAGGCCGCTACGACTAATATTTGCGGATTGTGCAGAGTGCGCGCTTGGCCGATGCTCAGTACTACCGCAAGTATGAATGTGAGCATCAGAATATTGGCGGCAATGCCGAACATTTTCAAACCTGCTACCGCGTATCCGTTGCGAATGCGGAGCGAGTTCAACATCGCCGTGAAGAGCAAAGCGAGAGCGGTGCCTAAGATCCAGATCCTCCCGGTGTAAGTCCTGGGCACGAGCCAGCAATCCACTATGGCGACAATGAACAGGGTCCCCGCGCAAAGCCGGTCGAGAAGCTTCATGGTCTCTGTGTTCCTATGTGACCTCTTTGTTTAAGGTTTTGCCCGTTCGCCAAAAATCGCGGTTCCCACGCGCACGCGCGTAGATCCCTCTTCAATCGCGACTTCGAAATCGTGGGACATTCCCATGGAAAGCTGCGCCATATCGATAGCCGGCAACTGGCGAGCGGCAATCTTATCGCGCAGCTCGCGCAGTTTACGAAAATAGGGGCGGGCACTTTGAGGATCGTCGGTGAATGGAGGAATGGTCATCAGGCCGCGGAAAGTGAGCGCTTGGAATCGAGGCGCGGCCACGAGCAGATCCTCAAGCTCCGGTGAATCAGAGGCGATGCCGCTTTTCGCGGCTTCGCCGCCAACATTGATTTCAAGAAGCACATCCAGCTTCTTGCCGAGCTTGCGGCCGGATGCATCCAGTTTTTCGGCGAGCTTCAGCGAGTCTACCGAATCGACGGCGTGAAAGAGTTCCACAGTTCTCGCGGCCTTGTTCGTTTGCAGATGGCCGATCATGTGCCAGGCAGCGTCGTGCAGATCGGCAAGCGCAGCGGCTTTGGCTGAAAATTCCTGAACGCGATTTTCGCCGAACAGCCGCAGACCCGCATCGTAAGCCTCACGGATTTTTTCTGGCGGCTGAGTTTTGGTGACAGCCATCAGAGCAATCTCTTCCGATGGACGTCCCGTAAGCCGGGCCGCTTTATCGATACGCTCTCGCACGGAGGCAACATTTCTGGTGATCGACATACTAAAGACACTAAACCACGAAGGACACGAAGTTGCACGCAGGAAGATCCGTTACGATTACATCATCGCGGTCGGGGGCGCCGGCTCGTTCGGATCGCCGGCGGCCGATACGGGCGCGAAAATCATGAGTGCTGCCAGGCCTGCGAGCACAATCATTCCGCCCACCAGATACGACGGGTTGCTGAAGATTTGTGGCGGATGATTCGGTGCGCCCCATTGCGGGACGAATTGTAATCCGGCCCAAACCAAGCCAAGCAAGGCTTCTCCGGCGATAAGGCCCGAGGCTACGAGCACTCCGGCATTTTCCACGCGGGCTTTTTGTGCGCTATTGAAGCCGCGCCGGTCCGCGAGCCAATCTCCCAGTGAGCGAATCACTCCGCCGACAAAGATCGCGAATGTGGTGCCGAAGGGCAGATACATTCCGACCGCTACCAGCATTGGACTCTTTACCTGCATCATGATCATCGCGATGCCGAACAAAATACCCACCACGACTAATGGCCACGCCATGTCGTGGCCGACAATTCCCATCGCCAGCGTCGCCATCAAACCAGCCTGTGGCGCTGGCAGTTCCGCGCCGCCAAAGCCCACGCCGCCAGCTCGGATGTTGCCCTCGTGCAGCAGCATCAGGGGGAAATACATAACGAGGCTTGCGACCACGACCGCGATCAGTTCGGCGGCCTGAATCTTCTGCGGCGTGCCTCCCAGGATGTACCCGACTTTGAAATCCTGCAGGAGTTCGCCGGCCACGGCCGAGGAAACACAGACCACTGCCGCGACTCCCAGAACAGCGGCAACTCCGGATGTTCCTGAGACTCCGAGGGCGACCATCAATAGTGCGGCGATTAGAAGTGTCGATAGAGTCAAGCCTGAGATCGGATTATTGGATGAGCCAATGATTCCCACCAGGTTGCCCGATACCGTGGCGAAGAAAAAACCCACCAGAAGCATCACCACCGCCGCCAGGATCGCCGGCCAAACCAGGTGCGAGATTTTTATGTAGAGCAAGCACATCAACACAAACGTGACCGCGATTAAACTGAAGACTGTTTTTGAACTCATGTAGCGTTCCGTGCGCGCCAGCTTCGCCTGCTGATCGGCGGTTTGGCGCAGATCCGCGATGGCCTTGCCGATTCCGGCGGTCAGGCCGGCGCGCATTTTGTATAGCGTATATGCCGCGCCGACCAGCATTCCCCCCACGGCGATGGGGCGCACAATATATCTCCATACCGCATCCGCCATGGTCGCCCAATTATCGGGAGTGTCGGCTGGAAGGTAGGCTTTGAGCTGCGGCCCAAGAAAGAAGATCATCAGGGGAACCAGCAGGCCCCAGGCCAGCACGCTCCCGGCAAACTGCAGCGACGCCAGTTTGACGCCAATAATGTAGCCAACGCCGAGATAAGCAGGGCTCACGCTGGGCGCTGCAAACACGGTGGTTCCACCCGTAGGTAGGACGTGGGTGCTTCCTGTGCCGCCAAGACGAACCTGACTGCGGCCCAAACTTCCGACGCCAACGTGAAGATCGGTATCGGCGGCGAATAAGCCGAATCTGCCCAGCATGTAAACCACGCCGCCAACGCCGATGTTCCAGAAAAGATATTTCGCAGCTTGCGCGCCGCGCTGTCCGGCTTTGTGAATCTCCGATGCCGCTAGAGATTCAGGGAAGGGCAGCTCTGGATCTTCCACCATGGCGCGGCGCACCAGAGAAATGAAGAGAACGCCGAGAATGCTGCCCACCATGATTAGCGCGGTGGATTTCCAATAAGCGTCGGCGAAACGAAACGATGGCCACGCTTTTGCGAGAAGAAATGCCGGCAGAGTGAAGATTGCGCCGGCGGCTACCGACTCGCCGATCGAGCCCGCGGTTCGGGCGATATTTTCTTCGAGCAGCGATCCCTTCCACGCCCGCATAGCCGCCATCGCAATCACTGCGGCAGGGTAGGTTGCGGCGATGGTGATACCGGCGCGTAGGCCGAGGTAAGCGTTGGCCGCTCCCAAAACCACCGTCATCAGGAGTCCAAGAAGGACGGCACGCAGAGTAAATTCCTTCATTTCCATATGCTCGGGAACGAAAGGAACGTGTTTCCTCGGGCTCGTTTCCGGAGTTGTGGGAACAGGACTGCTCATCGTCGGAATCCTCGCAGGTGGTGGGATGAAGGCAACATTCTTTCGCAAACCTGTTCGAAACACGGGAACGGCGCACGTTAGCACGCGGGCAGCCCGATTTACAAGTGCGATGCGGGTTCCGGCATTGCCAATGGTGAAAAATACCGCGTCTTGTCTGCCGACCGTCTTGAGGTAAAATGGTTGCACCGGTCTGTTCGCCCCTGCGCGGTTTCGACATTCCGAGGTGCAAACGTGCGTAAGAATTCCCCCGAGCAGCTGTGGTTCCAGCGGTATTTGGAATTTCATTGCGACGACTGCGGCGGCGATACCGGCTTCCGTTCGCGACGCCGCACATTTTCCGAGCGTTTCCTTCTTCCGGTTTTTCTGCTGCAGCCGGTGCGCTGTGCAGAATGTTTCCGGAGAGACTACCGATTGATTTTCGTGCCGGTGCGGGAGCGGCTGTCTGAGGCGCTCCGCAAGCTGCCGACTTCTTCGGCTCCTGTTCCCGTCATCAAAGAATCCGGCAACACGCGAAACGTTGCCTAGCAGGGTTGAACGCCGTTATACTGGCGACAAGCAGGCAGCGCGCAAGCGTCCATACCTTGCGCGGAACACGGAGGCCGTCTTCAGCAGTAGTGGAGACCGAATTCGGGCTATCCAGGCCAAAGCCACAGCGGCAGGGCCTTCTATTGCTCTGGCGGCCCAGACATCGTGGGCCCGACGACTTTCTCTTCAATTCGTCGAAAATCTTTTTACCGTCCTCTTTCCCTCGGATTGCCGGATCTGCGGCGAGCCTCTAGTGAAGGCTTCCCGTTTGCCCGTGTGCCAGGAGTGTCTGGATGGCATGCACCGCATCGTCGGCGAAGTCTGCGCGATCTGCGGCGAGCGCCTTTTTTCTTCTCATGCGCTGTTGACGGATGCAGGCGCGCCTCGTTGCGGATTGTGCCGCCGGATCGAACCTCCCTTTGTGCGGGCAGTGGCTTACGGCAGCTACGAGGGTGGCTTGCGGGAGTTGATTCACCTTTTGAAATATGCATCGGTGCGGCCAGCCGCCAGCGTTTTAGGGCGAATGCTGGCTGAGGCGATCGAGGAACTCGAACCGGACTTTGTGTCTAAATCCATTACGGTAGTTCCAGTCCCTCTGCACCGTAGCAGGATTCGTCAACGGGAATTCAACCAGGCCGAGGCTATCGCGCGGTTCGCGATGAAGCTTATGGCAGCGCCGGAGCATTTCACTTTGTGTCCGGGTGCGCTCGAGCGGAAGCGCGAAACGCAGTCGCAAACCGGCCTCACCAGTCACCAGCGGCGGGAAAATGTGCGTGGAGCATTCGGAGTGGCGCAATCCCAAGTCGTGAAGGGTCGTGAAGTGCTGGTGGTGGACGATGTGTACACCACGGGAGCAACCGTGTCGGAGTGCGCGCGGGTGCTGCGGCGTGCCGGCGCAACTAAAGTTTGGGTCGCGACGGTTGCGCGGACGCTGAAAAATTCCGAGCGACATATGGAGGTTGAGTTCTCGGACGATTTGGCAAGAGTTGGGGAAGCTGTCGCCCAGGAAATTCCGCTGGCTCGGGCAGCCGGCATTTAACCCGGAGAAGATGGCGGTTTCATTTGTAGCATCTAATAAAGAACGAGGTTGAGAGCCGGCGGAAAAGGGCTCAAAGGGACGAATAGCACATCATGTCAGCGAGAATGGAAGCCGATGCGGGACACAGTGGCAGACACGCCGCCAACCTGCTCGCGGCCACGGCTGTCCACCACGACGGCAACAGGCATGCGCTGCACGCGCCCGTGTTGGTGCTGAATGCTTCGTATGAGCCGATCAATGTCTGCGCTGCGCGCCGCGCGCTGGTTTTGGTGCTGAAGGGCGTGGCCATGACCGAAGAGGAGAACGGACACTTCCTGCATGCGGCGCGTATCGCAATGCGGGTGCCCTCCGTGATCCGGCTGCTGGAGTATCGCCGCATCCCGCACCAGAGCCGGGCGTTATCACGAAAGAACATTCTATTGCGCGACCGCAACACCTGCCAGTATTGCGCCACCGTTCTGCCCTCCGGCGAACTCACTCTGGATCACGTGATTCCCCGCTCCCGCGGAGGCTCGTCCACGTGGGAGAATCTGGTCGCATGCTGCCACACCTGCAACCGCCGAAAGGGAAATCAGTTTCCTCTTGAAGCAGGAATGAAGCTGATGCGCGAACCTCGCGCTTTTAACCTCCATACCAGCCGCCACATCATGCGATTGATGGGCCGCTCGGATGATAAGTGGAGAAAGTATTTGTTCTACTAAAGTTTCGGAAGCTTCCCAATTTTACTTCTGCGGCGGTTGCGGATTCGGTGCAGCGTCCGGCTTTTTCGGATCTGGATTCTGATTCTGATCCGGCGGCGGCGCATTCTGATCTTTCTGATCCGCCTTGGGAACTTCCTGGCCGTTATACAGAATCCTCACATTCGATCCGAAACGCTTGTAATCTTCGTACTTCACGATCTCCCGGATGTGAATGTCGCCGGTGTTGAAGTGCAGGGTGTCGTCGGCGCGAGTGTAGGTGGGGAACCAGTACTGATTATCAATTTGTTGCCGCCAGGTCGTGAACTTCGGGTAGAGGTGCTCTTCTTTACCCTTCTTCTTTGTGTCTTTGATTTCCGGGACGGCCTGGCCGTAAGTCTTTACGATCTGGAAATCGCGATCATCGACCCAGATGCGCCCCTGGAAGTAACGTTTCTTCCCGACGATTTGCTTGGGAGCGATATCGAAAACATAGCAGTGCAGTTGATCTTCCTGCTGCTGGCCTACATAAAGAATGTTGTATTCCGGGACTTCTTCGGTGGTCAGAACAAACGGCAGGCGATTGCGGAAATCCTGGACGTCGCCCTCGTCCAGCGACAGTCCTCCTTGATCGAGCGACGACTGCGGCGCGAAGACGACATTTTCAATGCGATGTCCCTTGTCGTCATAGAGCACGTCGAAGACTTCGTGATATTCACCGGTAACCGTATTTCCGTCACGGGTCTGGACCTTGATGTCTTGCCGGTAGGTGTAATGATCGCGCGCATCCTTGAACAGCTGCTCGCGGGCGGCGAAGCGCGTAATGATTTCTTCAGGAGTAATTCCCTTGGGAGCGCCGGTGTCGAGCGGGCCTTCTTGTGCAGCAGCGGGCAGCGTGGCGATCACTACTATCATCAGGGAAAAAACACAGACAAGCGCGCGGAGCAATACCGGCTTCATACTTCCTAGTTTACCGAATCTGGGAGTTCGTTGCTGGTGCGGCATACCGCGGCGACCCTCCCCCGACCCCTCTCCGCTCAGTGAGGCCGAGGGTAGGGCGCTGCAGTTCTGCCGCTAACTTGGATGCCATATCGATACAGGGGTTGCCGTTGTTAGCGCGCACCCGAAAATAGGCCGGCGTTTTCAACGCCGGGTAGATTCAAGATTAAGGGAAACGCGTCCTGGAGAGATGGTTGATCCCTGCGACGCGCCCGCGACGTGCTCGTCTTCAGGCGTCCCGCCGGGGCGCGTTCTTAATTTTACGAATGCGTTCCCATCAGTGACTGGCGGGCTATTTTTGGAGGTGCCGCGGCACCGCTATCCGCACTAGCTTGAACATCGTGGAGAGGACAAGCACGCTTTATCAAACCTGCTACACTCTTCGGTTTGCTAAGGAGTACGCACATGCGTCGTTTCATATTTGTTGCCGTTGCTGTCATTGCGTTTACTTTTTCTGCCTTCGCCCAGGTCAAGCATCCATTCACTTTCGAAGACATGATGAAGCTGAAGCGCGTGGGCGAGCCGGAAGTCTCGCCTGACGGCAAGTGGGTAATCTTCAGCGTGGTCGATGTGGATCTCGCCGCGAATACGAAGACACCGCATATCTGGATCGTGCCTCTTACTGGTACCGAAGAAAAAAGTGGGGTGCCCCACGTCTCGCCGAATTTGCGAGACGTGGGAACCACGGAACACGTGCTCATCCCGGGTCAGGACGGGGATCGTCCGCGTTGGGCGCCGGATGGGAAGCGCTTCGCGTTTATTTCGACCAAAGAGCAGGGATCACAGGTATGGGTTGCGGATTTCGATGGAGTTGCGGGCAGAGTGACGGGAGTTTACAAGCTGACATCGGTGCCCACCGAAGCAAGCGGTGAACTCTGGTCCCCGGATGGTAGCACTATTTTGTTCACCTCCGACGTCTATCCGGAATGCGACGGCGAAAGCGACGAATTTGCCTGTAATGCGAGGAAACTCGAAGAGCGTGAGAAATCAAAGGTTAAGGCGCTCGTCTTTGATCATCTCCTCTATCGCCATTGGAATGCCTACAAGGAGGGAAAGCGCAGCCATATCTTTGTGGTTGGCCTTATCGCTGGCGTTCCGCCGCACCTGATGGTCGAGAGCACCCGCGACCTAACGCCCGGCGACTACGATGCGCCCGTGTTTTCGCTGGGCGGACAGGACAACTATGCTTTCTCGCCCGACGGGAAAGAGATTTGTTACACCTCGAATCACGACAAGAATCCGGCTGCTTCCACCAATAACGATCTCTGGATAGTGCCCCTCAACTCTGGAAGCGGCATCGGGTCAGGGACGGGCATCGGGAGCGGTTCCGGGGAGCGAGGCTCTATGCGGCTCGCGCCGCCTCCAGCGAAGAACATCACCGCCGACAATCCCGCCAGCGACTCGACTCCACTCTATTCGCCCGATGGCCGCTACATCGCCTACCGAGCCCAGCAGCGTCCGGGATACGAGAGCGACCGCTTCCGGCTGATGCTGTATGACCGCAAGACGGGCGAGAAGAGAGTTGTAGCGAAGGATTTCGATCGCTGGATCGGGACTTTCGTGTGGGCGCGGAGTTCCTCGCCAACGGATTGGGCGCCTGATTCTTATGTCTTTGCTGTATCCGAGGATAAAGGCGAGTCTGCTATCTACGCGCTTTTCCCAGGTGGCGATCTTGCCGTACCGCTAGCGAGAGGATTCAACGACGACCTGGCCGTTGCAGACGGTGGTAAGACACTCATATTCACACGCATGTCATTACAGCACCCTTCGGAAATTTACCGCCTGAGTGGGCTACACGAGTGCAGGCTCTTCCCGGCGAATTGCGACGCCCCGCCCAGCACCAAAACTAAATACGGGACTTACGGAGAGGGGCGCGAGCAGCGGTTTCCGCTCGTTGATGAGGCCGAGGCGCTGACAAGCCTAAATCGTGCCGTTCTGGGGCAGATTGACATGCAGCCCCTCGAATCTTTCTGGTTCACCGGCGCTCACAACGACAAGGTCCAAGGCTTCCTGGTCAAGCCGCCGAACTTCGACGCCAGTAAGAGATATCCCGTGAAGTTCCTCATCCACGGCGGGCCGCAGGGCGCGTGGGGAGACGACTGGAGCTACCGCTGGAATCCCGAACTCTTTGCGTCGCCAACTTCATCGACGCCAAGCGGCTACGTCGTCATCATGATCAACTTCCACGGCTCGACCGGCTACGGACAGAAGTTTATCGACGCCATCAACGGCGACTGGGGCGGCGCTCCGTTTGAAGACCTGATGAAGGGCCTCGACTACGCCGAGAAGACTTATCCGTTTATCGATAAAGACCGGGAGTGTGCGCTGGGCGCCAGCTATGGCGGATACATGATCAACTGGATTCTCGGCCACACCGACCGGTTCAAATGCCTGGTGTCGCACGATGGGATGTTCGATGCGGTATCGGCCTGGGGCGCGACCGAAGAACTCTGGTTCAACGACTGGGAGTTCAAAGGCACTCCGTATGGTAATCGCGCAATGTATGAGAAGTGGTCGCCGAGTACGTATGCGAAAAATTTCAAGACGCCCACGCTCGTGATTCACGGGCAGAAAGATTACCGGCTGGATGTGTCGCAGGGATTCGAACTCTTCACCACTCTGCAAATGGAAGGCGTGCCCTCGGAGATGTTGTATTTCCCTGACGAAGGCCACTGGGTGCAGAAGCCGCAGAACTCGCAGCTCTGGTACAAAACGGTGAATGATTGGGTGGATCGGTGGACGAAGAAGTAAGTGGGCTTTCGGCTTTCCGCAAAACGCGACGCCGCCGACGATGGCCGGCAGACGATGGCCGAGAAGCGTCCCGGAGGGACGCCTGAAAATAGCCCGGCGTTTCAACGCCGGGTAGACATAGCCAGAAGTGAAGCCCGTCCCGTTAGGGACGGCTGAAATGATTGCCTGCTTTCGCTCACCGTTTCAGTTGCGCCTCCGGCACAAGATTGATTCTATGGAGCTGTGCTCCCGCCAGTGAACTGGCGGGCTATTATCCACGGTCCCTCCGGGCCCGGTAAGTCTGCGATTTAGGGGAAGCTTTCCATCACATCCTCGATAACTGCGTCTGTTCCTGCCGAGACTTGTATTTCGATTTCCAGCAATCCAGTGAACGATCCGAGGGTAGGCAGAAAGCTTGCCAAGCCATTGGCGTTGCTTGTGGCGCTGCCCTGGCTCGCAGCCAGGATGACGGGCATTCCCGTCGGTGTGACCGTTGCATCCCCGGAGGTCACGGTTAAATCGTTGGCCGGTGGACGCAGCACCGTGGATTGAAACAGCACACTGGCCCCGAGAACTGGATTCGACGGAGTGGACGAATCCGTCACCCGGACAGTAAGAGGCTGAAACGGCGGTGCGGTAATGACCTGCCCGGCGCCAGCCACTGCCTGCAAGTTAAGGGCGGTGGCTGCGACGGCATTGCCGTAGACGGTCTGGCAAGGGTTGCCGGAGGCGACGCAGGCCACGACTTGAACGTTTGCCGCAAAGTTCGTCAGCGTGAGCGTGACCGATGCGTAGCCCGTGCTGTTTGTGACCGCACTAGCGGCGCTGAGGGAGCCGCTTCCCTGGGCGATCCTGAAATCTACGGTCACGCCGGCCTGCGGCGTTCCAGTACTCACAACCCGGGCCATGATCGGCACACTCAGGGTGGCTCCCTGGGCGATCCAGAGGTATGGGGTTGTGACTCCGATATCCGAAGCTGTGGATGTCGCCGACAGAGTGCCGGAAACTAATTGCGCCGGATTGTAGACCGCGGGCGCGAGTGTGGCCGTGAATGTCGCCACCCCAATGGCGGCAGGAGTGATCGAGGTGGAAGCCAATCCACTTTCATCTGTAACCACCGAACAACTGGAAGCGCCGCCGCAGGCGGAGAGTATCGCGCCACTCGTGGTGCTCCATGCGACCGTTGCGCCGCTTACCGGAGTGACGCCATCGGAAGCCACGACCTTTACTCGGAGGGAGTTGGCGGCCTGGGTGCCTACGGGTGTCTGAGGATTTGTCCCCTGTAAGAGAACGATCTGATCGGTCGATGCGGCACCGATGGTAAGAGCGTTGGTCATGGTGGAGATGGAGCCGCTGGCCGGGTCCGTGATAGTGATGGTCTGGGGTCCATCGCTTTGAGGCGGGGCTGACAGAAGAATCTGGCTCGCGTTCCTGGCCAAGATCGGCACCGCGTGACTTCCCACGCTGACGGTAAGGCCAGGCGAGAATCCGATGCCTTGCAGGGTGATCGCTCCGCCATTGATCGGGATGCGCGCAGGGTTGACTGAGTCTCCGTAGAGGACATGGGCGTGGTAGACATAATCGGGTCGCCCGTCGCCGCGCAGATCGGAGATTCCGATAATGAAGCTGCTCGCATTCAATACCTGTGCATCCAGTCGGCTCATACCGTAGGTGGCAGAATTGAAGGGCACGGAGGTAAGGACTGGCGGGGTCGTGCCTTCCGGGTCGGCCGAGTTCCACATCCCGACCACGGGAGCTGCTTTCGACTCGGTGGGTGACCCGGTTTCATCCAGAGCGGTAACGGCTACCGACAGCGTGCGATTGGCCCGCGCGGTCATTTGAAAGTAGGAGACATTGCCATAGCCGCTGAGGGATCCAACCCAGTCGCCGGGAGCGGGGACGATCGCTGGGGCGGCCCATGTCTCCCTGGCGGACCACGGCGGTACAGCCAACGCGCTTCCTGTCATGGGAATGTCCTGCTCAAAGTCACCACCCGCGCTGACAGTGATGACAATCGGTGCAAAACTGCCGGAGGGAGCTACTTGCGAGAAGTCATAGGGACAAACGCCTGAGGACCAAAGTGGATCCAGAGGCTCGATCGAGAGCTGGTATTGCGCGGTGCTGGCCCCGTTCGGAATCGGCAATCCGCCGAGGTCGAAAAATCCCTCCAAAGATTGATCGGCCGAGCCGAATTCACTGTAAGCGTTTCCCAGAGAATCGATTAATCCTGTGATTGGATTGCCGGCGTTGCCAGTGAAGAGAAATCCCGAAACAGAGGAGACGGCGTATTTGTGCGAGTCCAATCCCGTGGAAGGATCGATCCAGCGGGCGAACACGTTCACGCCCTGCATCGGCTGACCCTGGGCGCCGAAATGATCCACGAAATAGACAGAGCCGTGTATTCGAGCAGTGTTCGATGGGGGTGTAGCAGGGGGATAAAGACGGGAAAGCGCGGCGACGTCATCCGGCGCAAGTTGGTAGGGGCTGGGATAGCAAACGGTGATGGGCACGCAGTTTACCGAGTCCATGTAATGCATGACCGGAAAGCCCGCATAATCATCGGCGGTCGGGTGCGGGTTTCCGGTGCTCGCGTTTACATTCAGCTGCGACCAGCCTAGGCCGAGTACAGTTCCCAGCACGCGTACCAGGCGGTATTCCACGTCCGTAAGTTGCGCAGGCTGAAGCGCGCACTGTCCATTGATTACGACCAAGGCGTGCAGGAAATTTGCGCTGTTGTTGAAGTTGTCCGGGCCTCCATAAACCGCGTTCCAAAAGCATTGCGATGTTCCGCCTGCGCCCGCGCCCAGCAGCGCATCGGTGACCGAGCCGTCATAGTCGTAGACAATCCCAACCGGGCTTTGGGTAGCGGCGGGAGTGATGTCGGCGGGAGCGGTTACGGTTCCATTCGAGTTGACGGCGATGTTGCTTCCATTTACATCTTCGGCGAGCTGGCCAGCGCCGGTTACGGTGATGGCCGCGACGGAAACCGAGCTCCATTGCAGGAAAGCGCTGGCGACAAAGGCGTTGGCAGCGGTGTTTGGCAAAATGGGGCTTAAATCCCCTTGGTCCGTGTAGTAGTTCACCTCGCCTTTCGACCAGGTTAGGGGCTGACCCATCGTCGATGAATTGAAGAAGCTGGAGCCGGCAACGTATTCGGGGCCTCCGGCGATGGCGATCGCGGCGAGTGATAAGACCACAGCGAAAATTGCAGCCAGCCGAAACAAAAAGTGGCCGGTGAATGCCGCGGATTTCTGCGTGATCGGGCGCATTATTCTTCACCGCTGGCACGGCGAACCGCGTGGAAGAAGTCGGTATAGGGAACGAGTTTTTTTCCGCCAATCACCGGATCGGCCGCGAGCGCGGAAATATTCTGGATGTTCGGTTTGATTCTGCCCTGGGGATCGATTGCGAATCTGCCCATGGGGCCGGCTACGGAACTGGTGAGCCCCAGCCTGCTGGGTGGATATAAGAACAGCAAGACTCGCTCCCCAACGCGGTAGCGCTCTTTACTAGTCCAAAGGCCAGCCCACTCGTGGATGGTTAAATTCTTGCCAGCGGTAGTGCCACGGACTGCATGTTCCACCTGAAAGGTAATCATGGTAGAAGCGGCGGTTTGGCGTGGGAGTGAAGTGAGAGTGCCCCAAGCGCGTCCCACAAAAGTGACGCGGCCAGAAAAAATAATTCCGGCAGCGCCGGTGATTTGCGGCAAGCCGATCGGCGACGGGGCGACGGGGATACGCCACGGTTCAGCGATAGGCAGGGGAAGCCGAACTGGGGAAAAGCGAGGAGTATCCGGCGGGCTCGCCATTATGGGCGTCAGGGCGCGGAAGTGATCCCGAGCAGCACTCTTTCCCCACAAAGAGGAAGCCAGGAAAATCGAAGCTAAGAAAATCGAAGTTAAGAATATCAGCGAGGAACAGGCGAGCAGACGCCAGCAGCTCCCGGTCATAGCAATCACCTGGGAAACGAATATCTGCTCGAAGGGTTTTGGGAAACCAAGCGCATGCTAACCGATGTCTAGGAAATGGCGCAGTGACGGATATCACAGTGAGCCTGTGGATTGCCGAACGTTGAACGGCGACGCGGTCCTGAAATTGCTAGCAATAACTTCTTCCCAAACCCAAGGCCGCAAACGATGGTATGCCCTAATACTTTCGCCTGCGATGCCGATATTGCAGCTAGGGGCGACCTGCGTGAAAATCCTCTTGGTGGATGACAGCAAAACGATTCTCCATGAAAACGAACGAGTCCTGCACAAAGCGGGTTATGAAGTGTTATGCGCTGAGGATGGCGAGTGCGCCCTGAAACTGGCGCGGGAGCATAAGCCTGATTTGATTTTGCTGGATATGATCTTACCCAAGGTGAGTGGCCCAGAGGTGCTTGCCAGCTTGAAGAACACTCCCGCAACAGCAGACATTCCAGTTGTGGTGCTGAGCAGCCTCACGGAAAAGAATCGGCAAAAGCTGATCGAAGCCGGGGCCGAAGATTACGTGGAAAAGAACTCGCTGATGCCGCAACCTGGCATCAATCTGCTGCCCAGCATACTGGAAAATGTAATTTGCCGGATTAACCGCAAGCGGGGAATCGCTTTCAGCAGCATCCCTCTGAACCAACAATAGAATTGCCCGTACGACGAACGCGTCTCTTGCAACCCGCGGTTGATCGGGAAAGTTTCCCTTAAGGCCTGCGGCGCAGGTGTTCTTCGGCGCTCAAATTCGCTCCTGCCAGCAGCAATAATCCTGAGAGGAATGCCCAAAACATCATGCTCACCGAGAGCGAGAATGGGCCATAAACCTCGCCGAAATTAAGCCAGGGCAGGGCCAGAATATAGCCGTACTTCAAGGCCTCCGACAGCAATCCCATGATGAAGGCGGCCGGCAGCACGGCTCGTGCTGGAACCTTGCCATTGGGTAAAACCCAATAGATGAGGAAAAAGATGGCCACGCTGGCAGCGATGGCAAACACCTTCATCACGACGAAGGCGACCAATCGAATAAAGCCGGTGCCGTGACCACGCAGTACGAATTGCAGCAGGGCCATGTTTCCGGCGGTCATAGCGATCGAAAGCAGAGTCAGCATGCCGCAGGCGAACGCCAGTCCCAAAGAAATTAACTGATTCCCCAGGTAGGACCGGTTACTCGGAAAACGCCAGATCCGATTCAGAGCGACTTCCAGCGGCATGAATACACCCGAAGATGTGATCAATAAAATAACAAGTGAAACGATCTGCACGCGTTGGCGGCTGTTCACCATGGCGTTCAAGTTGCGAATCACGAACTCCTGGCCTGCGGGCAGATAGTCTCTTAGCAACTCCAGGATTACGTCGTACATGACGCGGGAATGGAAAACGCGACGGATGAGCGTCATCAGCAGTACTACGAACGGGAAAAAGGACAATATCGCGTTGGCCGCGACCGAGAATGCAAAAGTATGCACATCGGTCCGCAACAGATACTTTATGGTGGAGACTGTTATCCCTGAGGGTCGTTTGCTCCGCTCGAATGGTGTCGGCGCAGTATTTCGCTCCGTCAGTAGAGGGGATGAAACCGGAGTTGTGGTCTGTTCAGACATGGGTCTACAGCCTAATCCTATCAAGGGTTTGGCTTGGCGGAAGCGTTTCATATCAAACCAAAGTTTCGTCGAAAAGGGGACCTTTTCTTATACTTCGTTAAAGGAATCGAAAAACGGTCTATTGCTTTTTTTTACGTTTCCCTTCTAATTCTTCTTGTCAAACGATTTAGTAGTGCTTATTATCGTTTGCTCATTCCCCGGTGCAAGCCGGGCGATGGGTTCGTAAGGCAGGTTGACGTCTTGAGTACGGCCGTAGAAACAGCGTCGATGGTCCAGGGCTCTGAAAGTTCTCGCCGCAATGTCTTCGCGTGGCGTTGAACTTGAGGAGTCTTTTGCTTTGGGGCAATTTCCGCGGCAATGATGGACGCAACCGAGTTCCACCGTTTTTCCGAAGGGGGCGTTCCGGTTCGCCGGAACAACAATACTGGAGATTCGGGGAACTAATTCTTCACGACAGTGAAAGGAGTTTTTCCGTGAGAGAGAAGGGAACAGTGAAGTGGT
>JBAWBG010000279.1:0-7252 GCA_049589695.1 Candidatus Sulfotelmatobacter sp. | reverse complement strand
CTGCACAGCCTTCCTAGTTCGACGACGAATCATCCCGCCGTTTCAATGTCGGACGATCGTCATCCGGATTGGTATTGCCCGTATTGTCGCCGCCGCTGGTCGAGGTGCGGCGTAAACTCGGCTTGTTCTCGTCCCTCTGATCTAGCACCTTGTGGCGGTTTTCAATCGATGCCAGCCGCGCCTTCACATCGTCGAACTCCGAAGTCGTCACAATGTACTCAGCCTTGGCGGGTAGAATTTTCCGGATTTCCTCCTGCGTCTTCTCAATTCGGTCCGGGGTCTGCGGATGCGTATCGAACGTCTTCGCCAAAGTTCCCGGTTTCTTCTTCTCCATCGCCTGAATTTTTTCGAAGAACGAAACGAAGGCTGAGGGATCGTACCCGGCGCGGTACATATACTCCACGCCAAGATAGTCCGCTTCCGCTTCGAAGCCGCGCGAGAATTTCAGGAAGCCCAGCATCGCTGCCGGCCCCGCGGCTTCGTATGCTCCGTAGCCGATTCCGCCGCCCACGAAGATCAGAGGAATCGTGGCCAGTTGCATCAACGTGCCTCGCGTCTGCTCGCGCGCCAGATGGCATGCTGCCACATGTGAGATTTCGTGCGCCATAACGCCGGCTAACTCCGCTTCTTCATCCGCGGCCAAAATCAATCCCGAGTTCACGTAGAAAAACCCGCCCGGCAGCGCCATTGCATTCACCACATCGGAATCGATCACCTTAATCGTGAACGGCACTTGCGCATCCGAATTCCGCACCAGGTTCTGCCCGATCCGGTTGACATACTCCGTTACCACGGGATCGTTGACCAACTTCACCTGCGATTCGATCTGCTGCGCATACTGCCGCCCCATGGCTACTTGTTTCTCGATGCTGTACCAGTTACCCACGCCGCGCCCGCAACCCACGTTGCGGTTCCCCACCGCATCCACGTCGGTCTTTGAGCCATCGTGCTTGATCTGGCTGTCATCTTGCGTCGGAAGATTGGCCGGAGGTTGTGCCGGAGCGTTTTGCACATCGCCAGCTTTGGGTTGAGTGTTGTTCTTATCTTGATCCTGCGCCATCGTCCAGGGCACCGCGCTGAACGCCGCCAATCCCACAGCGATTGCCAACCAACGCAATTTCATAAAAAACTCCCTACCGCACTCTTACCTCGGATTATACGCTTGGCATTCCCCAGTCAGGCGCAACTTCCCTTAAACGCTTAGACGCTGTGCTTCCCCTGCTGGGTTATCCGCTTTCGGGAGCCTCCCCCCGGCATGGAGAAGTTTGACGAGTACAAAGCGGAGAAGAATTTGGCTTCAGTCATGGTCATCTTTAGACGACCATGTATGTTACAATGTGTCCATGAAGACGATCGCAGCCGCGGAGTTCAAGGCGCGCTGTCTTACCCTTATGGAAGACGTGCGCTCGACCAGGGAACCCTTATTGATCACGAAGCGCGGCAAGCCGGTTGCAAAACTGGTGCCAGCAGAACCTCCAAAACGGGAGTTCATCGGCAGATTGAAGGGCGTATTCCGGATCATTGGCGACATAGAGTCTCCGGCTGTACCGCCAGAAGATTGGGAAACTTCGCGTTGATTTTGCTTGACACTCATGTTCTGATTTGGGCTAACGACGACCCGAATCGGCTATCGCGGGCCGCAGCTTCGGCCATAAGGCGTGCACGCCATGACGGTGGCCTCGCCATCTCGGGCATTAGCCTTTGGGAAATAGCAACCCTGTTTGCGAACGGGAAAATACAGGGCTATGGTACGGTCGAGGCTTCTCTCCGCTTGCTAATTGAAGATGTCTCCGTACGGCCCATCACGCCGGAGATCGCAGCTCTCGCTGCGCAGTTTCCGGATGACTATTCTCGCGATCCCTCAGATCGTCTGATTGGGGCAACTGCCCGCGCCGAAGGCCTAACCCTGATCACACGCGACGAGAATATCCGAAGAAGCCCCCTGCTAAGAACCGTCTGGTAGCGTCCTTACTTCCATCAGTCGTAATACTCCAGCCCCAAATGCGTAATCAACTCCTCGCCTTTCAAATGCCGCAAGGTGTTTTTCAGTTTCATCAACTGAATAAACAAATCATGCTCCGGATACAGTCCCGGCACGGTCATCGGAGACTTAAAGTAAAAGCTTAGCCACTCCTGAATTCCCAATCCGCGCAAATCCGAACACCGTTTCGCCAGATCCATCAGCAGCACGAGGTCGAGCACGATCGGCGCCGCCAGAATCGAATCGCGGCAGAGAAAATCGACTTTGATCTGCATTGGATACCCCAGCCATCCAAAGATATCGATATTGTCCCAACCCTCTTTATTATCACCACGTGGCGGATAATAATTAATGCGCACCTTGTGATACATATCGCCGTAGAGTTCGGGGTAAAGCTCCGGCTGCAAAATATGCTCCAGCACCGAGAGCTTCGACTCTTCCTTGGTCTTAAAAGACCCAGGATCGTCCAGCACTTCGCCATCGCGATTGCCCAGGATGTTGGTCGAAAACCATCCATTCAAACCCAGCATGCGCGCCTTGAAACCGGGCGCAAGGATCGTCTTCATCAACGTTTGCCCGGTCTTGAAATCTTTCCCGCAGATCGGCGCCTCGTTCTCCCGCGACAGTTCAAGCATCACCGGCAAGTCCACCGTTAAATTCGGCGCGCCATTGGCGAACGGCACTCCCTCCATCAGCGACGCGTAGGCATAAATCATCGAAGGCGCGATCATCTCATCATTCTCGCGGAGCGCCTTTTCGAACGACTTCACTGTCTGATGCGCTTCCGTCGCCGCAATATAAGACTCCGTCGATCCGCACCACATCGTCACCAGCCGGCTCGCGCCGCTGGTCTTCCTGAAATCGCGAATGTCCTGGCGCAACTGCTCGGCAAGATCCATCTTCGTCTTGCCTTTCTTCGCATTCGGACCGTCGATCTTCTTCACATAATTGTGATCGAACACCGCCGCGCGCGGCGTCACCGTCGAAAGAAACGGCTTCAACTGGTCGAGCAACCGTTGATCCAGCACGCCAGCGTTCGAGGCCGCTTCATACATGTTGTCTTCGAAAATATCCCAGCCGGTAAAAACCAGATCATCCAGCCCAGCCAGCGGCACGAACTCTTTGATCTTCGGCGAACGCCCATCCGTCCGCTTTCCCAGCCGCACCGTGCCCATTTGCGTCAGCGAGCCAATCGGCTTCGCCAGCCCCTTGCGAATCGCCTCCACGCCCGCGACAAATGTCGTCGCCACTGCGCCCATGCCCGGGAGCATCACTCCCAACTTCCCTTTCGCCGGCTGCATCGTGCCGTTATCTCTGGAACTGCTGCGCGCCTTCCCCTCTGATTTCACTTCTATGCGTGATGCCTTCGTCTTCTTTGCACCCTTATTCCGTGTCGCCATAATTTGGCCGCTTCCTCAGTAAGAATCTGTATGGATATGCAAACTTAGTATGTTCTCGTATCGGGCAGGACTTTTGCAAACCAGAGAGGCTAAACGCGCAGGAAATCAATTCAACAGGCCAACTCGATCATCAAGCGGTCCAACAATCCAAACGGAGAATCCGCCTCGGCTGTCCCGCGATGGCAAAGCCGAGCGGCCCCGACCCCAGTCCTCGCCTTGCCGATGCGAGCAATAAATATTTTGCGTTGGACTCTAGCGCCCGCATCCTTCATCATGGAATCACTTCGCAAACCAGCTCAGCAGCCGGCCTCGCGAAGCTGATGTTTGCATGCCGGCCCTGCCGTCGGTAAGTGCAATTCTCCTGACCTCGTTGTTTCTCCACTCAATCTGAGCAAGCGTGACCCGGTAACCGCCGGTCGTCGTGCGATCTCAGACATGCCACAAACAACAGGAGATTCCAATGAAATCGATTCGCAAGTTAGCCTATGCCGCCGTTTTGACTCTAAGTGCCCTGAACTTCGCACCCAGCCTGGCTTCCGCTCAGGACGCAGGTGGGAGCTTCACCCTTGCTCACGAAGTCCATTGGCAAAACGTCGTAGTTCCCGCCGGAGACTACCGCTTCACCCTCCAAGCCATGGGCCCGTCAGAGATGCTGACCTTAACCAAATTAACCGGCCGGCCAGCATCGTTCATGCTCATCGCGAAAGTCAGCGAGACAGCTCCGAGTTCCGAGGCAGGACGTCTCGTAATCCTGTCGAAGTTCGGCGAAAGCTACGTCAGCGCTATGGACCTTCCCCAGTTTGAAGTCACGCTGCACTTCGCGGCGCCCGCGAACTCAGGGAAGGTAATGGCTGAACTGCATACCGTCTCAGCCATCCGATAGCCGCTCAACGAACAGCGAACAGCGAATAAAGAGCAGATCTGTTAAAGATCTGCTCTTTTTTGTTTCATGCTTGCTGGATTTGGATAAATTTGGATAGAACGCCATATTCGACGGGCCGCCAATTTTCACGACGGACCAAGCGTCCGCGAATTTCCTTTCACTTCTTCACTCAGCACAATCGCTTCAGCAATCTCCTTCATCGCTTTGCGTTTCTGCCGGCTCTGCCTCTGCAACGCCAGGTACGCCTGTTCCTCGGTCAATCCCAACTCGCGCTGCAGAATCCCCTTGGCTCGCTCTACTACCTTGCGCGTCTGCAATTGCTCAAACAAAGTAGTATTCGCATCTTCCAGCCGCGCCATCTCGATTTCCGCACCCACCAGAAATCCCACCGTCGAGATCAACCGTATTTCCCTTCGCCGATAAAGATGATGCTCGCGATGCTGCAGGTTAATCACGCCCACTACGCGCCCCCTGCACATCAACGGCACCGACAAGAACGCCTCGTAGCTATCCTCCGGCAATTCGTGAAAAAACTGAAAGCGCGGATCGCGCGCCGCCTTCTCCGCCACCGCTACCGGTTCGTTATGCTCCGCCACCCATCCCGTAATCCCTTGTCCCACGCGCAATTTCAATCGATCCACCACATCCGTATGCGGATTCTTCGAAGCCCGCAGAACCAGCTCTTCACTTTCCAAGACATAAATCAGGCAGGAGTCGCACTTCACCAGCGCCGTGGCAAATTCGATCACGCGCGTGAGCACATCGTGAAATCCATCCGCTGTCGCCAGCCGGTTGCCAATCTCGTGCAACAAATCAACATGTAGTTCTTCAACTGATATTAAGGGATCCATAGTCAACAGTATGGGTCTTCGCAACGCGTTGTCTAACATTAAATTTCAATGACAATCATAAGAATTTCCCACACGATTGTTACTGTCCTTTAACAATCTTTTTCTTTCGCAGAACATCGACCTTTTCCTTTCGCAGAATATCGACGTGCAAACTGAAGGCGAAACGGTTTACCCTGTGCCCGCCGTGCCCCCCGTGTTAAAGATTTTCAGGGTCGTGCATCCAACTCCACCGTCTTCATCGGCAAATCCCAATGCCCATCGAGAATCTCAAACCTCCGCTGCTCTTCCCGCTGAAAAGTTTCCCGATCCGGATACATCTGCTTCTGCAGCGCCGCCTCATCGAACGGTTCATTGGCCACGGTGGCATTTTTGAAAACGATGGTCACGCGGTAATCCCAGCGCCCGTCTTCCGTGGTGTGATAGCGCGGCTGATCCATCCAAACCTTTGCGATCCGCCCCATCTCCATTTCTTTCTTGAGCACGGGATAGTGATTCTTCTTAAACAGCTTAAGAAACTCATCCGCATGTCCCCACTTGGTTTTGTAGTAATACTCCACCACAAATGGCCGCTCGGAAGTTGCGGAAGCCGATTGAGCCTGGGAAGCAATCGGCAATAGTGTGACGAAGAAAAGAAGCAGCGCAAGCGCGCGAGACATGGAAATCACAATAGCCTCCTGGTGAACATCAGCCTTGTACACTAACAGGAGGCCAAAAGAGAAGCGTCGCAAAGGCATCGAATGAATGACGAATAATGACGAGCAGAAAATCCTGAAGCTCTTCGAGGACGGCGATCGCGCCCTGATCGCCGCCGACGCACCCGAACTCTCGCGCATCTACGCCGACGACTACACCCAATACGATGAATCAGGCGATACGCATACAAAGCAAGACCTGCTACACAATCTGACGTCCGGCAAAATCCGCTACCTGTCGATGACCTCTACCGGCCGCCGCATCCGCCTGCTGAGCGAAGATGTAGCCATCGTGCACGGCTCCGAAGACGACGACGTCGAACAAGGCGGCCAACGCTTCCCCGTCAGCTACATCTACATGGATGTGGTGGTGAAGCGTAACGGCAAATGGCAAATCGTGGCATCGCAACTGGCGAAACCAACGTAGCGCCGGCGTCCCGCCCGCTTCTACGCCCGCCTAGCTAACTTTCGGTACGCATCCGATTCTGCCAATGACTCCAAACAAACCACGCAACTGCCGCCACCAGCATCACTCCAATCACCGCATCAAACTTGTGAAAATATTTCCCTAACTCGCGCCAGTTCTGCCCCAGCTTCATTCCGAAGTAAGCCAGCGCCAAACACCATGGCCACGATCCTAGAAACGTATACAGATGAAATCGTCCCCGCGGCATGCGCGCCACTCCCGCCGGCAGCGCAATGAATGTGCGAATCACCGGCAACAACCGCCCAAAGAAAACCGCCAGATAACCCCAGCGCAGAAAAAAGCGATCCGCCCAATCAAGCTCGCGCTTGCCCATCAGAATCCAACGCCCATACCGCTCCACCAGCGGACGTCCGCCATAGCACCCAATCTCATAAGCCACAAGCGAACCCAAATTGCATCCGATCGCACCCGCCGTCGCCACCCACAACAACTTGAATGTCCCCGTAAAAACCAGGTATCCGGCAAACGGCATGATCAACTCCGAGGGCAGCGGAATGCACGCCGATTCAATCGCCATCAACAGCATCACGCCAGCGTAGCCCGTCGTGCTGATCACGGAATTAATAAACACAAAAATGACAGCCAGAAGTTTTTCAGTCATGGAAATTGAAACAAAGAATGGGAACCGAATTAGTGTATCGGAAATCGCGGAGGACAACGCCGCGCCAGAATGCCAGGCTAGAATGAACGCCTTAGAAAGACCCTTCCTGAGTGAACGTATATCCGGGCAGCGCCGCTCCTTGCGGAGTCTTACTTACCTTGATGCGGACCGTCGGAGCATCCGGCGCCGTAATCCCAGCCGGCCTCAGCATGGCATATTGCGTGAACACCTCGCTGTACACCTTGGTGACCAGATAATCCTGGCCATCCGCATCGCTGCGCCACACCTGCCCGAGCTGAATGGAACTCACGGCCATAAAAACTCTCTGAAGATGAAGGACTGAACTCAAGACTACCG
>JBAWBG010000278.1:0-7488 GCA_049589695.1 Candidatus Sulfotelmatobacter sp. | reverse complement strand
GACCTGGCCTACGCACGTTCGGCGCTGGCGGAAGCTTACTCGCGTCTGGCGCAGGAGCATAGCCGGTCGAAGGCGGCCAAAATTGCGAGTTGGCGCGAAGCCCGGTTCTGGTATCAGAAGAGCCTGGAGACATGGTCGCTGCTAAAGGAAAAAGCGCCGCTGGCGCAATTCGATGCGTCACAACCGGATTTTATTTCTGGAGAGATTTCGCGGTGCGATGCCGCTCTCACTAAGTTGACCGCAGGTAAAGTGTAGCTAGAACGATGAGAATCCGGAACGAAACTACCGGCTGAGATGGTAGAGCGAGCCCAGTATCGCGCCAAACGCGGCATGCGCCAGGAAGACTGAAACCGGCGTCCGTATTCCGTAGTTCATTGCCATGAACCCGGGCGGCTCAAGTTGGCGGTTCACATTGAGGCCGTGCAGTTCGCTTGCCATTCGCGGATGAATTCCGGGCATCAACGACATTCCCAAGGTCAAGATGGTCAAGGCGTGCGCCAGTCCAAGGAGCGCGCCAAACCACCAATTGACCGTGTGCAGCGCCTCAAATACCAACACGTAAAAAATGGAAAAAACCAGACCCACGATCAGCTGGATCAGGAACCCATAGACTTTGGCTCTTTCGCGTTGTGGAGTAACAAAGGTCCCGACGAGATAGGGTAAATTCATGCGCGTGAGGCGAAGACCCTGGCTGAGGGACAACATTGTGGATAGAGCGATGGTCGCAAGAAATCCTGAGAGCAGCCAGCTTGTCCAGTTCACGACGCAGCCTCCGACGGGACCTGTTTGGTTGCTGCCGGAGGACGATGCGCGAGCTGTTGTTCTCCCCTTTCACGTTGAGAGATGGATAGAGCCGCACCGATGAGTCCAACGTGCGTGAATGCCTGGGGAAAGTTTCCCAATGCAGTGCCGGTCCTGGCATCGATTTCTTCGCCGTATAAACCCAGATCGTTTTGATACCTGGTTAGTTGCCCGAAGAGGTGGCGGGCATCATCTAGGGAACCTCCTCCTAGCGCAAGGTATTCCACCTCCCAGAAACTGCAAATCGCGAATGTCCCTTCAGGCTTGGGCCTTTGAAAGCGGTACAGAAGTCCTTCGGGCGTACTCAGATATTTCCGGATAGCGTGGTATGTGCCCCGCATGCGCGGCGAGCCGGCTTCGGCAAATCCATACCAGGAGAGCAGAAGGAGACTGGAGTCCAGTTGGTCCCCGTCAAGCACGCTGACATAGCTCTGCAGTTGTTCATTCCAGGCCCGTTCCTCGATCTGGTGGCGGATGGTGTTGCTGATGTTTTTGTACTTGTCGACCGGCGCTCGCTTCAACATGCCGCCCTCCGCGAGGCGGACGAGGCGATCCATGGCGGTCCAACACAAGACCCGCGAATGGGTATGATTTTGACGCCCGCACCGTGGCTCCCAAATGCCTTCGTCGGGCTGGTCCCAATTTTGAGCTACGTAGTCTCCGAAGCCGATCAAGACCTTTTGCATTTCGCGGTCAAGGGAGCCGCCATGAAATGCGAATTGCGCGGCCGCGTCGATCACCTCGCCATAAACATCCAGTTGAAGTTGATCTCTCGCGGCATTCCCCACGCGGACTGGGCGCGATCCGCGGTATCCGCTCAGGTAATTCAATTGCCGCTCCGCGGGAGCCTGGTCTCCATATAGCGAATATAAGATTCTCAGTTGCGGCTGGGTTAGCCGGGTAGCATGCAGCAGCCAATCGAGAAAGTCTTCGGCTTCATCCCAATAATCCAGTTCCAGCAATGCCCGGATGGTGAACGAAGCGTCCCGCAACCAGCAGTAGCGATAGTCCCAGTTCAAGTCTCCGCCAAGCAGTTCCGGGAGAGACGTAGTGGCCGCGGCGATAATCGCGCCGGATGGCGCATAGCTGAGTAGTTTGAGGGCCAGAGCGCTGCGCATAACCGTCTCCCGATATTCGCCATCGTAGACGGTGTGGCTGATCCATTGTTGCCAGGCTTTTACGGAAAGGTCGATCCGGTGATCGAGCGAGGAGTCGACTGGCGGAAGAACGGCAGGAGCCTGTTCGGAGTAACTGAAGGAGAAGCGCAAGCTCTCGCCGGCACGCATGGAGACGCGAGCGCGGGCTACTCCGTCAGCGATCGTCAGGGCAATGCTGCTGCGCAAAAAGTAGACGCCGCCTCCCACAGAGAAACGCAGGCCCAATTTGCCGAATTCACGAATCTGCACTTTGTCCTTGCCGTAGTCCGGCATGGGCTTGAATTCAATTTCAAGCTCAAACTCGCCCGCAATGCAAGTGATTCTGCGGAGGATTTCGTAATCCGGCACAAGAATGCTCTCGCGGGAAGCACGAGCTGTGCCCGGCATCACATCCGTGAGGATGGCGGTGCCTGTGGCATTGTGAAAGCGAGTTTCGAGCACATTCGAATTTGGGACGTAGCTGCGCTCAATGGCAGCTTCGCCGGTAGGAGAAATTCGCCAATGTCCGCCTCGCTCTCGATCAAGGAGTGCAGCGAAAATCGCAGGCTTGTCGAAGCGCGGCCAGCAGAGCCAGTCCATGGAACCATATTTGGAGACCAAGGCGGCAGACCGACAGTTGCCGATAATGCCGTAATCCTGGATGGCTGGCCACTGCACCGAGCGGGGGCTAGTAATGGGCTGACTTGTCACAACCTGGCTTGGGACAACCTGACTTGGGACAACCTGGCGATCTGGCACTGTAAGTTGATGCATCCGGCGGCCATATGTTTGCCAGTGGTGTCACAAACTCGCGCTTTGTGCCAAAACGATAAACGAACGCGCTCGATCTTTTGTCGCGACACGATATACCTCACTCCGGTTGATGGCGTCTAAGCAGTTTCAGGGCGTGTATTTTGGTTTCCCTGTGAAGGCAGGATCGATGCTGATTTTATTGCTGGCAATAGTTCTGGCATCCTCCGGATGGGGGATGGGTCAGGACAATGCCGATGCGATTATTCAGCATTCGGTCGAGGCCAACAAGCGGGACTGGGAAGCTGCACCCAAATTTGATTGTCTTGAGCGGGATCACGGAAGCGGCGGGACCAAAACCTATGAAGACATGATGATTCTGGGCTCTCCTTACCAGCGCCTGGTAGCCATCAACGGCAAGCCGTTAACGCCAGCACAAACGGCGGTCGAAGCGCATAAATTGGAAGATACGATTTCAGAACGGAAGAAAGAATCGCCGCAACAAAAATCAGAGCGCATCGCGAAATACGAAAAGGAACGAAGACGCAACAATCTGCTGATGGAGCAGATGACGAAGGCGTTCGTGTTTAAGGTAGTCGGTGAAACGAACCTGGATGGTCATGATGTTTATGTTCTGAACGCAACCCCGCGCCCGGGGTATCGTCCGCCGAACATGGAGACCGAGGCTTTAACCGGGATGGAAGGGAAACTGTGGGTCGATCGAGATTCTTTTCAATGGGTGAAAGTCGAAGCCCGAGTGACACATCCGGTATCGATAGAAGGCTTTCTAGCCGAGGTGGAACCGGGCACGCATTTTGAGTTGGAAAAAGAACCGGTGGCTCCAGGGATATGGCTGCCCCGGCATTTTTCGATGCGGGCGCGATCCAGAATCCTGTTCCTGTTCCCCCACCACGGTCAAGAAGATGACACCTACTCCGACTGCCACGTAGCTTCACCGAAGTGAACGGACTGACTGGTAGAGATTGATTTTGGTCTGGAGGTCGCGACCGCTGCGGCTTTTTTCTCGCCACGCGATCTGGGATAAAGCGTCGCCTTTGAAGCAGGCTAAAGTAGAAAACAGGCAGCGCCGGGCGGCCTAGGAAATAGGTCCAGTTTATTGCAGGCGAGCGCTTGCGCAACAATACAGGGCATTCGTTGTTGGCGGCGAAGATCCGATGCTCGCCGAGAGAATTGACACGATCAGTTTATCTGGCCGCGTGCGCGCGGGCGGGATGCCGGGACACTACGTTTTCACTTGCTGATTTGTTGTGCAGGCCGTCTGAGGTCGATTCGCTGATCCGCTGCGCACTTTTCAGATCGCACCGGCAAAGCACGCAACGCATGGCTACGGTGAAGACAAAGTGGGCGTAGGCGCGACACTTGCCGTTCGTACAAGCTTTCGTCATCATGGGAAACGGCTTGATGGTCATGGTTCTTAGTGATTACTATCGAGAATCTAACGTGACGGTAGCATGCTTCCCTGCGGCTCTGAGCGCGCATTTTCAGCAGTAATCTATCGGATTTGTTTCTGCCAGGTCGCATCTCAGGAGGATAAAGTGTATTGGTCCTTTGCTTCTACTTCCCTGCCAGAATGCGCTCCACCTGTTGCAGGTGATTGATGTCGTGGCCAGCGAACATGCGAACGATATGCTCGATGGTTTCCTGGCCGCGTTCGGCATGCATTCCGAAATGCTTCCACTGTTCACCGGTGAGCGACTTGAGCAGCGCGAGGTTGGCTTTGCGAAGCATGCGGAATTGTTCGAGGGATTTGCGGGGATCGCGCTTGTCGTAGTGCCCGCTGACCACCCAGGCATCCTGATCGAAGGCGGCAATCGGAGTTCCCGGCGCGCCGAGGATCAAGCGCATGCGAAAGCTGCCAACGATTTCGGTGTCAGCTAAGTGCGCGAGAATCTCGCTGACTGACCATTTCTCGGGAGCAGGGCGCTTGCGCAACCTGGCGGGGGAAACACCTTCGATGAGGCGCGCGAGTTTCTTTGCGGTTGCGGCTTGCACGACGAGAGGCTGTTTGCCTTCGGCGTAGCCGCTGAGGCGCCGAATATATTGCTGGACGGTTTCTTTCATGGAGGAGAGTCAGGCAAAAGCGACAGCCTACTAATCCGGTGCCGGGCTTTGCGTTAGACCAGATCAGTTTGCAAACCAGCGAGATTGGCCACCTGACGCGAGAACTTTCCGAAGTCATAACTCCCCGAAGCCGCTGGATCGATGCGAACTACTCGGATGCCCTGATCCTCCAATTCCTTCTGATCATCGGCCGTTACCTTGTAGTTTGTGACTACTACGGGGACAATCTCTTCCACGTCTTCCGTGGGAAACTGTTGCCGCACCTGCTGCTTCAACAGGAGCATTTGCGCAGAGGTACTGCTGGGAAGCGGGAGATCAGGATCGCCGGTCTTGACCTCGAACACAGCCATGCGGGGCCCCTGATGAACCAGAAGATCTGCGTCGGACGGGCCGCGAGAGGAATCCGACAGAGATCCCTTGAATCCTTCCGCCAACCCGCTACGCACCCGCTCATGAAGGCTGTCTTCCGTTTGTTGGGAGCTATCCGCGCTTGACTTGAAACTTCTGAACATCTTATGCCTGCCTGAACTTCTACTTATGCCTGCCTGAACTTCCACTTAATTTTACCACGTCCCAGGATGTAGCCGATGGTCGATTCCAGCAGAGTAAAAATCAGCACGATGGCAAAACTGTAGATGGTTGCCTTGATCGGCTCCTGCTTCAAGCCGCGCCAAATCAGCAAGAGCCCGGTAGCAAAGGCAATTACGCTGGAACGCAGTGAGGCCCAGGCGAATTGCTCACGAAAGACCGAACTCAAGGTGGTCAATTTGCCCTCAAGACCCGTTTCCCTGCCATTGTCTTCAAAGAGCTGCACGGTTAACGAACGCGCCTGATAAGCTGGCGTTGCGGGAGCCGTTGCCAACACGGGGAATAGAAGGCCGGCAAAATCCTGGACCGCCGCGAGCAGAGTCTGGACGGAAACAGAGCGGCTGGTTCCCTCAATATGGTAAGTGCTGAAACTGGAGTTGACTCTTCGCACGATTACAAAACAGCCGCGGACCGTTTCGAACGCGTAAATGGAGTGAGCAGGCGCAACGAGGCTGTAGAGTGCGCTCATCTTGTAGGCCGCAGCCAAAGCAATATCGGGCCCGAGGCGACCTTGAAGCGCTTTTTGCAGCTCGGCCTCCGTAATCACCGCTTTATGCCTGACAAATGCTTCGCAGTACATGCGTCATCCTAGAAGTTACTTGCCCGCTTTTTCTCCGGACTGAAAGTTCGTCCAAGGACCGGCCTTCATGTCGTGGAGCAGCGGCTTCTGCCAGTCATATTCGGGATGCTGTTCCAGAAAATCAGCCGCCACGAAATCCGCGCCGCAGGGGTGGCCGGCTCGGGCGACGAAACTCATGGTCGCCGCCATTTTGCTGTCGGTGGCTTTGCCCTGCACGGCGCCCCCGGGATTGTATGGTTCCCAACCCCACTCCTTTACGCCGCGTTGTGAGGCATCGACGTGGCCGCAGAGAGAGCGTTCATCGGGCTGCGGCTTGTCTGATTCGAAGCTGTCCAAGTGGTCTGACAGGAACTGCTCAGCCGTCGCAACATCGATCTTCCCTTTCTCCTGTTTCATCAGTTCTTCTGCACGCACATGCCGGGCGTTCATCGAGGACGACATATCGTTCGGATTGAATCCGTCTGTTTCTTCGCGAATCAGCTTTGGGTCACGGGGGAAATTTGAGCTGACGAAATACCCATCTTTGGTTCTCCACATCGGAGTATTCTTCAAGCCGAGTTCGAGGTAGGCGATTTCGCCCGTCTTGCGGTCGCCGATCAGCCAGTCGTTGGCGTATCCGCCATTGTTCCCGTCTTTGATAATGCGCACGTAGTCGTCGATGCTCTCGGCGTATTGCAACGCTTTGCGGGAACGCATGAACTCGGGCTTGCCGTTCGGATCCCAGCCTTCAAATTGGGTCATGGTTGTTTCGGTGATCATGATGCCGGCCGCGTTGACGCCGAAATCATCGTCGCTGGTGATCACTCCGGGAAAGCCGTCCATCAATATGCGCTGGCCGTGCTGCGGCAGAATATCGAAAATGACCACCCAGCGCTCGCCGGCCAGATAGCTCGTCCAATTATTGTGCGCGATCACGATCTGATGATCCTTTGTGTAAGCGCCGGTGGCGATGAACGCACTGCAATTGCCGGGAGACTTCAGCTTTGGCGCGCCAGCCTGCTTCTCGCGCTTGTTTAGCCACGGCACGTAATAGTCGGGAACTTCCTCAAAGGCGTTGAGCGCGACGATGTCGAACACGTCGAGATCGACACCATGGGCCTTCACTCCATCGGCAATTCCTTGCAACTCCTGCTGATATTCGGAATCAATGTGCGGCCAGAGCATCTCGCGCGCCGTCTTGCGAAAAAATTCCCAATCGCGCTGCGTTTCGTGGGTATCGAAAAGTTTGATGGCCTCGAGCGCGTCGGCAATCTCAGGAGCCAGCAGATAGCCGTGTTGGTAGCCGACGTCGGATGGCGAGCCTTCCAGATGAACATATGTCCAGCCACCTTGTTGGAACCGGTAAGCCTTCTCGAGCCGGGGTTCGGCAGGCGAGGAAACCGCAGCCTTCGGCGACGAAGAAGCAAAAGCTTGCGGAGCGGTGCTCGCGCAAATAACAAGCGCCATTGCGAAATATTGCGTTAAGAGACTTTTAGTTCGCCGGCCGGTAGTTCGCCTGCTGTGCATTGAGCGTCCCTCGATTGATTTGGAGTGAACGCCATTGTAGTCGAA
>JBAWBG010000277.1:0-43812 GCA_049589695.1 Candidatus Sulfotelmatobacter sp. | reverse complement strand
GACCAAAGATAAAGACCTGGAAGAAGGAACCCCAGACCACCCTGGCGAGCCGCTAGAGACGGCGGATGTAAGCGCGTCTGTCCCAGAACCGGCGGTTGGCAAGACAAGTGTGGCGCGGGCGCCCTCGCCCGCGGCTGCCGGCGGCGGACAAGTCGTTCAGGCCGCAATACGGCAGAATGAACCCACCGCCACCCCGTCTGATCAATCCCTCCCGGCGAACGCAATCTCCGCCAATGATTCCGCGGCAGCAACGAAAACTCCAACCACCGGAACCGTTGTCCTGGACATTGAGCAAGGTGGAATCGAAGTGCCATCCTTTGTAGGAAAAACCGTCCGCGGTGCGGTGGAGTCTGCTGAGGATGCCGGCCTGAATCTAGAGGCCGTGGGCAGCGGCGTGGGCCGGCAGCAATCTCCGCCGGCCGGCACGCACGTAGCAGCCGGAGCGCACGTCACCGTCCAGTTTGGACGTTAAAACAGTTACGCATTACCCTGTGCTACTCTGTGTCCCCCGTGGTTAAGCCCTTCCGTTTGACCCGCCGAAAAACCACGTGATACGGTAATCAGTCAGCTTTCCCCCAGATCAACCCGGTACCCTGAGGTCTCGATTGTCTTCTGTTGAATCTATGCCAGCCGGTACAGCGCCAGCGATCCGCAAGACCGCGCTAAATGCCGTCCATCGGCAACTGGGCGCAAAAATGGTCGATTTCAATGGCTGGGACATGCCGGTCGAGTATTCTGCGTCAATCGGCTGTGGGATCATCAACGAGCACATGGCAGTGCGCACCTCAGTAGGCATCTTCGACGTCAGCCACATGGGCGACATTCGCCTGGCCGGGCCGCAAGCGCTAAACGCAGTGCAGCATATTTCCATGAATGATGCTTCGCGTCTAGCCGTGGGGCAGGCGCAGTATTCGGCTCTGCTTTATCCTCAAGGGACTTTCGTGGACGATGTGATCGTCCATCGCCTCGGCGAAGACGAATACCTGCTCGTAATCAACGCTGGCACGCGCGAGAAGGATTTCAACTGGGTCCGCGACAACACTCGGCAGTTCGACTGCGCGGTGGAAAACCTCTCCGACGACTTCACGCAGATTGCGATTCAGGGGCCCAAGGGTGTCGACGTTCTCCAGAAGCTGACCGATGCTGATCTGAACGCGGTAAAGTTTTACTGGGTTACGCGCGGCACAGTCTGCGGGCTGAAGAATATTCTGATTGCTCGCACCGGATACACCGCCGAAGATGGTTTCGAAATTTATATCCCCGCGGATGAGCCCACCAGCGCGCGAGTATGGAACGAAATTCTAAGCGCAGGCAAAGAGTTCGGAATCGTCCCCTGCGGCCTCGGCGCTCGTAACACTCTCCGCCTCGAAGGCAAACTCCCGCTCTACGGGCACGAAATTTCCGATACGATTAATGTTTGGGAGGCCGGACTTGATCGCTTCTGCAAGATGGAGAAGCCTGAGTTCATCGGCCGCGCCGCGCTGGAGAAAGCCAAGGCCGAAGGCGTGAAGCGTGCGCTGGTTGGCTTGGAGATGACCGGACGAGGCATTGCGCGTGACGGATATAAAGTTCTGAATAGTGACAGCGACGGCGGCGAGATTGGATATGTTACCAGCGGATCGCCCGCACCCTTTCTCAAGAAAAACATCGCACTGGCCTACGTGCCACCTGCGTTCGCAGCGGTAGGCACGCCGGTGAAAGTAGAAATTCGCGGGCAGGGCGTGGCAGCGCAGGTTGTGCCAACGCCGTTTTATAAGAGACCGAAAAAGGTTTAAACCACGAAGGGCACTCAGTTACACGAAGGGAAGCTGGCAGCCATCATGGCATATCCATCAGATCGCAAATATACGAAACAGCACGAATGGATTCAGGTGAATGGAACCACAGGTTCGGTCGGAATTACCGATCACGCACAGGAAGAATTGGGCGATATCGTCTTCGTCGAGTTGCCCAAGGTCGGCGCGGAAGTCACCGCCGGCAAGACATTCGGTTCTGTTGAATCCGTGAAAGCGGTATCGGATTTGTACTCCCCGGCTTCCGGCACGGTAACGGAGACAAATGACGCTCTCGCCACTTCGCCCGAGAATGTGAACAAAGATGCGCACGGTTCGTGGATGATGAAGATCACCCTGAAAAATCCAGGCGAGCTGGGTGCGCTGCTCTCTTCTGCGGATTACGAGAAGTTTGTGGCCGAAGAAGGCGGTCACTGAAAATTGCCGATTTCCGATTGCCAATTGCCGAATGAAGCATCACCCTTGCAGCGAATCCGGACTGGTAGGGCTTCAATCGGAAATTGGAAATTGGCAATCGGAAATGATTCCGGTCTGCCGGGTTCCACAATCAAAGTGACCTTGAGCAACATCTAATAAACTTCCTATGCGCTATTTACCAAAATCTCCGGCCGACCGCCAAGCCATGTTGAAGGCGATCGGCCTGCGCTCCGTTGACGATTTGTTCGCCCCGATTCCGGCGGAATATCGCCTGAACCGCGACCTCAAAGTCCCGCGACAAATGGCGGAATCGGAAATCGTCGACTATTTTCGCCAACGCTCAAAAGAAAACGGCGAGGGCTACACCAGCTTCCTGGGTGCTGGTGCCTACGCGCATTACCGGCCCGTCATTATCGACTCGCTGATCTCGCGAGGCGAGTTCCTCACCGCTTATACACCGTATCAGGCGGAGATTTCTCAGGGAACGCTGCAATCGATCTTCGAATTTCAGACAATGATCTGTGAACTTACCGGCATGGAAGTGGCCAACGCTTCTATGTATGACGGCTCAACCGCCGCCGCCGAAGCTGTGATGATGGCCGTTCGCCTTACTGGACGCAGATCGGTAGTTGTAGGTCGAAGTCTGCATCCCGAGTATCGCGAAGTGCTCGCCACTTACGCGACCCATCAGGGAATGCCGCTGTCGGTGGTCGGTTTCGGTGACGACGCGCGTGTGAATCTTACGGAGTTGCAAAAATCGATTTCCTCCGATACGGCTTGCGTCCTCATTCAATCTCCGAATTTCTTTGGCACGATTGAAGACGCAGCGGCGGTCGCCGAGGTCGCGCACAAGAACGGCGCCATGCTCGTAGTTTCAATCGCCGAAGCCGTGTCGCTGGGAATTATAGAACCGCCGCGCGAAGCCGATGTCATTGCCATGGAGGCGCAGTCGTTCGGTGTGCCACTCGGATTCGGCGGACCCTATTGCGGTGTGATTGCCACGCGCGAGAAGTTCGTACGGCAAATGCCCGGGCGTCTAGTGGGCCAAACTGTCGACAAGCAAGACCGGCGCGGATTCGTCCTTACCCTCGCGACCCGCGAACAGCACATCCGGCGGGAGAAGGCCACGTCGAATATCTGCACCAATCAGGCACTGGTCGCCCTCATGGTCAACATCTTCATGACGGTCTACGGAAAGGTTGGACTGAAAGAACTTGCCAAGCAGAACCTGGCTAAGACAGCATATGCGGCTGGGCAGTTCGCGAAATATGGCAAGATTCTATTTGGCGGTTCTCCGCGATTTAACGAATTCGTGGTTGAAACTAACGAAGACGCGTATTCCGTGAATGCACGACTGCTGGAACATAGAATCATCGGTGGGCTGCCTCTGAAAAAATTCTATCCCGAACTCGGGAACGCGGCCCTCTGGTGCTGCACGGAATTGACTACGCGTAAAATGATCGATACTGCAGTGGAAGTTGCCTCGAATCACGAAGGGTTGCGATCCGCCAAGGAAGAAGCCAGAGTTGAGGAGTTGGCGCGATGAACAACAGGATCCGCAAAGCCACTCAACATATTACTCAGAATGAAGGCTTGATTTTCGAGAAATCGTCTGCGGGCAAAGCTGCATGGAGGCTACCTCCGCTGGATGTTCCCGAGGTGGATTCGTCCAAGCTTCTCGGTTCAGCGGAAAGAAAAGACCTTGGCAACATGCCGGAAGTGAGCGAGATTGAAATCATCCGCCACTTCACCCGGCTTTCGACTTGGAATTACGCGATCGATCTCGGTATGTATCCTCTGGGGTCGTGCACTATGAAGTACAACCCACGCGTGAACGAGGCGGTGGCACGGGTCGAGGGAATCGCAAATGGCCATCCCTACCAGCCAGAAGTGATTTCTCAGGGCGCATTGCAGATCCTGAAAACCTTAAGTGAGTGTCTGATAGACATCACCGGTATGGATGCGATCACGATGCAGCCTGCGGCTGGCGCCCATGGAGAGATGACTGGACTGCTCATGGTGCGCGCTTACCATCATGCCCAGGGACGTGCGCGAAAAAAAGTTCTGATACCAGACTCAGCGCATGGAACCAATCCAGCAACCGCCGCCATGGTCGACTACTCAGTTGAAAATCTAAAATCGGATTCGCGCGGCATGGTGGACGTCGGCGCCCTGGAAGCGCAGATGAATGAAGATGTAGCTGCGCTCATGCTTACGAATCCGAACACATTGGGCGTCTTCGAGCAACAGATTCACAAAATAGCCGACATTCTGCACGCCAAAGGCGGCCTGCTCTACATGGATGGCGCGAACATGAACGCTCTGGTCGGCAAAGTGCGTCCCGGCGATTTTGGCGTGGACGTCATGCACCTGAACCTGCACAAGACTTTTTCAACGCCGCATGGTGGTGGTGGACCGGGATCGGGACCGGTGGCAATCAAAAAGAAGCTCGAGCAATTTTTGCCGACGCCGGTATTGATCACCAAGTCCGACGGTACCCTCGGCTTTGAATACAACCGTCCGCAGTCAGTCGGACGGGTGCGCGCGTTTTATGGCAACTTCGGAATGTTCGTCCGCGCTCTGGCCTACATTCAGGCAAACGGCCCAGATGGTCTGCGGCAAACCACGGAAGACGCGGTGCTGAATGCAAATTACATTCGAAAGGGTCTCGAGGGAACTTACGATCTTCCGTATTCCACCCCGACCATGCACGAAGTAGTTTTCAGCGATAGAATGCAGGCGAAAAAAGGTGTGCGCACCATGGACATTGCCAAGCGCCTGATCGACTACGGCTTCCATCCCTACACCACGGCGTTTCCGCTGATCGTCCCCGGCGCGCTGATGATCGAACCCACCGAGAGTGAGTCAGTGGAAGAAATGGATTTATTCATCGACGCAATGAAATCGGTTGCCGAAGAAGTGGAAGAAAATCCGCAAATGGTACTTGACGCGCCGCACTCCACGCGGGTTTCGCGACTCGACGAGACGGCGGCGGCCCGCAAGCCGATTTTGCGATGGAAGCCGGCTTAATTGTTGATTGAAACCCGAACCGTTTTTGATCCCAATCAACAATCAGCAATCAAAAATCAACAATTCATATCGCAGTCAGTCTTACTTAGCTGTAATGTCCACCGATGCCCGCGTCGTCTCCCAGTCAATCCGCATCGTGCATCCGCTCCCGGACTTGACGTAGGAAATCGTGAAGTCCTCTACGGGTGACGGCAGTTTGCTCACTTTCATTTCCACGCGCCCCAATTCATCGCTTTCGTACTTGTAGGGAATGCCCCACTCACCGGTTTTCTTGTTGATGATCAGAGTCCATTTTTCAGCGGTGGGTACGGTGAAGATCGTATAACTGCCGGCGGGAACATTCTTGCCGCCAACCTCTACGTCGGTGCTGGGGACGAAAGTTGTAGCCTCATTGGCTCCCGTACGCCAGACTTCGCCGAAAGGCACAAGCTCGCCATAAATCTTCCGTCCTCTCATGCGCGGGCTGGAGTAATCGGTCTTGATGCTTTTTCCGCCGCCGAGATCGCACGTGGCTGACGCCGCTGGGCTCGGCTTGGCTTTGCCTCCACTCATCTGCGCCATCGCCACGGTCGTGAACGCGATGGTTAATAGTGCTGAGACGACAATTCGTTTTCGCATGGTTTCTCCTGTGAACTATTTCGTAATGGCCACACATTAGACGCGGCACAATCAACAACGTCAGCAGACCAACGATTATGACCCATTCCCGCCAGCAGTTACAATCGTTCCATGCCGGTATTCGATGAAAAGCGCGAGGAACTGGAACACTATGAAACCATGATGGGCGTCCCGCGCGGCCGCCTGGCGGTCACCATGGACACGATCACCGATGCCATGGCGCTGGTCGGCCAGCACGGAGTCTACTGCCAAAGCCAGCGCTGGCCGGGCAAACCAGTAATGGATATCCAGATCATCATGAAGAGCCTGACCGACGCCAAAGAATTGATCCAGAGCGTGATGGAAGAGTTGAAGGGCAAAATCGACGAATGATCTTGCCCCTCCCGATTGAAAGCTAGCTCGAAAAATATTTCTATTTCCCCGTCCGAATTCGCATGCCGTAGAACGAACGGTAGACGAAGAAGAATGACACCGCGAAGAACGCTAACGCCAAGACGTTGGTCAGCGTCGCACCTTGGTCATGCGTGAGGGTGACCGCCAGTTCCACCGCCAATAATCCAAACAGCGTGGTGAATTTGATCACCGGATTCAGAGCCACCGAAGAAGTGTCCTTGAACGGATCGCCGACCGTATCGCCGATTACGGTGGCATCGTGCAGCGGAGTTCCTTTCTGCTTCATTTCGACTTCCACGATCTTCTTGGCGTTATCCCACGCCGCGCCCGCATTGGCCATAAAGATTGCCTGGTACAGGCCGAAGATAGCGATCGAGATCAGGTAGCCGACGAAGAAAAACGGTTCCACGAAAGCAAACGCGAGCGTGCCGAAGAATACGGCAATAAAGATGTTCAGCATGCCCTTCTGCGCATATTTTGTGCAAATGGCCACTACCGCCTTGCTGTCGGCAACGGAAGCTTTCTCTACCCCTTCGAGTTTGATGTTGGCTTTGATGTATTCGACCGCCCGGTAAGCGCCCGTGGTAACTGCCTGGGTCGACGCGCCGGTAAACCAATAAATCATCGCCCCACCGGTGATCAGTCCGAGAAAGAATGGCGCGTGCAGCAGCGAGAGTTTATCCACATCCGCGGTCAATCCGCTGGTGAGCGCCATAATGATGGAGAAAATCATCGTGGTTGCACCCACGACCGCAGTGCCGATCAGCACCGGCTTCGCCGTGGCTTTAAACGTGTTGCCCGCGCCATCGTTAGCCTCGAGCAGGTGTTTGGCGCGCTCGAAGTCGACCGACATGTTGAAATCTTTCCTGACTTCGGCCTCGACGTTGGGAACCTGCTCGATCAAAGAAAGTTCGTAGACCGATTGCGCATTGTCAGTGACGGGACCATACGAATCCACCGCGATTGTGACCGGGCCCATGCCGAGGAATCCAAAGGCGACGAGTCCGAAGGCGAATACCGCTGGAGCCAACATGCTTGTGGCCGCCGCCAGACCCATGGTGCTGAAGTAAAAGCCGACGGCCATCAAGAGCACCATCGACAGGCCGAGGTAGTAGCCGGAGAAGTTTCCCGCCACAAATCCCGATAGAATTCCAAGCGAAGCCCCGCCTTCTTCAGCCGACGTCACGACTTCTTTTACGTGGCGCGATTCGGTCGACGTGAACGATTTCACCAACTCCGGAATCAGCGCTCCCGCCAGCGTTCCGCAAGAAATAATCACTGCCAATTTCCACCATTGAGAAACGTCACCGCCGAGTTCCGGAATGATGTAGTACGAAACCAGAAAGGTCAGGGCAATCGAAACAATCGAAGTTATCCAGACCAGCGAGGTTAGCGGAGTCTCAAAATTCATTTCATCCGCTTTGCCAAATCGGCCCTTCGCAATGATTGCGTTGAGGAAATAGGAAAGAGAGCTGGACACCAGCATCATGACGCGCATCACGAAGATCCACACCAGCAATTGAACCTGCACCGTGGGATTCTTCACGCCGAGCAAAATAAACGTGATCAGAGCCACGCCGGTTACGCCGTAAGTTTCGAAGCCATCGGCGGAAGGCCCAACCGAGTCGCCAGCATTGTCACCCGTGCAGTCCGCAATAACGCCGGGGTTGCGCGCATCGTCTTCTTTAATCTTGAAGACAATCTTCATCAGATCGGATCCGATGTCTGCAATCTTGGTAAAAATGCCGCCCGCAATACGAAGCGCGGCCGCGCCCAGCGACTCGCCGATCGCGAATCCGATGAAGCACGGGCCTGCATAATCTCCGGGGATGAAGAGAAGAATGATCAGCATGATCAGCAGTTCAACGCTGATCAGCATCATGCCAATGCTCATTCCGGCTTCGAGCGGAATCTGATAAACCGGAAACGGCTTTCCGGGAAGGGATGCAAACGCAGTTCGAGAGTTAGCGAACGTGTTTACGCGGATTCCGAACCAGGCCACGCCGTAGCTGCCGGCAATGCCGACCAAACTAAACACCAGAATGATCGCTACGCGCATCGCTTCCATATGCTCGAGCACGCCGAAATAAAGCAGAATTATGACCGCAATAAACACCCACAGCAGCAGGATGAATTTCCCTTGCGTGACCAGATAAGTTTTGCAGGTCTCGTAAATCAGTTCTGAGATCTCGCGCATCGCCCGGTGCACCGGCAGATTCTTCAGCCGCATGTAGATGACCATGCCAAAGCCGAGTCCGAAGATGCAGAATAGGATGCCGATCATCAGCAGGCGATGACCATCAATGGCGCCATTCAGAAAGCTCACCGAGGAAAGATCAGGAAGTTTCAGTGAGGCTTCGCCGCCGGCGCTTTCGCCAGCAGGTTGAGCCAAAGCTGTGGCAGCCCCGACCGTAACCAGCGTAGCCACTGCAAAAGATGTCTTCAGAAAGCCAGATAGCACGCGGCGTGCTTGGAACGCAGCATTGGCGAGCCAGGTGCGCATAATGAGTCCTCCACAATGGGTCGGTTTTTAGGAATTTATAAACGTGTTAAGGCACTGCCTTCCGGCGAATATTCTCCTGGGGCACGTCAGTGCGGCCTCAGAGACCATCGCCGGAGTTCCGAACACGCTTCCACCGCAAACCTACAACGGAGTGTTGGAGCTTGGCCGCGTCGGATTCTGTCCCGTGCCGTCTGGAGCCATTAAAACCCTGCTCCAAACGTACGAGTGCAAAACGGGCATTTATAACATGTTGGAGGGATAGGGTCAATGACACGAGGGAGGAGGGTAGTGGTGCAGTCTGACTATTACGCGACGAGAGTCATCCTGAGCGCAGCCGTTTTTCAGGCGTAGGGAAGGATCTTCCACTTAACCGGCGCAACGCGTAAGCCAGTTGACCACTACTAGCGGGGCATGTGCGCTAACGGAGATCCTTCGTCCCGCTGGTGGAAACGCGGGACTTCTGGATGACGCTGAGCTGACTTCTTCTTAATTCGCTTTACTTCAAGTGCTCCACCAAAAACAAATCAGACAAGCTGCGGGTGTAGCCGAAGACGTAGTGCTGCTCGTCGGCGCTCATCAATGGACACGATGCTGCCACCACTCCAGCAATATCCACTGGGCTGAAGGATCTCCACGGGGTGCGGGCTCCGATTTTGAGATCCAAGCGAAATGTCGGACAGGAGGTTTCGCCGCGGTTTCCGATCAACAGAATTTGATCGTCATTTTCCCAGTGCAATGGCAGATCACCCGGCCCTGACCCGGGAATCAACTGCGGCTGGCCTCCTTCCAAAGGCAGGAGATAAAGCCCGTCACTGCCGATCGCGACGATGAATTTACCGTCCGGCGAGAGCGCTGCACCGCGCAAGCGAAAGCCTTCCGGAGTTATGGCGCGTGGCTGGCCGCCATCCAGATTCATAATAAAGAGCCGCGAGCCATGGCCCTCTTCGTGTCCCTCGAACACCAGCCGCCTGGAATCGGGCAGGAACCTGCCGTCACGGGGAATAATATTTCCCGTAGGCAGCGTGCGTTGTTGACCTACCCCGGTTGGCAGCAGTACGAAGTCGGGTGGCGACATGCTCTGCCGCTGCACCAGCGCCCATTTGCCATCCGGCGAGAGTGCGCGCGAGCTACCTTCCCCAAGGCGGACCGCGGAGGTGCCGCTGGTTTCGCGAACAAAAACTGCGTAATCTCCGCCGCCGGCTTCCCCGGCCTCGGTAAACAGCAGAATCTTTCCGTCCGAGGAAAGCGACGAAGGCACAGTCCAATCCTGCCAGCTGAGATCGCGATCCTTGGTCTCGCCAGGAACCAGGCCAACCGCGCCGGCACGTAAGGCGTCGCGCGAAATGAGCGCGCGTCCGCCGGCTCCGGTGTCGTGCAAAGTAAGCGTTCCGGGAGCGGTGAGCAATTCGCGGTTTTTGCCGGAGAGGGTAACCCCGCGCAAAGAGCGGCTAAACCCGGTTGCGGTGGCCGTGAACCAAACTTCATCGCCGGAAGGGCTCCAGGCCAAACCGATGGCACTGGCCCAGCGTTCAGTGAGGTCGGACTTTTTACCGTTCAGATCAATAATGCTAACGACTCCACCATCATCGCCCAAAAGTGGATGGTCGATGAAGGCAATGCGATCGCCCCGAGGAGAGAAGCGCGGATCGCTGACCCAGCCGGTTGTCTCATACAGAACTTTTCCGATGGGGTATTCGAGGCGATCTTTTCCTCCCGCTGAATGAACCACCGCGAGCGCAGTGCCGTCCGGAGTCCACGCGGCAGCCTCGACATTGTCGAGCAGATCACGCGGAGCATCGGCACCAACTGAGAGTTGCGCCAGCGTTCCTACATAGGTGAACGCATTGTCGGCGACGCGGAAGCGCCGTAGCACGGCCATTTGCCCGCCTGAGGAAACGGCCAGCACTTCGGTTTGCGGAAGTCCGAGGTCACGGGATTCGGTGGAGTTCGGGGAACTTATATAGACCGACTGCGGATTCCCTTCCCACGACGCGCTATAGATAGCTGAGCGCGGGTCGGGAGCAAAGCGTGCGGCCGTGAGAGCTCCCCGGCGGAACGTGAGTTCGTGAAAAGTGGGTACGGGTCCGGAGGCGGTCCTGGCGCCGATGAGCAATCCTGAAACGGCTCCGGCAATCAGCATGACGATAGCGGTGCCTGCTAGCAAAGGTATGCCGGTTCGGACAGAAGTCCTAGCGCTCGGCCGCGCCAGGGCGGGTGCTGGCAACACTTCGGCCTGTTTTACCGCAGCCATTTGCCGCGAGGACGGATGCCAGTCGCGCTGCAGCCGCTTAAGATCGGCCCGCATTTCAGCGGCACTCTGGTAGCGCAGATCGCGATCTTTTTCTAAAGCTTTATTAATGATGCGCTCCAACTCAGGTGGAAGTTCAGGGTTGAGCTGCACCGGGGCAATTGGAGGCTTGTTCAGAATCGCATTGAAGATTGCCGCAGAGGTGTTTCCTTCGAACGGCAAATGGCTGGTGGCCATCTCATACAGAACCACACCAAAGGAGAAAAGGTCGGAGCGCGCATCCAGTTCTTCCCCCAGCGCCTGCTCTGGGCTCATATACGCCACAGTTCCCAGCGCAGAGCCGGGAGAGGTCAACTGCTCGGGACGAACCGCGACTGTAGGTCCAGCGGTAGCTTCAGCTTCAATCTTGTGTTCCGATATTACTTTCGCCAATCCGAAATCGAGAATTTTGGCGTGGCCACGCTCGGTGACAAATATGTTGGCCGGCTTGATATCGCGATGGACGATTCCTTTGGAATGGGCGGCATCGAGAGCGTCGTTAATCTCAATCGCCAGACTAAGAAGAAGCCCAATTTCGAGAGGGCGGTGAGTGATGCGGTGTTTCAGGGTGAGACCGTCCAGAAACTCCATCGCGATGAAGGACTGGGCGTCGTGCTTGCCGATTTCGTAAATCGTGCAAATATTGGGATGATTCAGGGCTGAGGCAGCACGGGCCTCCCGTCGAAAGCGCTCCAGCGCCTGCGAGTCCTCCGCGAGTTCAGGAGGCAGGAACTTCAGCGCGACGGAGCGACCCAGCTCGGTGTCTTCAGCCTTGTAAACGACACCCATGCCTCCACCGCCCAATTTCTCGGCAATTCGATAGTGAGAGATGGTCTCGTCGATCACGCGGCAAGTTTTCCGGTCAAAATATAGTAGGGTGCGCCATCGCGGAAGTCAAAGGTTTGCCGCTCGACGGGAGGTTTTCCAGACTTAGTGCCCTTCGTGGTAAACGCCTTCGAAAGGCCACCACAGGCTCTTACGTCCAATAAGTCCGGTCCAGCGACCGGTACTGGATGGCTTCGGCAATATGTTTGGGTTCGATAGAAGCAGTCTCTTCGATGTCGGCGATTGTCCGGGCGACCTTCAGGATGCGGTCGTGAGCGCGGGCGCTGAGTCCTTGCTGAGTCATGGCCCGTTCCAGCAGGCGTTCACAGTCGGCCGAAAGCTCGCAGAACGTGCGAATGTGGCGGGATGACATCTGCGCGTTGCAATAGATTTTTTCGCGGGACGAAGCGAAGCGCTCGAGTTGTTTTCCACGGGTGCGGATAACGCGGTCTCGAATCCTCCCGGAGCATTCCGGCTCGTTGGTCGAGCGCATCTCCTTGTAATTCACGGCAGGCACGTCGATATGAATGTCGATACGATCCATCAGCGGGCCGGAGATTTTTGAGATGTAGCGCTGGATCATCGGTGTCGTGCAATTGCACTCGCGCGTTCGGTCATTGCGAAAGCCGCAGGGACAAGGATTCATGGCCGCAACCAGCATGAATCGCGCTGGGAACATCAGCGACATCGCAGCACGGGAAATGGTAACCGTCCCATCCTCCAGTGGCTGGCGCAGCACTTCGAGCACGTTGCGGGGAAACTCCGGCAATTCATCGAGAAAAAGCAGTCCGTTATGAGACAGCGAAACCTCGCCGGGACGTGGGATTGCCCCGCCACCGATTAGGCCGGCGTCCGAGATCGTATGGTGCGGCGAGCGATACGGCCTTTTGCCGACTAAGCCGCTGCCCGGGTCGAGCACTCCAGCCACGCTGTGAATCTTGGTAGTCTCGAGCGCTTCTTCAAACGTGAGTGGCGGCAGGATGCTTGGCATGCGCTTGGCCAGCATGGTCTTGCCAGAGCCGGGCGGCCCGATCATTAAGATGTTGTGGCCTCCGGCGCAAGCGATTTCGATGGCGCGCTTGGCGGTTTGCTGGCCTCGCACATCTTTGAAATCAACCAGAAATTCCTGATTTTCCCGCAGCAAGGCATCGCCATCGGCTTTCAGGGGAGCGATTCCGTTGCCTGAATTCACGAAGTGGATTACATCCAGCAGCGAACGCACAGGATAAACATCTACCCCGCCCACCATGGCTGCCTCCCGGGCGTTAGCCTCAGGAACCACGAGACGCGAAATCTTGCGGCTCCGGGCCTCAAGGGCGATCGGCAGCGTCCCCCGGATTCCGCGAACGCCCCCGTCGAGCGATAATTCCCCTACAAAAAGACAGTCGTCAATCTCCTTTCTCGTCAACCCGCCGTATGCTCCTACAATGCCCAGTGCCATGGGCAAATCGAAGCCGGAGCCTTCCTTCTTTATATCCGCAGGAGCGAGGTTGATCGTGATGTGGGTGGGAGGAATGTCATAGCCGCAATTCTTCAGCGCGGCTCGGACTCGGTCCCGGCTCTCACGCACGGCTGCATCGGGCAGGCCCACCGTGTGAAAATGGTCCTGGTCAGTCTTAATTCCCGAGCAGTCCACTTCCACCTGAATAATGTTGGCGTCAATGCCATACACCGCGGCGCTTAGAGTCTTGTAGAGCATCGATTGTGAGGGGCAACTTATCGAGCCAGAATCGGCACACGAAGGCCTGATCCGGGAATATCTACGCTATGCGCCTTGCCGAGAGTTTCGCAGTGATCGATGTCACAGCCCCGGCCTGTGGATCGTTAGTAACCAAAGATTCTCCTGCACCCAAGAATGATTGCGCCGGGCCCGTGAGTATAATTACGATGGGTTGACCGACTTGGTCGAACTCGAACCTTACATGATGCAGTCCTCTTCCGGTAGTACTCAACGTTCCCGCCCTCCTCGCAACTTGGAGCGCGAAGAATCCCAGCTTTGGCGATGGATATTGCTTTTTATGGTGCTTCTGGCCGCTGGCTTTGCCGTGCTGGCATGGGAGCGACTTGAAGCCCTGCCTTACCACCTCGGTCCGATGGCGGTGGGTGTGCTAGTGCTGTCGGTGCTTCTGGCGGTCTATGCCTACGGCCGCCGCAAAGAAGTCGGCGAACTTAAGATTCTGCTGGAGGACTTGCAGCAACACGTCGGAGCCGCACCCTCGGAAGAGCAACTCGATCAACTGAACGAAATGATTGCGCGCTCCCAGCGCAACTTCAAAGAGCTGATCGACTCGATCGACGACGCGGCTTGCGCCGTGTCACTCGACGGCACCCTGCGCACCGTCAATAAACGTATCAGCCAGCTGGTGGGACTTCCTTATACCGCGATCGTAGGACAGAAATTCTCCGAGTTTATCGAAGAACCAACCCGTGCCAGCATGGAGGCAGAACTCGTACGCTTCCTGGACAAGAGGCACTGGGCGGGGACAGTCCGCTTGCGGTTCAAGAACAATTCCCGGTACTTCTATTTCGATTGCGTTCTGAACGCGATCATGAAAAGCGGCGAGGTTGCTGGCGTCAGCGTGCTCGGGCGCGATGTTACCGAGCAACACGAGAAGGAACTGCGCTTCACACAACTGTTCGAGACGCTGCAGGAAGGCGCATATTTCAGTACGCCGGAAGGCAAGCTGCTGGACGCCAATCCGGCGCTGGTCAGCATTTTAGGCTATGCCACAAAGGCAGAACTTCTTGCTCTCGAGCCTCCGCAGCTGAATCTGGATCCCCAGGAACCGGCGGTCCTTGGCCGGGCCCCCGATGATCGCGGCGGAGTGCGCGCCCGCGAGATTAGTCTGCGCAAGAAGGACGGAAGCGCGGCCGTATTTCTGGAATCTTCTCGCGCCGTATGGGATGACGCGGGCAAGTTGATTCGTTATCAGGGCACATTGGTGGACGTCACTGAACGGCGCAAACTAGAGCTCCAGGTGGCGCGACAAGAAGAATTCAGCCGTCGTCTGTTGGAGAGTTTTCCCGATCTTATTCTCGTGGTCGATCTGGAGGAGCGTTATACCTTTGTTAGTTCGCGGGTGCGTGATCTGCTCGAGTGCCGGTCCGAAGAATTGTTGGGCAAAAAGATTTCCGAGACTCATCGTCACTCTCCCGAACTTTTGGAGCTTTACCATGACGTGCTTGCCGGCAGCAAAGGATTTGGATCAGCGGAATATGGGGCGCGCCGCAGCGACGGAGGCGGGCGGAGCATGCGCGCCTCCGCCAGCCAGTTTTTCGACGCCGATTCCAAACTTGCCGGCGTCATTATTTCCGTGCGCGACATTACCCGGGAAAAGAAGTTTGAGCAGCAGGTGGTGCAGAGCGAACGCCTCGCCGCGATGGGAGCCATGATTGGCGGCGTTGCCCACGAATTGAATAATCCGCTCACCAGCATCCTCGGCGTGAGCGAACTTCTGCAGGATAGTCAGACAACCGACGTGGCCCGGAAACAGATTGCCATATTGCAGCAGCAAGCGCGCCGTGCGGCCGAGATTGTTCACAATCTCACCTACTTTGCTACTCCTCCCACACCCGGCAAGACTCGTGTCAGCCTGGGAGAGATCGTCGAGCGCACGCTCAACTTGCACTCCTATTCGCTGCGAAAAAACAACATTACCGTGGACTTCGTGCGCGAGCCCGGATTGCCTTACGTTCAAGGCGATCCGCACCAGTTGATGCAGATCTTCTTGAACCTGATCTTGAATGCAGAACAGGCTATTCGTGAAACACGAGACCGGGGAACGTTGCGCATCCGTTTGGGAACCACCGGAAATTCAGTATGGGCCAGTTTTTTGGACGATGGTCCTGGAATCCCAGCAGAAATTCTTCCCAATATCTTTGATCCGTTTTATACGACGAAGCGGCCGGGGCGTGGAACAGGTCTGGGTCTGAGCATCTGCAAATCCGTAATGAAGGAGCACGAGGGAACGGTTGAGGCCTCCAACGTACCTGGAGGCGGTGCTGTATTTACAGTCTCACTTCCCGGTGCTGCTTCTCTAAACCCCGTCTATCCCGCCTAGGTTTCTTCAGTTCGACTCGGCGCTGCTAGCTTCTCTCCACAGCCATCGCAACGGCGTTCCCGCCGCCCAGACACAGCGCCGCGATTCCACGCTTCGCATTCCGCCGTGCCATCTCATAAATCAAAGTCACCAGCACTCGTGCGCCGCTCGCTCCGATGGGATGGCCAATAGCGACGGCTCCGCCATTCACGTTTACCTTGTCAAGATCCAGTCCAAGCTCGCGCGTCACTCCCAGAGCTTGCACCGAGAATGCTTCGTTGAGTTCATAAAGGTCGACATCTTCGTTCTTCCACCCCGTCTTTTCCCAGATTTTTCGTACTGCATCGACGGGCGCCATCATCACCCATTTGGGTTCGACTCCGCTGGCGGCCTGCGCTACGATCCGAACCATCGGTTGAATGCCAAGTTCCTTAGCTCGCGTAGCACTGGTAACCACCACCGCCGCGGCCCCATCATTTACTCCCGGCGCGTTACCCGCGGTTACGGTTCCGTCCTTCTTGAACGCGGGCTTCAGGGCGCGGAGTGCTTCGATGGTCGTATCCTCGCGCGGCGATTCGTCTCGCTCAAATAATATCGGCGGTCCGCCCTTCTTCTTCGCGGGGATCTCTACCGGCACGATCTGTGACTTGAAGCGACACTCTTTCCATGCGGCGATAGCCTTGTGGTGAGAGTTGACCGCGAACTCATCCTGTTCTTCCCGAGTGATGCCATATTTTTCGGCGACGTTCTCACCGGTCACGCCCATGTGATAGTCGTTGTAAATGTCCCAGAGTCCGTCATGCACCATGGAGTCAATCACCTTGCCATCGCCCAGTCGGTATCCCTTGCGAGCTTGCGGCAGCAAATAAGGAGCGTTGGTCATCGATTCCATGCCGCCGGCGACGACGATGGAACTGTTTCCGGTTTGCACTGCTTGCGCCGCGAGAGCGACCGCTTTCAGTCCCGAGCCACAAACTTTGTTGATTGTCATGGCACCTGTCGCGGGAGACAAGCCCCCGAAGATCGCAGCCTGCCGCGCGGGATTTTGTCCCAATCCGGCGGGAAGGACGTTGCCCATGATGCATTCATCAATCTGCTCGGAGTTTAGTCCGGCGCGCTTCACCGCCTCGCGCACTACCACTGCCCCCAACTGCGGAGCGCTTAAATCACTGAGGCTTCCCTGGAATTTTCCTACCGCCGTCCGACAACCGGAAATGATGACAACATCGTCGAAACCCGCCATAGATCATGCTCCCGCGAAGATTTGCACCCTCATTATAGATGCAGCAGAACACGGAAAAGATGAACTTCCGCGATATCGTCATAGCATTGCTCGGTCGTCGCCGTGCGAAGAATCTCCAGATGAAACGAAGAGCCGCCGGCAGCTTCTCGTCTCCCGCGAGCCCCATGCTTGGCAGATTTCATCGTTGCATCGAGCGGATTTTCCCGCTCGCGCTCTCTGCGCTGTGACTTTGGTACAGCATCGCTCGCCACAATACGTTCATTTTTTTCTTGACTTCATTTTTCATTAACTGAATACTTCACTTAGTTGCAACAAAACATCGTTGCAGATTTTTCCATGAAAATGGAAGGGAGAATAGAACCAATGGCAACCAAGAAAAAGGCAAAGAAGAAAAAGAAGCATTAAGCAGTCAGTATGAAGTCAAAGGGGGACGCCAAAAGCGTCCCCTAAGTTTTTGTTTCAAAGTTCTGAGTGCCGCAGCCAATCAATCGAGCAGCTTTTCCGACGTCTTCCCAGCGTTCAAGCTAACATTCGGCGCACGCTTTTCCCGCGCCGGACACAGCCCGCGAAAGGCGCAGAAATTGCAGTAAAAATCGGGCTTAGGTTTGAAGTTTCCATCCGCGATTCCGCGCACCACGGCCAGCACTCGCTCTCGAGCCTGTTCCAATTGAAAGTCGGTACGCTTCGAGATGATCGGAATGTTTCCTTCGAGGTTATGAAACACCAACTGGCTTACGCGGTATCCCCACTTCAGCCCAGCGGCCATGGCATAAATGGAAAGCTGCAGGCTCTCGTCGGCGTCCTCCTGCGATCGCGCTTTGCCGGTTTTGTAGTCGATGATAACCACGCTGCCGTCGGGGGCGCGATCCATTCGATCGATTCGCCCCGTAAGCTTGGTGCCCGCGATCTCCACGTCAAACCACTCTTCGGTGTGCAGAACTTCTGGTAGTGTCGCAGCGCGTGTCCCAGCGAGAAACTCTTTCAACTGGTCAAGCCCTTGTTCCAGGTACAAGTCGCGCTGATAGTCGTCCTGAATTGCAGTCGAGAGCAGATCGTCACTAAACTGCCGCAGCAGTTCGTCGTCCGGCTTGGTCCGCCGTAGACGAACGGAGTCATAGTAGGTGCGCAACACCCGGTGCATCGCCGCCCCGTACTGCATCGCCGCATGGAGTTGCCGCGAGAGTTTCCATTCGCGCTCAAATTTGAACTGCAGTGGGCAAGTCTCGTACGTCTCGATGGCGCTGGCGCTCAGTCGCGCGTCCAGCCCATCAATCGCCGGCAGTTCCAGCCAGGCGGGAAGGCGAGAGCCTTCGTTCTGAGCGGAGTCCGCCGCCGCTGCGATCTCAATCAACTCCGGTTGCGAAGGCAGCGCAGCCCGCGCCCTGAGCCATCGCTGCAATCCCGGGTTGCCGATCAGTTCACGTAGGAAGCCCGCTGGAGTTTTGTCGCGCCCGATCCCCTGCTTTCCGTACATGTGCAACGAATCCCTTGCCCGGGTCATCGCTACATAAAAAAGCCGCCGCTCTTCCTGATCATGCAGCGTCTTGTCATCGCCTCCCACGGCGGAGTCTGGATCGCGCAACTCTCGCGGAAACTCCACCAGGCTCTCCCGGTAGCTGGCGGGAAACGAAGGGCTCGTAGCGCGCAAGATGAAAACATGAGAGAACTCCAGGCCTTTCGCTCCATGTGCCGTCATCAGGCGCACCGCGTCCTCACTCTCGTTGGATGCCAGCGGGATAGTTCCGCAGGCCTCACGAAAATAACTCAGATACTCGATCCACTCGTGCAGGTCCCCGCCTTTGGTTGTCGGTTTCCGCTCCCAGTCAGCGGCAAACTTCAGAGCCGCCTGCATCACCGGAGTATTCAGGTTGAGACCGAATTGCCTTCCGATCCACTGCATCGCTGCGCTGCCTTTCGCCTGCCGGCGGTCAACTTCAGCCCGCGCCTGGCGCACAGATTGCAACACCGCAGGGCCGCCAATGACGCCATCGAGGACCGAAGCCAGCGGAACCACGACTCCATCTTTCGACTCTTTCGCAATCGCACGCAGCGCACTGCGAAGTTGTTCGGGATCCACTTCGAACTGCGGCAAGGCCGCCACTCGGAACAGGCTTGCATCGGAACTCAGGTCGACCACGGTCGCAACACAGGCAAACAGATCCCGTACTTCAGGCGTGTCGCTAACGTCCATGTTCTCGATAGTGAAGGGAATTTCATGCTCGGCCAGGTGCTGCACCACGTCGTCGCGATTCACGTGAGAGCGGTAGAGGATGGCGAAATCTTTCCACTTGCATCGCGAGTGGCGCCTTGTCTCCTCAATGATGCGAACCACATCAGGCGCCTCGGCATCGCGGCCGGTAAACGAGATCGCCTCCACGGGAAATGCGGGTACGGATTTTCCCTGATGCATCGCTTCTTCCTCGCGAGCAGATTGCAAAGGAGTACGGCGATAGGTGAATCCTCCCGCATCGCCGGTGCGAAAGACCGCCGGATTCCTGTCAACTACGGCGAAGGCGCTTTGCAGAATAGGAGTGGTGGAACGACGATTTTTGCCTAGAATGACAAGCTTGCTCTCAGGAAAATGCCGGCGGAAAAGATGAAACGCCGCGCTGGATGCACCGCGGAAACGGTAAATTGCCTGGTCCGGATCTCCGACCGCGAAGATGTTAGCGTTGCTTCCCGCCAGCGAGGCCAGAATCTGGATCTGCGCGAAGTTGGCATCCTGGAATTCATCGACCAGGATGAATCGGGCGCGGGCGCGCTCTTCTTCCAGCACTCGTTCATCAGTTGTCAGCAACGCATGGGCCCGCGTAATCATGTGGCTGAATGTCCCGTAATTGTCTTCGCGCAGCCAGCGCTCGGTGGTGGCGAATACGCGGGCGATTTCCTGGCAGCGTCCGATCACTTCAGCATCGGTCAACTTTTCTTTCGACTTGGTGACGCGCGGGACAGTAGGTTCGCCACGCTCCAAGTGCTGAACATAATCCACATATTTTTCCGGCGTGACCAGTTCGTCGTGGCAACGATTCAAGAAGCGCAATAAATCATCGAGAAACTGTCCAACATTAGCCGCACGAACGTAGTGTTCAAGACGAAGTTCGTGAATTCTTTTACGAAGGTAAATCCAGAGATCTTTTTCGTCGAGCACGGCAAAGTCTCTCTTGGCGCGCTTGAGCAGGGCATTGCAGTAATCATGGAATGTAGCCGAATGGATCCTCTTGCCCAGTTGGCCGCTGACGCGGTCACGCATCTCGCCCGCCGCTGCGACGGTATAAGTAAGGGCGAGAACCTCCTCTGGCTTGGCATGGCCCTGTTGCACAAGGCCTGCAACCCGGTGAATCAGAACAGAAGTTTTTCCGGTTCCCGCGCCCGCAACCACCAGCATCGGTCCCTGAACGTGCTCGATTGCTTCGCGCTGGCGGTCATCGGGTAGAAATTGAGCGGAATGAGATTGAACTTTGGAAACAGCCATTGTGGCTCAGAATACCACTCCGCTCACAAATCGATGAGCTGTGAAAATCAGAGAGAATAAAACGCGGAGGCGGCAATCGCCGTCGCCGTAATCGCGGCGGTTTCGGCGCGTAGAATCGTGTTTCCCAGCGATGCCGAAATCCAGCCGGCTTGCTGAAACGCCTTTACTTCATCTTGTGTCCATCCGCCTTCGGGACCAACAGCGAGCGTAACTGCGCCATCGTCAGGTCCAGGGTTCAGCACATCTCGTAGCAAAGTGCGCTCTTCCGATTCAGCTAGAAGTATTCGCAAGCCAGTCGAACTGTTCAATCCCTCGGAAAGCTTGATAGGCGCAGCGATCTCCGGCGGCGCAGCACGGCGTGATTGTTCCGCAGCTTGGAGGGCGATGCGCTGCCAACGCTCAACTCGTTTTATGGACGCCGCAGCCAGATGCGAATCGGTGCGGCGAGAGATCAGAGGCACGATCCGCGAGACCCCAAGTTCTGTGCACTTTTCAATCGCCCACTCCATACGATCAAATTTGTATATCGCGAGAACCAGAGTAATCTCAGCCGAGGGAGCTGCAAAAATCATTTCGTTCAATTCAAATTCAACGCGATCATCTTTTACCGAAACAATTCGTCCGCGGCGAACGCCCTGGCCGGTAGCAATATCGAAATCTTCTCCAACGCGAGCACGCAGCACGCGGACCAGATGATCCGCATGCTCCCCAACCAGAGCGGCGCGATCTCCGGAGACTTCGTCAGCAATCCAGCGGCGGCGGGTCATGACTTCGGCGAGTCGCAGGTTATGAAGGCGACCGATAGCGCAGCACTCGTGAAACTCTGAGCGTGCCTGCTACACAACTCTGATTTTCAGATTACGAATATCCATTCGTCTCTTAGTCGAACAGATCTTTAACTTTGCCCAGCAGCGACCGCACCAGCGGCTGGTTGTCCACCTTCCCCGTCGTCTCCAGTTCCTGCAGTAGTTCTTTCTGCCGCTTATTAAGCTTGGTGGGAATCTGCACTCGAACTTCCACGTAGAGGTCGCCCTTGCCATGACCGTTCAATACGGGCACGCCTTTGTTGCGAACGCGGAAAGTTGTGCCGGGCTGAGTTCCATCGGGAATTTTGAGATTGTGCTCGCCCTCCAGCGTGGGAACCTTAATCTCCGCGCCGACCGCTGCTTGCGTCACCGAAAGCGGAACCGCGCAATGCAGATCGTTCCCCTCACGCACAAAAAATGGATGCTCCTTTACATGCAGCACAACGTAAAGATCGCCGGCTGGCCCGCCGAATGGACCAGCCTCGCCACCGCCCGTAAACCGGATTCGCGTGCCATCTTCAACGCCTGCCGGAATCTTCGCATCCACCGATCGTTGTTGAACAAGCCTGCCTTCGCCTTTGCACTTTGGGCAGGGATCGGTAATCACGCTGCCCGCTCCCTGACACGATGGACAAGTCCGCGCAATGCTGAAGAAGCCTTGCTGGTACCGCACCTGGCCACGGCCAGCACAAGACTTGCACGTCGTAGGACCCTTGCCCGGCGCAGCTCCCGACCCGCGGCAATCTTCGCAAGCCTCGTGACGGCGAACCTCCACGCGCGTCTCCGTGCCGAAGACCGCTTCTTCAAATTCCAGAGTGATGTCTTCGCGCAGATCCGCGCCGCGTTGTACCCGGCTGCGGCGGCGTCCGCCGCCAAATGCGTCTCCGAATCCGAAGAACTCACCAAATATCTCGCCGAAGTCCTGGAAGATTGTAGGATCGAAACCCGCGCCGCCCGAAGACGCGCCACCCACTCCAGCATGTCCGTAACGATCGTAGAGCGATCGCTTATCGGAGTCGGCGAGAATCGCATAAGCCTCTGTTACTTCCTTAAACCGCTCCTCCGCATCCGGATTATTCGGATTGCGGTCAGGATGCCACTGCATAGCGAGCTTACGGTAAGCGCTCTTCAGTTCAACTTCGGTCACAGTGCGGCTTACGCCAAGCACCTCATAGTAGTCGCGTTTTGCGTTCGTGGTCAGAATTGACGCCTCTCCTTCATGAAAAATACAGCTGAGGTTGGAACTTACCGTCCAGGATTTTTTGCTACCTTCACCATTGCGGGACGCAGCAACCGGTCCTTATACTTGTAGCCGCGCTGCAACTCTTCAATTACCTGATGGTCGGGCGCATCGGCGGTTTCCACCATTTCAATCGCTTCGTGGAAATGAGGATCAAACGTTTCGCCCTTGGCGGCGATCGGCTGTACCGACAGCTTGGCCAGCGCAGCCTGCAACTGCTTGTAAATCAGATCGACTCCGCTACGGAAGTCGGCCGGTTCCGATCTCACCTGCAGCGCGCGATCAAAGCTGTCGAGAACGGGAAGCAAAGGCCTGATAGCCTCCGCGGCCGCGTATTCGCGAAAATCCTGCTGCTCCTTGCTGTTCCTGCGTCTGACGTTTTCGAACTCGGCCTGCATGCGCGCCAGGCGATCGAGCAGCGCATCGCGCTCCGCTCTTAATTTTTGCAACTCCGATTCAGGAGCCGCAGATTCCGCGCTCGCTGCCCGATTCGTTTCTGTATCTGTTTCATTCTCCGGCGCTGGCAGTTCATGCTCCACGTCCAACCCAGTTCTTTGTGTTTCCGATTTTTCTGCTTCCGATCTGCCGTTCACTTTACTCATAAAACCTGGTTACTCCGATTCATTTAAAATTTTGTCGAACAGGCGCGCAATGTAGGAAACCGCAGTCATGGTGTGCTGATAATCCATCCGCGTGGGTCCGATCACTGCCAGGGACCCAACCATGTCGCTTCCCGAGCGCGCCGGGGCTCCAATTAATACAAAGTTCTGCATCGACGGAATCGCGTCGTCCAGCCCAATAACCACCCGCACCGCCTCCTGCTTTACATCCAGATAGGCTCCAAGAAGCTTCGCGATTTTCTCTTTTTCCTCGAGAGTCTTCAACATTTCCTGCAGACGCTGACGATCTTCCTGCCCCGTGACTAAATTGGCCGCGCCTTCCACGAAAACCACCTGCAGTCCCGCTTCGGCGGCGAGCGCGCCTTGTTTGTAGAGTTGCTCGATGGAATTCATCAGCCGATCATATTCGCTGCGTTCCTGCTCGATTCTTCGCGCCAGTTCCGCCCGCATCGACTCCATCGTCCATCCGCGAAAATTCTCGTTGATGTAGCGCGCCGCCAGATCGAGTTCACTTTGCGCCAGGTCCAGCCGTAACACGCGGTCACGCACCAAACCCGACCGCGTGACCAACACCGCCAGAACTTTCTGATCTCCCAGCCGAGAAAAGTAAACATGCTCCAACGCATTCTTGGTGCCGCTGGAGGCCACGGTGACGCCAACATTTCGCGAAATCAACGACAGCACCCGCGAGGTCCGTTCCATAAATTCCTGCACGTCGCTGATTCCCGCCAGCGATTCGGAAATCATGCTCTGTTCCTGCGGAGCCAGTTGCGCAGTTCCGGAAATCTGCTCCACATAATAGCGATAGGCCTCCGGAGTCGGAATGCGCCCCGATGAAGTGTGCGTCTGTTCGAGGAACCCAGCCTCCGACAAATCGGCCATAACGTTCCGGATGGTCGCGGGGCTAAGCCCTTCACGATTCGAGCGCGATAGCGTGCGCGAACCAACCGGCTCGCCCGTGGTAATAAAAGTCTCCACGATTGCGGTGAGAACTTCGCGTTCCCGCTTGCCGATGTTGGGATCAGAAGGCATGTTTATGAGATTCAAGCTCGGCGAGGCTTTCGGCCATTCAGGTTCCAGCTAACTAATTTAGATGCAAAAACTTAGCTTCAGGACGCAAAAACGCCCGCGCTGCTTGGATTCTAGGAACGCAGTAAGGTCCTGTCAAGCACAGGGCGCGCCGGTTCCAGTCACAATCCAAAAACTAGGGTGCCTTCGCGAACCATTCTTCGAACCACTCGAGCGATCGCAATGAATAATCCCGCGAGTCGGCGGGCTTGATCAACATGTGGCCCTCTTTCGGATACACAACAAGTATCGTGGGCACATGAAAATAATTCAGCGCGTGCCACCATTCCACCGATTGTTCCATCGGAACTTCGCCATCGCGGTCGCCCACCAGAATCAAAGTAGGAGTTTTCACCGCTTTGACGAAGTGCATGGGATCGCTCTTGTTGTAAACCGCGGGATCGTCATACACCGACGCGCCGAAGAATGGAATCATCCATTCGTCGATATCGTTGAGCCCGTAGTAGCTGAGCCAGTCGGAAAGCCCCGCCCCCGCAACCGCGGCTGCAAAGCGCTGAGTCTGAGTTTCGGCCCACATGGTCATGTATCCGCCATAGCTGTGGCCGCGAATGCCGATGCGTTTGGGATCAATCGGATACTGCTTCACCAGCGCATCGACCCCTGCCATGATGTCGCGATAATCGCCGCCGCCGAAATCCTTTACGTTGCCCTGCGTGAAAGCTTCTCCCTGACCGTAGCTGCCGCGCGGATTCGGGCAGACAGCAAAGTATCCCATCGCCGAAAGCGGACCCATATTGCGCTCATCCCACAGTGGGGAGCATGCGGCAGATGGCCCTCCATGCACGCTAACCACGAGCGGATACTTTTTGCTGGCATCGTAATTTCTGGGCAGCATTAACCATCCCTGAACACGCATGCTGCCGTTCATCCAGTGTACGTTCTTCATCTCGCCCCACGCCGGTTTCACCTCCGCATTCACATGCGTGACCTGGTTCCAATTTCCAATCGGCCCCGCCCATACTTCCGGCGGAGTACTCGGCGATTGCCGCACAATCGCTGTCGTGACCTCCTTCGAAGCGGATGAAGCCCAGGCCGTGCTGGCAGGACGAGCCAACTCCGGCCCGGTCCACAATGTTTTGCTAGCGCCGCCATTCGTGCTCAAGCTGGCAAAACCAAAATTCCCGTCGACGTCTTCGCCAAAGATTATGCGGTCGGCAGCCGTCCACGCGAGGGCGTATGGCGATGCTTTAATGCCAGGAGTCAGATTTCGCGCAGCGCCTCCCGCGGTGGGGACTAGATGAACGTCGCCTCCCGTAGAACCCGCGTCGCTCATCAGTCCTTCGATGAACGCAACGTTCTTGCCGTCAGGAGAGACTCGCGGATCCGCCAATTGCAGCTTCGGCTTATAAATCTCGCGCATGTCGCCGCCGCTTGCGTCGATTAAATAGAGGCGCGCAATCCACCAGTTCGCATCACCATTGCCGTGAGCCGCAGTCGCCGCCCAGCCTTTGCCGTCGGGCGTCCAATCGTACTCATAGACGTAGACGTCCGCTGGGGTGATTTGCGTCAAATGGTCGGTGCCTAGGTCGATGGTTGCAATGCGCTGCTCGAAGATTTTCTGGTCGATCACGCCCGCCAGAGGCGTCATCGGCTGCAGCGGTCCCGCAACGCGGGGCATGCCTTCAATAAAAAGAATGGCGAGCTTCGAACCGTCCGGAGAAAAGCGCGGAGCCTGGACATACCCTTTCAACTCCGCATGCTTGACGGGAGCGCTGCCATCAGCAGTAGCGGTCCATACCTGCCCGGAAGGAACGTCGCCCGGAAGATCGGTGATGAAGGCTATGCGCTTACTATCGGCAGACCACGCCACATTTCGTATCGAAAGGCCGCCTTCCACCCCGATCGGCACTGAAGATCCACTGGCGGAATTTGTGACGGAAAGTTTCTTGTCCACGATGTACGCGACCTGAGTTCCATCCGGCGACAGCGCAACATCGCTGATCCTCTTTGCGTGCGGCATGGAATCGAGAATTGCGGCGGCGTGCGAGGTCGCAGGAGTTGAGTCTTGCCCGAAAAGGGAAGTACAGACGAGAGAGCTTGCTGCGGCGATCAATAAAACTGTGGACGAGAATCGAATTTTCATGATTGGATGCATCGCGGAAGGAGTATACCCGACCGGAATCTCCGCTCGCATCTTCCTCTGCCCCCAATTCTGCGCGTATCCTCAAACTTTTGTGGTGCGAGACTATGTCTCTATGAAGTCGAAACCACACGTCGCAGTCGTTGGAGCCGGCGCCTTCGGCGGCTGGACCGCCCTTCATCTTCTCGAGCGTGGAGCCCGTGTAACCCTGCTCGACGCATGGGGGCCAGGAAACTCGCGTGCTTCTTCCGGCGGCGAAACCCGCATCATGCGCGGCACCTACGGCCCCGATCAGCCCTATACGAAACTCGCCGCCCGCGCGCTACAGCTCTGGTCGAAATACGAACGGCAGTGGAAGCGCCAATTCCTGCATCGCACTGGCGTGCTTTGGATGGTCAGCAGCCGCGATGATGAATTCGAGCGAGGGTCGCCCCCAACGCTTCGCGAAGCGGGAATCGAATTTCTTGAACTTTCCACTTCAGAGATGAAGAAACGCTGGCCGCAGATCAACTTCGCCGGTGTCCGTTGGGGGATTTACGAACCCGAGTGCGGATATCTGGACGCTCGCGCCAGCTGCCAGGCATTGGTCGATGCACTCGTGAGGCAAGGCGGCGCCTATCAGCAAGTAGAAGTCTCGGCTGACGGCCTGGAGAGCGCGCCTATACGCAGCCTGACCCTTTCTGACGGTTCGCGGCTCAAAGCTGACTACTATGTTTTCGCGTGCGGGCCATGGTTGGGGAAAATGTTTCCGCAAGCAGTGGGCGAACTCATTCGACCCACCAAGCAGGATATTTTTTTCTTCGGCCCGCCTGCCGGAAACTCGCGCTTCACCGACGCGCAACTTCCAGTGTGGGGCGATCACGGAAAACGATTTTTCTACGGCATTCCCGGCAGCGGCCGCCGCGGCTTCAAAGTCGCCGATGACACGCGAGGAGCCGCCTTCGATCCCACCTGCGGCGAGCGAGTAGTCAGCCAGGTAGCGCTAAAGGGCGTCCGCGAATACATCGCCCACCGATTTCCGGCGATGAAAAACGCTCCCTTGATCGAAACTCGCGTCTGCCAGTACGAGCAGACTCCCGACAGCAACTTCATCATGGATCGCCATCCGCGAATGGAGAACGTCTGGCTGCTAGGCGGAGGTTCGGGCCACGGCTTCAAACACGGTCCGGCGCTAGGAGAGTTGATGGCAGAGTTAGTTTTGAAGGATGATGAAGCGGAGCAAGTCTGGCGGCTGGCTAGGTTTCAAAAGAAAAAGCGAACCACAGAGAACACCGGGGTCACAGGGTAGTTCCTCTGTGTTGCCCCGTGTCCTCTGTGTTAAAGACTTCCCTTACTGAATCTGAATCACGCTCGCCGGTTCGTTGGCTTTGATTTCCGATACCCGGGCTACGACCCTCCGTGCGAACTCGAATATCGACTTGGCGTGCTGTGAACTTTCGCCCTCAAGTACGACTGGCTTGCCTCCGTCACCGGACTTGCGCACTTCCGGATCGAGTTCGATGTTGCCCAGGAACGACACTCCATACTGCGTCGCCATCTTCTCCGCGCCGCCGCGCGAAAAAATATCGATCTCATGATTGCAGTGTGGGCAGGTAAAAAAGCTCATGTTCTCGACTACGCCCACCAAATCCACTTTCATCTGTTTAAACATTTCGATGGCCTTGCGCGCATCCTGTAGCGAGACGTCGGAGGGTGTGGAAACCACCACTGCGCCCGTCAGCGGAACATTCTGCACCAGCGACAACGCGATATCGCCCGTCCCCGGCGGCAGGTCGACGATCATGTAATCGAGATGTCCCCACTCCACCATGCCCAGAAATTGCTTCACGATCTGGTGGAGCATGGGACCGCGCCAGATGATGGGCTTGTCCCCAGGATTTAAGAATCCCACGGAGATCACCTTGACACCGTAAGCTTGCATCGGCTCAATGCGATTCTCTCCCACCATTTTCGGCTGACCGCTCATGCCCAGCATCAGCGGGACATTCGGACCATAGACATCGGCATCGAGCAAGCCGACTTTGTGACCCATCTTGGCGAGAGCGACGGCCAGGTTCACCGACAGCGTGGTCTTTCCCACGCCGCCTTTGCCCGACCCTACGGCAAGGATGACATCGACTCCGGGCAACGGTTGCGGTCCCTGTGCAGGCTGACCGGGATGAGCAGGCATATGTGGGTTCAAGGGATCACACTCCAACAATAACTTCAGGATGGATCGAACATTTAATTACTCGAACATTCAATTACTCGAACATTCAATTATACAAGGATGCAGCTTCGGAACGCTTAGTAGCCTTCGCCTTCCAGCCGCACCTTCCCGCGAAACATACGAAACAGAAAAATGAAATATCCGAGAACCAGAATCAGAGCGATACTCCACCAGATGATGCCGACCACAAGACCGTGTCGCCCAGCCGCGGCGTTGTAAATGGTGAGGCTATAAGCGGCATTTGTGCTCGCGGGCAAGACGTTGGGATAAAGAGCAAACGCCGCACCCACCAGCATCCCTACGATGTAAAGCGCCGAACCGACAAAAGCAACTTTGTCCTGCCCTTTGCGGATCGCATAAATCATCACCGCGAGACTGCCAAACACAAGCAGCGGAATAAAATATCCGATCGCATACTGCTTATAGTTGTCGAGAACCAGGGGTCGAACGTAGCAGGTCGCGATTACCCCTAGGATCGTCACAATCAACTGCACCGGCCACGCCCACAGCGCCACGTTGCGAACTCGCTGCTGAAGTTCATTCTCCGTTTTCACCGCTATATACAAAGCTCCATGCGCGGTCAGCGTGACCAGCGCGATCACCCCGGTCAATATGGTGTACCAGTCGAGAATGCCGGTGTTGCCGCTGGCTCGAAAGTTGGTCCATAGTGGTTCAAAGAAATATCCGTCCGCTCCCAATGGCACGCCGCGCACGACATTGCCGATAGCAGCGCCAAAGAAGACGGCCAGCATCACACTTGACCCGCAGAAGATCAAATCGAAGAATCCACTCCAGACCGGATTTTCCACGTGCCCGCGCAACTCAATGCCGATACCACGCAGCATCAGCAGCCACAGCACCATCATCAGCGGCAAATAGAATCCGCTGAAGCTGGAGGCATACAGTAAAGGGAATGCGAAATACAGCGTCCCGGCCGCAGCCACCAGCCATACTTCATTTCCGTCCCACACGGGACCGATGGCGCGCAGAATCCTGCGGCGCTCCTCGCTGTTCCTGCCCGCTGCCAGGTAAATCGCGCCGGCGCCCAGATCGAATCCGTCGAGCACCGCATACGCAGCTATCATCGCGGCCACGATCATGAACCACAGCATTTCCATTCCGTCCCTTGCAAACCACCGGTTCAATTGCGGTTTTGGCGATCGATCAAATCACTCGTTCTGGCTCGGTGTTCAACTGTCGAGCCAATTCCCCACTCGGTCCGTGCTCGACCTCCCGCTGCACCAAAAATAAAAACAAAATGCCGAGCACGGTATACATACCGAGAAAACCCAGCAGTGTAAACATCCCATTGCCCGCCGATACTATCTTCGAATATCCATCCGCCGTCCGCATCAGGCCATAGACTAGCCACGGCTGTCGCCCTAATTCCGCCGTCATCCATCCCGCTGTGTTGGCGATGTAAGGAAAGGGAAGGGCCAGCAATAGAATCCACAAGATCCAGCGCGTCGAAAACAATTTTCCACGCCACAACAAGAAAGCAGCCACTACCATGATCGCGATAAAGATCGTCCCCAGCCCCACCATGATGTGGTAACTGTAATAAAGCAGCGCGATGTTCTGCGGCCACAGATCTTGCGGGAAGGAATCCAGGCCCTTTACCTCCGCCTTCCATGCCCGGTAAGTCAAAAAGCTCAGCGCGTTCGGCACTTCAAGCGCGTTATCAATCTTGCGCTCATCCACATTCGGCTGCCCCAGAATGACGAGTGGCGCTCCGGGCTGGCTGGCGAAGAGCGCTTCCATGGCGGCAAGCGTGACCGGCTGATGCACAGCGATCATGCGTCCTTGACCATCACCGGTAGGAAACAACTGCAGCACGCTGAAAATCAACCCAGCGATTACGCCCACCCGTACGAAAATCCGCGCGTGCACTTCGAACTTTCCCCAGAGCAAATAAAATGCGCCCACTGACGCCATCACAATTGAACCCGTAATTACTGCGCCGCTCATGTTGTGCGCGTACTGCCACCACGCCCAGGGGTTCATCACCAGGGCCCAGAAGCTTGAGAGTTGCAATGATCCATCGGCGGCTTTTACGTAGCCCACAGGATGTTGCATCCATGCATTCGTGACAATGATGAAGTATCCGGAAAGCCACGATCCCACAAATACCGCTACCGCCGACCACCAGTGTCCTCGAGGGCCAAGCCGTTTTTCCCCATAAAGAAACAGCCCAAGGAATGCGGATTCCAGAAAGAAAGAGAACATGCCTTCCATTGCGAGCGTCTCCCCGATCACGCCCCCGGCATAGCGCGAAAAGTGCGACCAATTGGTGCCGAACTGAAATTCCATTGGGATCCCGGTCACGACGCCGATGAGGAAGTTGATGCCGAAAATCTTCGCCCAGAAGCGCGCCGCCTGATTGTAGATCTCGTCTTTGCGCCGAATGCCGAGCGTCTTGAGCACCACGATCAGCGGCGCCAGTCCCATCGTGAGTTGAGGGAAGAGGTAGTGGAAAGTAATGGTGAACGCGAAATGAATGCGATGAACGAGAAGGGCACTATCCATAGAATCCTGCCGGAATGAGTAGCGTACCCGTTACCCATGAGAGGATGTGACGACCGTCACACCGAGTCTAACGCTTTGCCTTACGCCGTCGCTCCGTCTCCGCCCGCCGGATGTCCCGCCGACGCCCGGCATCGTCATAACGTTGTCGCTGCTCGTCGCTCTCGGGAATCACAGGGGCTACTTTCAAACGGTTTCCGTTACCATCGACTGCAACGAAAGTGAGATGTGCCGAGGCGACATGCTGCGAGCGGTCGGCGATGTAGTTCTCCACAAACACCTTTACTCCTACTTCCATCGAAGTCTGAAAAACACGGTTCACCGAAGATTTTAGGATGATCAAATCACCGACTTTCACCGGCACGAGGAAGTCGATGTGATCCACCGAAGCCGTCACCACATAACTGCGAGCATGCCGGTGAGCCGCCATCGCGCCCGCCAGGTCGATCCAGTGCATCAACCGCCCGCCCAACAGTGCGCCCAGAGGGTTCGCATCATTCGGCAGAACAATCTCCGCCATCTCCGATTGCGAATCCCGCACCGGACGCGGCGTCAGCATTCCTTCGCTCATAGTCTTCCTTTGCCCCTGGTTAATGGCATTCTCTCTTCGTAGGTGGTTTTAATCGACCGAGGGGCTTATCAGCTCGCAAGGCCTGGATTCACTTCCGGCTTTTTTCGCTTCTCCACATACGACGTGAGATAGCATTCAGCCATGCGCTGCACCCGATCATCGGAATGCCTCAACTCCCAACATGCGGCCACCAGGTCAAACTTCAACGTACCATGCTCAACTGGAAGATGGTCCCGCTCACATACGTAACGAATCTGAATCTGTCTGCCATGGAGATTTTCGCCCTCAGCGAAAACGGTTCGCGCCCCAAAGCGTATCGAATCCCACGCGCGTTCCTGCGGCAAGCGCCCACAGTTTGCCGCATAGCCCAGATTGCAATACTCCCGTAGGTCGTCCGGCGATGGAACGGTATTCTCGTGTCCGGGCGCAGTACAGCGCCCGCTCCATCCGCCGCCCAGCGGAAGCCGGCTGGCGTATGGCCATGAGCCATTCTCGAATTTCTCCATCGGCATAAAAAATGGACACGCCACCGCAGCCTCCATAACGGCCAAAGTTATTCTGGAGTGCCCATTCTACTCATCATGCCGAGCTCAATCCACTTAGCTTGTGATCTGCAGGCTTATTGGACGTTTATACTAATCAAGTCTCAACTAAGAACTGAGAACCGAGAATTACTTTATGGACCGCATCGCTGCCCTTAACGACATTCTCACCCAGAGTCCCAACGACACCTTCGCCCGCTACGGCTTGGCAATGGAATATTCGAAGCAGGGCGATCTGGATCGCGCTCTGGCAGAGTTCTCCATCCTGCTGAAATCCAGCCCCGATTACACTCCGGGATACTTCATGGCCGCCCAAACATTAGTTCGTGCCGATCGAGTCAGCGATGCCAAGACAATGCTCACCGATGGCATCGCCTCCGCCCGCCGCACGGGAAATTTGCACGCTCAATCCGAAATGGAAGCCCTGCTTACGGAGTTAGGATAGTTCGGGAATTCGAGCGGAAGCAGATTTACCCCGTGCGCCTCTGTGGCCGCTGTGTTTAGGCCTTCGATTTCGCGCAGAAATCACTTCGCCATCCTACCCATCGCCCGCTCCACCAGTCGCGGAAAATGCTGGTAGATCCTTATTGGGATGTGCATGGTCCACGGCACAATCACTTCCCTTTTCTGCTTTAAATATCCCCGCAGCGTAGCCCGAGCCACGCGCTCAGCAGTAATCCCTCGCACGGATTTGGGACGCACTCGCTTCAACTCATTTCCCTGCACCGCATTCTCCCCAAATGCCGTCCGCACATAGCCAGGGCAAACCGTCAGCACGTGAATTCCATCCTTTTCCAATTCAACCCCGGCGCCTTTCCCGATCGCATTCATGGCAAACTTGGTCGCGCTATATGCCGCATGGAACGGCATGGGAATGTGTCCGGCTACGCTCGAAATATTGACGATCGTTCCGCCGCCTTGCTGCCGCATCACCGGAATCACCGCCTGCATCGCGGCCACCGCGCCAAAAAAATTTGTCTCGAACATTTCCCGGCACGCTGCCATATCCATTTCAGCCACGGAATCGAGCAGCCCATGCCCCGCATTGTTCACCCAAACATCAATCCTCTGGAAATGATGCATCGTCAGCCCAATGGCCCGGTCAATCTCCTCGCGATGCCTCACGTCGCAAGCCATCGCCAGGGTTCGCTCGGCATGGCCAATGCGCCCCCGCGCCGCTTCCACGCGGCCAGCATCTCGCGAGAGCATAATCACGCTCGCTCCCTGGTCGGCAAAAATCTTGGCAATCGCTTCCCCGATTCCCATCGAAGCGCCGGTCACAACCACAACTTTCCCTGCGAGTTCCATGACGTGCTTTTATTCTACGGAGTCTCCGATGTCAACTCCGCCCCTTCCTTTGGAGAAAAACTCGCAGAGCCGGATCTCGCCTTGGGCGCAGCCGAAGACCTGCGCGCGATCGCCTAAGCGCAGGAAGCGCGAGGCAGAATTCAGTGCGAGGACGCAGCGAGCAGCGCTCCCGCCTTGCGCGCAATAAGAAAGAAGTGTTCTTCACGCGCCTGTTTTTCGAGCGAAGTAAGCTGTGTGCGCGCGGCATTAGCCTGGCCTGACTTCAGCCCGATCCCACCCATCGTCAAGCGCGCCTGAAACAGGTACGGTACTGAGACGGAGTTGCTCGGCCGGGAGAGGATCGGCGCGAGTTCCTTTCGAGACTCAGCAAATTTTCCCTCGGCCAAATCAACCTGCGCGGCAGCCAATGCGGCATCATACTTCGGATTGCGGTCACTGGCTTTGGCGGCTAATGTCCCCGCCTCTTGGGCGTCATCCCGCGCCTCGTTCTTTTTATTCTCCACCAACAAAGCCCGTGCCCGAAGGGAATAAGCCTCGGCGGAACGCGCCGGAGAAGCTGTTGACTCCAGTTCATGCAACGCTTCACTCGCCATCTTTTCGGCGTCCGCCGGCTTTCCTTCTTCCAGCGATATCTCCCCGGACTGCACCAGGCTTCCAGCCAACGGTATGGCGCGCTTGAGGTCTCTTAGCAGGGCAAGCGCCTGTTCGCTCTTTTCGCGAGCCTGGTTCAAATCGTCCTGATCGAGTAGAACGCCCGCCAGAGCAGAGAGCGTCGAGGCCTGCGCCGATTTATTTCCCGTCTCGATTTCCAACTGCAGCGCGCGTTCCAGACGCTGCGTTGCCCCCGGCAGGTCGCCACCTTCTTCGAGAACATCCCCAAGTTCAATTTCGACGATGCCGGCGGAATCCTTATCGCCGACATCGTTGAAAATTTGTACCGCCTCTTCCAGATTCTTTCGCGCCCCGTCGAAATCGGCCAAGCGATCGAGCACTTCGCCGATGTTTCCCAGTTCGTCCCCAATCGTCACTTTGTAATCTGCTTCGCGATAATTGTGCAGAGCCTGCTCGTAGTAGTTTTTCGCCTCGGTGAGATTTCCCTCATCGGCTAGCACAATGCCAATCTCGTTCAGCGCCTGCCCGGCATAGAGTTGGTTGCCGATCTGGCGAAAAACTACCAACGCTTCCTCCGCCTGCTTGCGCGCCCCTGCCAGGTCACCTTTTCCTTTTAGAGCGTCAGCCGACCACACCAGCGTCATCCCCGAGTGCTTAAGATCGCCGCTGCCGGCAAATAAAACCTTGGCCTGAGCCAAGGCAGCGCTCGCACGATCGCTTTCTCCCAGTTGCTGCAGCGCCGTACTTTCATACAAGCGAGCCTGCGCAACCACCAGACGCATCCCACGCGACTCACCCTTCTTGGCGGCCGCGACCGATATTTCCTGTTCGCGCTTGTAGTCTCCCAGCGCTTCAACTGCAGTGGCTTCCGCCAGATCAATTCGAGGATCGTCTCCCGAGGGCGGCGGAAGTTTGCGCAAAGCTTCCAGGGTATTGAAGGCTGTCTTAGGATCACCGCTATTGTCCTGCAGATTGGCCAGGCGGAGGCCGTAGCTAAGACTGTCGGGATAGAGATCGGCCAGCGTGCGGGCAAGTTCGATTGCCTTGGGTTTCTCATTGTTCAGATCTCGATATTGCGCCTCCATCCACAAGCGTTCTTCGTTGCTGAGGTTTGTCGACAGCTCGAAAGCTCGTTGCGCTTCGTCCTTGGCTTTGCTGTCGTAACCCAGTTCCAGCCACGCTGCGCTCAAAGCGGAGTGAGGCTGCGGAGATTTTGCATCGGCTGTGACTGCCTGCGTCAGCAAATCGCGCGCAGCCAGGGTCTCGAACGCACGAAGCTTATTCAACCCTTCCGAATAAAGACGGGCCGCTTCCGGATCTGAGGGCAGCGAAGCACGTACCTGAGAGGCCTGCTCGCTGGTGACCTGGCCAGCTCCCAAACGTGCGCGCATCCGCGCGCCAATTTGCGATACCAGATCAAAGAGATCGGCCTCGCTTCCCGCCGCTGCCTCTTCCGCAATCGTGTCGCCGGCAACCGTATCTTCCAAGCGCAAGTCCAGCCGGATTTGACTCTTGTCTCCCTCCCCGACCACGGCGTAAGAACCCGTCGTCACGTAATCCGTGTCAAGATTCGCGCGCAGGCGAGGCAGGGAATCTTTCGGCATATCGGTCAGGCTCCAGGGTACGTCGCGGCTGGCCCGCGCAACTTGCTCACCAGACACCAGACGCAACTTGCCTCCCGACGCCAGCTCTGCACTGAACATTTCCGCCAGTGCCGTAGAAAGCCAAGCCTTGTCCGGCCGATCCGTAAGATTCTTGAAACCGAGCACTGCCACCGACGGCCGCGTCTTCACCGCCGGTGATGCGACTGAATGAAAACTGGGAAAAAATCGCTCCCGATGACGCCCGATAAAAATGGCGAGCAGCACGAGAACAGAAACAATACCTCCGAAGAGTGACACTTTCCAGTTCTGTTGCCCGAGAAAACTATGCGCGCCGGAAATTACCGGTCGTGATCCCAGACGTACCGCGCGCAGATCGGCAGCCAGTTCACGCGGAGTCTGATAGCGCTCGTCCGGCTTCTTGTGTAGCATCCTGGCCACAACTTCCGTCAGCGGTGCAGGGATCGAGTGGCCGAGTTTTTCGAGTGGCATCGCCTCCTGCTGTACGATTTGCAGTGCCGTGGCCGCCGGAGTAGGACCGAGAAAAGGATGCCGACCGCCGAGCATCTCGTAAAAGACCACTCCCAGAGAAAAGATGTCAGCGCGAAAGTCAGGCAGCGTTCCCATTAGAACTTCCGGCGCCATGTAACTCGGGGTCCCGGCGATAGAAGCGACAGAAGCGTTAGAAGCGAAAGAGAAAGACGAGAGCGATTGCGTAACGTCAGCATTGCTCACACTTCCCGCGCCGGCTAGGTTCCGTGCAACTCCGAAATCAAGCAGCTTTAGTTGCCCGGCTTCGGTAAGCATCATGTTCTCGGGCTTGATATCACCATGCAGAATCCCGCGCTCGTGAGCCGCTGTGAGCGCATCCGCGCACTGAATGCCGATCTCGAAAAATTGGCTGACATTGAGTGACTGGTACAAGCGCTGTCGCAGAGTCCGACCCTCGACATATTCCATGACGAGGAAGACTTCCCCATCCTGTTCCAACACGTCATAAACGCTGGCAATATTCGGATGGTTTAGTGCTGAAAGGCGTTGTCCCTCACGCAGTAAGCGAGCAGCTTCGGTGGGATTGCCGGTTCCGCTGGCGGAAACCCGCTTGACTGCGACTGTGCGCCGCAGCTTCGGATCTTCGGCGCGCCACACTTCTCCCATGCCGCCGCCGCCAAGTCGAGCCATAACTTGGAGACGGCCAAGAACTGTGCCACTTAAATCCTCTCGCGGGGTAGCGGTCGGTACACGGTCGGGCGTCTCATCCATAGGAGAAAGTCCTCTAGAGACGAGGATCCGGGGGGTGCGTCGCTAAGCCCCAAATTCTACACCACTCAACCTGCCGGCGAAATAGCGCTTAAGCGGCTGAATGCTTTCGCGCTTTGCCAGTTGGCCTTTTTTGGACCGCCGCCGAGGTAAGGTACAATCAAGATTCGCCACCCCTGTGGAGATCCGCCGGTGCCTTCCCTCATTCCCCTGTTCCCGCTCGATGTCGTCTTACTCCCCAGCACTCCTCTGCCGCTGCACATTTTCGAGCCGCGCTACAAAGAAATGATTGCTGAATGTCTGGCGCAGAACCGCATTTTCGGCGTGGTTCGTGCTCTCGAACAGGGTCTCGCCGAAGTCGGATGCACCGCCGAAATCATCACCGTCGTGAAAGAGTATCCCGATGGTCGCCTCGATCTGGTGGCTGAAGGCCGCAACCGCTTCGAAATCGTGGCCGTGAATCAGGATCGTACATTTCTGCAGGGCGAAGTTCTCATGATCGACGATGAGCCGGGTGCGCCGCCGCAGGAAGACGCCGCGCGAGCCGCTCAGTTGCACTCCGAGCTGCTGGCCATCGCCGGAGCCAAACAAGATCTTTCCGCGGCCGACCCCGCATTGCTATCTTTCTATCTAGCTGGTTCCTTGCCCCTCGACCTGGATTTCAAGCAGAAATTGCTTTCTTTACGCTCCGAGGCTGACCGTCTTTCCATCCTTATCACCTATCTCGAAACCGTCATTCCAAATCTCCATCGCGCCGCGCACGCCCGCGAAAAAGCCGGCGGCAACGGCCACGTCCATTAATTTGTCTGGGTTACCCTGTGACCCTCTGTGTCCCCTGTGTTAACGATTTTGCAAGCTGAACGCGACAGAAAGCCGAAGCCCGAACCGCGTATAATCCAGAAAAGTATTTCCCCGGGGGTTCCTCATGAGTCTTCCACGCACGCTCGGCGAACTGCGCCGCAGTCCATTTTCTGAAGAACGTCTGCGCACTCGCCGCGTGAAAGACGAACTCCGCGATAACCTCATCACCCGCTTGCGCCAGCACGACGACTCCACCATTTTTCCCGGTATCGTCGGATACGAAGACACCGTAGTGCCGCAAATAGTGAATGCAATTCTCTCGCGCCACAATTTCATTCTGCTCGGCCTCCGCGGACAGGCCAAAAGCCGCATCCTGCGCGCGCTTACAACGCTGCTCGATCCGCACATGCCATACCTGGCAGGCTGTGAAATCCGCGACAATCCCTACGCTCCCATTTGCCGCCGTTGCCGCGAGGAGGTCGCGCGCCATGGCGATGAAACGCAAATTTCTTATCTCACCCCCGATGATCGTTACGTGGAAAAGCTGGCCACACCTGATGTCACCATCGCCGACCTCATCGGCGACATCGATCCGATTAAGGCCGCGCGGGGAGGCCACGAACTCTCCAGCGAATTCACGATTCACTACGGACTCTTGCCTCGTGCCAATCGCGGCATCTTTGCCATCAATGAACTCCCTGACCTCGCGGGAAAAATTCAGGTCGGGCTCTTCAACATCATGCAGGAGGGCGACGTGCAGATTAAGGGCTATCCCATTCGCCTGCCGCTCGATCTCGCCATCGTTTTCAGCGCGAACCCCGAAGACTACACCGCTCGCGGGAAAATCATCACGCCGCTGAAAGACCGCATCGGTTCCGAAATACGCACTCACTATCCAGCAACCGTGGACGAAGGCATCGCCATCACCGCGCAGGAAGCCTGGACCAGCCGCAATGGCCACGCCTCGCATATGCCCGTGTACGTTCAGGAAGTGATCGAGCGCATCGCCTTCGCTGCCCGCGAAGATAAGAAAATCGACAAGCGCTCCGGCGTCAGCCAGCGCCTGCCCATCTCCGCGATGGAAAATGTGATCTCGAACGCCGAGCGCCGTGCCCTTCGTAACGACGAAAAACTTGTGGTGCCGCGCGTCAGCGACATCTACGCCGCGCTCCCCGCCATCACCGGCAAACTCGAATTGGAATACGAAGGCGAAATCAAAGGAGCGGATTTCGTTGGCCGCGAACTGATCCGCTCGGCTATCGCAAAAACCTACGACCAATACTTCACCGGCGCCAACGTGCAGCAAATCGTGCAGTGGTTCGACCTCGGCGGCGAGATTCAGTTATCGGATTCTGTCTCCGCCGCGGAAGCGCTCGAGAACCTGAAAGAAATTCAGGGCCTGATCGATAAGCTGGGTCCGCTCGGGGTTACTCTAAAAGAAAGTCCAGAACAACAAGTCTCCGCCGCCGAATTCATTCTCGAAGGACTGCACGCTCACAAACGCATCGGCCGCAACGAAGAGCGCGTCTTCAAAGCAGGAGAAAAAAAGCCCGAGCCGCGCTCCGAAAAAAGTTTTGAGAAAGAAGAGCCACCGTACCGGCAGAGAAGACAGTTTAACTAGCTCGTGCATTGCTGAAAGCTCGTGGCAGATAGCCGAAAGCTGCTTTCATGAAACGCATTCGTTACTCCAAATACGTCCCCGACCCCGCCGGCGAAATGAGCATGGAAGATTTGCTCGGCGCGCTCTCCGACTACCTGCTGCAAAGCGGCTTCCAGAGCGACATGTGGTATGAAATGCCCGAAGGCGAGCAGACGCTCGACGATCTCAAGCGTGCCATCGAGCAGGCCCTTATGGATGGCGATGCCTTCGACGACGAAATGCGCGAACGTCTGCAACAGATGGCAATGGACGGCGACCTCGACGAGCTCATCGAAAAATTGATCGAGCGCATGCAACAGGAAGATTACATCTCCATCGATCAGCCGCCGGACGCATCTCGCCCGTCGAGCGTCGGTGGCCAACTCGGAGAAAATCAATCACAAGCCAAATTCGAAATCACCGACAAGAGCCTCGACTTCCTGGGCTTCAAATCACTCCGCAACCTGCTCGGCTCGCTCGGCAAATCCAGTTTCGGACGCCACGACACTCGCGATCTTTCCACCGGCATCGAAGCCAGCGGGTCTTCCAAGACCTATGAGTTCGGCGACACTCTCAACCTTGACATCACTGCCACACTCTCCAGCGCCATCCAGCGCGAAGGCCTCACCCTGCCGCTCAATATCGAATACTCCGATTTGCAGGTTCATCAATGCGAGTATCAATCCTCATGCGCAACAGTGCTTATGCTCGATTGCTCCCACTCCATGATCCTCTACGGCGAAGATCGTTTCACTCCCGCGAAAAAAGTTGCCATGGCGCTCTCGCATTTAATTCGTACGCAATATCCCGGCGACTCGCTTTCGCTCGTTCTCTTCCATGACTCCGCCGAAGAAGTTCCCCTGTCTCAACTCGCCCGCGTCAAAGTCGGCCCTTATTACACGAACACCCGCGAAGGTTTGCGAATGGCGCAAAGAATTCTGCAGCGCCAGCGCAAAGACATGAAACAGATCGTCATGATCACCGATGGCAAACCCTCCGCCCTCACGCTCGAAGACGGACGCATCTACAAAAACGCCTTCGGCCTCGATCCGCTCGTGGTCAGCCAGACGCTGGAAGAAGTTTCCAAATGCAAGCGCGCCAGCGTCCTCATCAATACGTTCATGCTCGCCTCCGATTATGGCTTGGTTCAATTCGTCCAAAAAGTCAGCGAGATGTGCCGCGGCAAAGCCTACTTCACCACTCCCCATACACTAGGCCAATACCTGCTGATGGATTACATGTCGAGAAAAACCAAAACAATCCACTAGCAGAAGCTTGGAGAAGTTTCGCATTGCCCCGTGACCCCTGTGCCCTATGTGTTAAAGATTTTTCCCTTCCCCCAAACTGCTGATAATCTTTAGTATCCATGGCAAATTGTGTTCGATGTGGTCGCCAGCTACCCGGCTTTACCTTTGGCAAGAAGATCTGCCAGTGGTGCGTGCAGCACGAAAAGTATCAGCGTGGCGAGATCGCCGACGATGCGCCTCAGCCCGTGATGCGCACCCCGTGGGTCCGCCGCGGCGAATCCACGATCACTCTTACGCAAATATTTTTCGGTATCAACGTTGCCGTATTCCTGGGAATGGCACTGTCGTCTTCCACCATCATGGAATTCCCCGCGCAAGTGTTAGTGCAGTGGGGCGCTAACGTCGGTGCGTTCACGCTCAGGGGCGAATGGTGGCGGCTGCTGACTTGCGTCTTCGTTCATGGCGGCCTAATCCACATCGCCTTCAACATGTGGTGCCTGTGGGATCTGGGCGCACTCAGCGAATCCCTCTACGGTCGCTGGACCTTCGCAGCGGTTTACCTTATCTCGGGCCTGGGAGCTAGCCTCGCCAGCGTGATGTGGAACCCTTACGTGATGAGCGTCGGCGCCTCCGGAGCAATCTTCGGTCTAGCCGGTGCGCTCATCGCCGCCTTCAAGTTGGGCGAATTTTCCGTGCCCCGCAGTGCGCTGTCGGGCCCGCTCCGCAGTTTGATGGTGTTTGTTGTTTTTAATCTAGCTTTCGGAGCGGCATCCGGCGTTACAGATAATGCCGCGCACGTCGGGGGTCTCGTTACTGGCTTAGTCCTGGGTGCGCTCATCGCTCTTTTGGCTCCGCGGCGAGAACAAGCCCCGCGCCGCGCCGCTATTTTTCTGGTTACGCTTCTCGTCCTCGCTGGAGGCGCCACCGAACTGGCTCACCATTACGGTCTGCCGCTGCGCTTGGGTCGAGCACCTTTCGCGCGAACCGACAATGCCCCCGAGAATAATCCCGCCATTCCTGGATTGATGAATTTCAATAAACGGAAGCAGCGTGCCTAGCTCTTAGTCAGATCACTTATCCGCCAAAGTCGTCGTGGTTATCGAGCCTAAGAACGCGAGCCTTCGCGCCTAAGATTGAAACTTTCGCCCGGTGTCCTGTGGCGTGCCATCTGTATCCCAAAAAGTCCCGTCGCGCGAGGCATGCGCTGCATCGAATTAGCCCGGATGACTTCCGTGCATCCCAGTAACCGCAGGCGGGTAATAGTTAGGAGACTTTTCGGGATTTAAATCGCCGTCGAATAGCTGCCAACAGCATGATTGCAGCATCCGTAGTCACGGCCGGTTCCATTGAGGGAATCACGCCGCGTAATGCGGCGGTTCATTCCGAGTTCGCGGTCAGTTTTGTCGCTCATTTACTGGTCAGCCTTCTTGACCGCCAGTTCTGCACCCTGAAAACCAATGCGGCTGTGTGTGCCGTCGCAAAAAGGCTTATTCACGGACCCGCCACAACGACATAGCGAAAATGCCGGTTTGCCGGTGAGGTCATACGAGGTGCCATTCGCATCGACAAGTTCAATCGAACCCTCCGGCGCCTCCACCCGATACGGACCATTCGGACGGACAGTGATTTTTACTTGAGCCATTGGTATATTCCTCCAACCTTACGAGTTTCTAGTAGGGATAAAAGATAACACTAGGGGCAACGGCCTGTCGCCGGGTTGTGGTTAAATCTTAAACCCAGACGCGTATCAATCCGCCTAAGGCAGCGAGAAAACATGTCGCCTTTTTGCGGACGCGCTGACTCTTGCGGGCCGCATCTATATCGGCAGTTCTTGTGTGGTAGGGAAGTGGTGCTGCTCGCGGCCGACTTTGCCGTCATATTTGGTCGTCATTTTAAATAACTCCAGGCGGCCATCGGAAGCGAGAAATCGGCATTGGTCGCGCAGCGCCTGCATCTCCGCTTCGCCGAGCGGCGCAAAATTTACCGCTACTTTCAGATTCTGTTCGAGCACCTGCATGGTATCGACCCCGCTGATTGTTGTAGCCACCGGCAGACTCATGGCATAGCGCAGCCCTTGCTCGGGAGTGACCGCGCCGTGCTTTACCAGTTCACCACTCCCTCCCAGGCTTTTCATTCCGAGCACCGCGATTCGGCGTCGAGTCGCTTCCGGCAGCACGTGCGTTTCAAAACTGCGAAAGGTCGCATCGCAACAATTTAGCGGCATCTGTACCGTGTCGAAAGGAAAATCGTGCGACAACATTTTCAAATGGATCTCCGGATCTTTATGTCCGGTGAATCCTACAAAGCGAACTTTCCCTTGCTGCTTGGCCGCAGCCAGTGCTTCGGCAGCGCCATTCGGAGCAAAGATTAAATCCGGATCGTTCTCGTAAACCACTTCATGAATCTGCCACAGATCGAGATGATCCGTTTGCAGCCGGCGCAGCGATTCTTCCAACATGCGCATGGCAACTTTTTTGTCGCGACCATGAGTGCAGACTTTGGTCATGACAAACGCCTGATCGCGTTTCCCTTTCAGAGCTTTGCCCAGCCGTTCTTCACTTAAACCGTCGTGATACTCCCAGGCGTTATCGAAAAATCTCACGCCGTGATCGAAAGCCTTGGCGACAATCTCCATCGCAGCCTGATCGGTCTCCGCCGATCCAAGATGATATCCGCCAAGTCCCATAGCGGAAACCTGCACTCCGGTGCGTCCCAGCGGCTTCTTCGGCACTTCTCCGGCGGGAACCTGCTGCGATGGATCTGACTGTTGCTGCGCCATACTGCCTCCGGATAGGAGCGGCGCCGCGCCTAACACGGCTGCTCCCTTGATGAAACTGCGGCGATTCCATTCGAGCTTCGAAGCCACGGTGTTCTCCTGATAGCTGTTGCCAAAACGCTCTTCTAGAATTGCTTCTCTGGAAAAGGGTGACCTGTGTTCATCTCGGCTCCCAGCATGTCCTTGACTTCGGATTGCTGCGTATCCAGCGGAAATCCGTGCGCCAGCCGCGCTTCGGGATTATCGAACTTCAACGATAGCTTGTAG
>JBAWBG010000276.1:0-6437 GCA_049589695.1 Candidatus Sulfotelmatobacter sp. | reverse complement strand
GGACGTCTGGGACAGCGAAATAGCACGAGAGAGCTATTTGCAGAATGCGGAGCGCGTTTTAATTTTTGAAGTGACAGTTCTGGGGAGGGCTGCCCGGGCGCTCTGATCTCGAAAGAGGTCAGGGCGTTCGTTATTTTGTGGGAAGTTACGGAATGAGGAAGGCGTTTCGGAAGCAGTTTCAGGGTTTTGAGCGTAATCGCCGATTACAACAATTGCCTCAACGGCACCAATAGCCTTTGGAATCCTGCACGAAACCAACTCGAATCTTGTCCGTCCTACTTGCCGGCATTGATTCCGTTCACTGCATTTGACTATTGCTCGATTTGCATTACGTATAGCGTCGCTATTGACACGGAACAGCGAGTATGCCAGTCTTCGGGATCAACCTGGTCTGCCGCCCTTGGCAGGCATGAATCGGTACTTCCTCGAATCGAGGTAAGTCATGACGTCGACTCTGTTACACACCCAAAAGAAATCGCTGCTGTTTGTTGGACGCACCTTCGCCATGATGGCGCTTCTCCTGGTAGAAAGTGCATGGGCTCAATCAACGGAAAAGGTTATCTTCAATCTCGGAACCCCAAGGTCGGACGGAGGATTGATCCTCGACAGCCAGGGAGATCTCTTCGGAACCGCGACTGGATATCCTGCCGAGACAGGTACCGTCTTTGAGGCCAAACGCTTCGCAAACGGCACCTGGAGTCACTATGTTCTCTATCGCTTCTTGGGGGGAAATGACGGCAAGAATCCTAACGCCGGCCTTATTTTCGATGGCGCAGGTAATCTTTACGGAACTACGCAAGCCGGCGGAGCAAACTACTGTTCGTTAAGCAATATCAACTCAACCTGCGGCACCATTTTCGAACTCTCTCCCACACCGAAGGGCGAATGGATAGAGAAGCAGTTATACAATTTCGCAGGCATGACTGGAAACAACACGGACGGCGAGGATCCCAATAGTGGACTGGTCACCGACAGTGCGGGCAACCTCTACGGCACCACTGCATTTGGAGGGGCCTACCACGGAACTGTTTTTCAATTGACGCCGGGATCGAATGGAACATGGACGGAGACGATCCTCTATCGATTCTCGGATGGAGAAGACGGCACTGGACCGACCGGCCTCATTCGCGACAGCCTGGGGAATCTGTATGGTTTCACACCCGTCGGAGGAGCCGCACAGAGTGGCACCATCTTTGAACTTTCACCCAATACTGATGGCAGCTGGACTTACCACCTGCTGTATACATTCTGCTCAAAGACGAACTGCAGCGATGGATCTGCGCCTACCGGCATAACTTTGGACAGCCAGGGCAATTTGTATGGTGCGGCGAACAATGGGGGGACAGTCCCATGCCCGGTGACCTCTGACGGCTGCGGGATCATTTTCAAGCTCGTACGCGGCACGCACGAGCCATGGGGATTCCGTCTCTTGCATACGTTTTGTAAAAAGAACCAGTGCTCAGATGGGGCATTTCCCTCGGGTGCTCCCACGCTGCAGCCTGATGGAACGCTCTATGGACTAACTGTTGTGGGAGGCACCGCCAACCGTGGTTCATTATTCAAGCTTGTTCAGCGTTCCAGCGCTTGGGTCCTGACGTCGCTCTATTCCTTTTGCACATTATCCGCCTGCCCTGATGGACTAGACCCAGCAGGAACGCTAGCGATAGACGGCTCCGGTAATCTTTACGGGACGACTCCCCTTGGTGGCAAACTGGATGCTGGCGTCGTCTTTCAGGTGATTCCATAAGCCGAAGAGCGCGACAACATCTGCCTTCGCTAAACTCGGAGGTATGACTCCCCGTTCTCATGTAGGAATACCGGGGACTCTTGATTCGATACGCGACGTAGGTAGAACGAAATGGTTCGACCGATGACCTGCGCAAACCGTTCGTCTGGGGAACCCTTCAAGTCAATGAAAGCGGCGGCGTTGGCTGATTGTTGTTGAAACATCCCCATCTCATTCACTGACCCGGATTTTGGCGAACTAACGGCTCAAGCTTGTGCTCGCGCCTGTTTGAAAATCAAGCCGGAGAGCAGGCGAGGTTTTCTCGGCGTGCCCCTTACGTTTGTTTGTGATCGCGCGCCCTAGATCGGGAAGAAATTCTTTCACTACGCTGAATCCCATGTTGCTCGCCATGGTGATGCCAAAGCTGACGGCTCCACTCCCCGCAGAGTGCGTGCTCGGAGGCTGCCAAACGCGAGATAGAAAAGCACCAGCTGCCACCCCGCCCAATTGGGAAATTGAGAGGTACCGGCTTCCATCATCGTGCCGGGCAAGGATGCCGCTCGCGACGGCGTACCCAGTGCGAGACCAAAGTCCCTTCTTGCCCGAATTGAAATAGCGGTTGTCTTCGTGTAAGACGCTACTTAGACTGAACGTCACCGTGCGCTGAATTGAATACTGGCCCAGGATGTTCGCAAATCGTTTACCGTACCCGGACGCCCCTTGTTCCCACTCTGAAGGTTTGTCTTCCCATTGATCGATTCCTCCCGAGAATCCAGCCTTCAGGTAACCTAATGGGTTTGCCATCGTCTTTAGGTAGAGTTGGGTCCGCTCATGTTGAGTTAAGGGTTGAAATTCGTTCGCCTTCTCCGTACCTGCCATGTTCAGGTAGTTGAAGAGAACCCCGACTCCTCGGCTCTCCGCGCTGGATTTCTCCTCAGGCGTGACCGAATCCTGGTTTTGTGCAGCCACAAGCGGAGTGAACGTGAGTGCCAAAATACCTAAGGTGCAGATGCTTTTGCTCATTATCACTATGGGGACTGCCATCTAGTAATGTTTCTACGTCGGTCGGCAGTCATCCCCAACTGACAAAATTGCCAGTGTCCAGGCAGCGCTTCGTCGGTTGATGTAACGTCGCGATTTCACTCACTGACCCGGAATTTGGCGAACAAGCGGCTCAAGCTTGTGCTGAGTCACGCTTGTTTGAAAATCAAGCCGGGAGAGCAGGCTAGCTATACGGATACATGCTGTAGGTGGCGTGCATGCCGATTTTCTGTTCGGTCCTGTAGCCATCGATGAATTTATCTGCGATGAACCATATTTGTTTGCGGCAGCTTACCCGTGAAACTGCCACGGGCGGGGCATCCGGTAAGGTGTTGAAGTACGGCTGCGTCAGCCCCCTCGTTATACGGCATACCAACGTGCATTGCACACTCGATTGACAATCGATTGACAATCACCAAAACGGCGGTAGATACTGCAACCGGCGCATGTAGGGTGCATCGGCACGTCACCGAAGGGGCAATGCCCACCTACCCGATCTCATCGTGGAGGACCTGCATGCCCAATCTAGAAAATCTTAAGAAGCAAGCTAAGCTCATATTGCGTTGGCATCGCGAACGGCACTATCCCGTGGCCGCACAAATCCGCGAGATCATGCCCCGTTTCCTGAATATGTCCGACTCGGAGATTCTTGCGGCGAGCTTTAAGCTGAGCGATGCGCAAGAAATGGTCGCAAAACAAAACGGCTTCGATAGTTGGCAAACCCTGAAAACTGGATTATCCAACACATCGCGCAAGGTAAAATCGTCGCCAGCCAAAGCGACCATTGTCGGTGTGGAGCCGCAACTGTTCGTCGCCGACGTCAAAAGATCATGTGAGTTTTTCTGTGAAAAGCTAGGATTTTCGGTTGTATTCAGTTACGGCAGCCCTCCCTTTTATGCGCAAGTGGGTCGCGACGCGGCGCGCCTCAATCTCAGGTGTGTCGAGGGGTCCGTAATCGAGTCGACGATCCGCGATCGAGAAGAACTGTTGTCGGTATCTCTGACCGTCGCCACAGCCGACGAGATCAAGGTACTGTTTCTTGAGTTTCAGTCCGCTGGCGTTGCCTTTCGCCAGAAGTTGAAGAAACAGCCTTGGGGTGCAAAGAATTTCGTTGTCAAAGATCCGGACGGGAATCTGCTGCTGTTCGCTGGACCTGCAAACTAAGAGCCACGAAGGCGTGGTAATGAAGTGCGAGTATCCAGAGTAGCGGTGGAGGTTTGTCGGCATCGAAACGACGTAACAGGAACGCAACGATTTAGCTGTGACGGAGAACATGCCAGGGGGAGTTCGCAGCAGCCCACCCGTGAAGCTGCCACAGGGTAGGGCATCGCGTGCCGTTGTAGGAGTACGACAGGGTCAGGCCCTGCGTTTGACGAAATCGGGTTGCTTGCGATAAGGTGCGCCTCCATGGATCAAAAGCGTACCACCTCGATGGCGAATGGCAGATTCTGGGGCTCGGGGGCCGCGGACTGGGCGGCGATCCAAGAGCCTACTTGTAGTCCTGCCTACTTGCAAACATTCGACCGCGTAAATCTAAAGCTCGGAACTAACTATCTTGATCTGGGATGTGGCGCCGGATTGGCCGCGCAGTTCGCCGCCGAAAGAGGTGCACGAGTCTCCGGCTTGGATGCAGCCGAGAAGTTGCTGGCGATCGCTCGGGCTCGTGTGCCTGATGGCGATTTTCAGCTTGGCGAATTGGAGGGTCTGCCTTTTTCAGACAGGTCTTTCGATCTGGTAACGGGCTTTAACTCTTTCCAGTATGCTGCGAACCCCGTAGGCGCCCTTGCAGAAGCGAAGCGAGTGGCCAAGCGCGGGTCTCACGTTGTAGTGATGACTTGGGGCAAGCCCGAAGGGATGGAAGCTGCGTCGCTCGTTGCGGCGTTGAGGGCACTGCTGCCGCCGCCTCCGACCGGTGCGCCAGGGCCATTTGCTTTGTCGGATGAAAGTGCACTGCGGACACTCGCATCCGCAGCGGCCCTCGAACCCCTTGAGGTATTTGACGTGGATTCGCCCTGGCGATACGTCGACTTACCTACGGCATTACGAGGGCTTCGCTCTTCGGGTGTTGCTGCTCGCGCTATCGAGAACTCCAGCGTAGAGGCGGTTGATGATGCCCACACCAAAGCGCTGACGCCATTCCAACAGGCCGATGGGAGCTACAAAATTGGCGCAACCTTTCGATGCCTCGTCACTCGTGCCTAACTGATGCCTCGTCACTCGTGCCTAACTGATGCCTCATCACTCGTGCCTAACTAAGGCAAGATCCCGGTGTTGCCGTAGGGATTAGCCAATTGTTGCGATCGTGATTTCATTCATTGCCCCCGAAGGCCGGCCAATTCTCCTGTCTCAACGATTATCTTTTGGGCATGCAGAAACAGAGATTGTTGCCGTCTGGGTCAGTCACCGCAAACTCACGGAGTCCCCAAGTCTGATCGACTGGCGCGGTGTGAATTGGAGACTCAGGACGTTGTGCCGTATTCAGACCCCGACTGCGAAAAGTCGCATAACGCTCATCGACGTCGTCGACAAACACACGGTTGACGGAGCCGAAGACACCGTCGCCAGCATGACGCGAAAGCTGTAGTTCAGCTCCGTCGCGAACCAGGTCAATGACTCCGTTGACCATCTCGCGGTCTTCATATCCGGGCCACTTGCGCTCGAAGTCGAGAACTTCGGTATAGAAATGCAACGATCGCTGTAAATCGCTAGACTTGATCACAGGCACAATTTTCATGACATGGTTTCGGGACAGCGCGGCCCTAGCAGGTTGCGGAAAAACTCGGCTGGGAGGGTTGGTACAATGAAAGCCCGGTGAGGGGATGATCACTTTCGACGAGGCGCATCGGCTCATCAAGAAGGGGGACCTTGTCTCTCTGCGTCATGAATTGGATGGAGGATTGAGTCCCAACCTGTCGAATCAGTTCTCTTGGACGTTGCTGATGCTGGCCGCGCTTGAAGGCAACACGACTATTGGTGAACTCCTTATCTCAAGGGGAGCACCCCTCGATACAACGAACGATTTCGGGGAAACGGCTCTTTCGCTTGCGGCTCACCGTGGCCACGCTCCATTCGTCCGAATCTTGCTCGCCAACGGGGCATCCACAGATTGCCGTCCACATGGACACAGTCTGGAAGATTGGCTCAAAGTCGCCTCTGGCCTACCGCAAGTCAAGATTGCATCGGTTCTGGACTTACTCAATGACACCCGCCGATTGAGTTAAAGACAATAGGAAACGCTGCAGACCAGTACCAGAAAACTCTCTTGTTTCCACAGCGCAACCTGATAAGAAGGAGGCATGCGCGGAAAAGACGAGCAACAGTTGGATGTGTTCAGCTACGTAAGCCCAGAGCAGCGAGTGCCCCAAGACCACCCTTTGCGCCCTCTTCGTGTCATGACCGATGAGGCATTGAGGGAACTGCAACCACGGTTCCACAAGCTGTACGCCAAAACCGGGCGGCCGTCGATTGCGCCGGAGAAGTTGTTGCGAGCGCTCCTGCTGCAAGCGTTGTACTCGGTGCGCAGCGAGCGGCTGTTGATGGAACAGCTCGACTATAACCTGCTGTTCCGTTGGTTCGTGGGCTTGAACATGGATGACTCGGTCTGGGACGTGACCGTATTCACCAAGAACCGCGAGCGGTTGCTCGATGGGGACATTGCCGAAGCCTTCTT
>JBAWBG010000275.1:0-2479 GCA_049589695.1 Candidatus Sulfotelmatobacter sp. | reverse complement strand
ATGCACGTGTGAGTAATAGATCTCAGAATCGTGGGAACTGAAGGAGAAGCAAGTCCTGATCGCCAACACTCACCCAAAACCCACTTCGCATTTCCCAGAAGCTCGTTTCTGGCTAACTTCCGTGTAGCCGACAACTCGTCCGGAATTGCGTCAGTCTGACTGAGGAGCGGTCCATCTACTAACTTTAGGATGGCAGAAAATGACACCCTTTTGTCATTGCTGCCATCAGCTTCTGTCATTAGCATCGTGCCATGAAGAGATCAGGAAAGCTGCTTCCCGCGCTGGATCGATCAAAAACCATTGTCTTTCTGGCGGCGCCGAGCAGTCAGATTCTCGACGTGGCGGGTCCATTTCAAATCTTTGTCCGGGCAGCGGAGCTCTTCGTCCAAGAGAGCCCGGCACGGAAGTCACCTTATAATGTCGTGCTGGCAAGCACCACCCGCAGCAGATCTGTAGCCACAAACTGCGGATTAATGCTGACCGGAAGCGAAACTTTCCGCACTCTCCGCGGACCGATCGATACTCTGCTGGTGGCGGGTGGAAGCGGCGTCGAAACGGCTTCCCATGATGAGGAATTACTTCTCTGGCTGCAAAAAACCGCTCAACGAGTGCGCCGCGTCGGCTCCGTCTGTACAGGCGCCTTCCTGCTTGCTTCGGCGGGGCTTTTGGACGGCAAGCGCGCGACGACACATTGGAAATGGGCGGCGGAGTTGGGAAATAAATTCAAGCGCGTAACTGTCGATCCCGACCCCATCTACATCCGCGATGGAAACACCTACACCACCGCAGGCGTCACAGCCGGCATGGACCTCGCGTTGGCGCTGGTTGAAGAGGACCTTGGGGCGCCGATGGCCCTGAAGGTGGCACGCGAGATGGTCTTGTACTTTCGCCGAACTGGAGGTCAATCGCAGTTCAGTACTGCATTGTCTCTGCAGGCCTCCGACCGGAAACAGATCGCAGAGATTCGTTCCTGGACCCACGACAATCTGGGCCAAGACCTACCGGTAGAAAAGCTTGCCGCCAAGGCCGGCATGAGTCCGCGTAACTTTGCGCGCGTGTTCCTCAAGGACACAGGCACAACCCCAGCCCGGTTCGTGGAGCAGGTGCGAGTTGAATCAGCCCGGCGCCGATTGGAGGAGTCGCGCGACAAGCTGGAAAAGATCGCAAACGATTGTGGTTTCGGCTCGATTCAGAGTTTCCGTAGATCGTTTCTTCGTGTTCTGCATGTTCCTCCGAACGACTACCGGCACCGCTTCACGGACTTGACCACGAACTAGTTTGGGGGAACTGGGTTTTGTGCCACGGGGAAAAATTGTTGTGACGCTATTGCAATAAAACGATAGTTGATTAGTTTCGACAACCGCACCGAGTTCACGAAGAGAACGAAGGCACCGAATCCATTACCTCTAATTAAGACAGAGCACGTCATTAAAAGCAGTGAAAGGATATTATGAATCGAAGAGAATTGCTCAAGAGAACTGCGGCACTCGGTGTGGCAGCTGGAATCCCATCCCTGTTGGCCGGCAAGTTGTTTGCCGGGACGGACGGAGCCCAGGCCCAGAGCGCCATAGACAAAACTAAACCCGTTTCCAACCCGCTGACGCCTCCCGCCGAAGGCAGCATCCCGGTTGCGTTTCCCATTTCCGACCATGCCGTGATCATCGACTTCTGCGGACCCTGGGAGGTGTTCCAGGATGTCGAACTCCACGGCCGCAAGGGTCCTGCATTCCATCTCTACACCGTGGCCGAGACGAAAGAACCGATCATTGCAAGCGGTGGAATGAAAATCATTCCTGAATACACCTTTCAAACGGCTCCCGCGCCCAAGGTGATCGTCATTCCGGCGCAGAAAGCAAACGAAGCGATGCTGGAATGGATTCGCACCTCGACAAAGAGCACGGACGTTACTATGTCGGTTTGCACAGGTGCATATGTGCTGGCCAAAACCGGCTTATTGTCGGGTAAATCGGCGACCACGTTTCACACGGCCTATGAGGACTTCGCAATTGAGTTCCCGGATATCCACCTGAAACGGGGAGCCAGATTCGTGGAGGATGGCAATCTGGCGTCCTCGGGCGGACTTACATCCGGCATGGATCTTGCTTTCCGTACGGTGGAGCGCTATTTCGGTCGTGACGTAGCTGAGGAAACGGCCTTCAACATCGAATACCAGGGACGCGGCTGGACGAACCCGGACTCGAACCTGGTCTACACCAAACAGCCCCGATTCGCCGCCGACAAAGGTCTCTGCCCGGTGTGCGGGATGGACGGCGACCCCACGATCACCTCCCTCTACAAAGGCACGACTTATTTGTTCTGCATGAGGGAACACAAGGAGGCCTTCGAAAAAGCTCCTGCCAGATTTGTCAGCGCAGCTGAAGGCCACTGACCCGTGCTTCGGCAGAGTTCAGTTCGTGAGCAATGTGCAGGTGATGCTCCCGTATGACGCTAGTGCTTTTTCGGACGCGACGCTCGGATG
>JBAWBG010000274.1:0-5824 GCA_049589695.1 Candidatus Sulfotelmatobacter sp. | reverse complement strand
GGGGCACCCTTTGTGGATCTTCGGTGGTTGTAATTCACATGCTTTATTTTTGTGCGACTTCGCTGCGGTGCAGGTCGAAGAATTCTTTCATTTCTTTGCCCTGTCCCGCGTTGAAGGTCCAGTCTTCGCTATGGTGGTTGGCGTCGATCATGGTGATGACGACGCGCTGCATGTGGCCGCCATCAGGGCTGGTGAGATTGGTGCCGTCGAAAAAATCGAAAGTGATGGTTTTGCCATCGGGCGAAGCGGTTGCAGCCATGCGGGGCTGGTTGCCGGTACCGCAATAATGGGTCATCAGGAGACGGTTCGGGCCATCCATGTGGATCATGGAAATCATGTTCTCGGGGCCGTGGCCGTGGATTTCGCTCATCAAGGCGGAGCCGGCGGCGGTGTCGCGGAAGGTGACTTCGATAGGCATGCCCTTCGCATTCTTCCCTTCCCATGCGCCAGATAGGGACTTGAGCTGGTCGAAGGATTTCTGAGCGGAGGTTTGCGCAGGTGTTTGGGAAAGAGCGGCGGTTGCGGCAAGCAGCAGAAACAGAGGAAGAGCGAGGCGTAGAGTTTTCATGTCAGCGATTTTGGTGTCAGCGATTTTCATTTCGGTAATTTTCATTTCAACGATCTCCTTTTGAGGTTTTTGTATCCGGTTTTGCGGCATGGGACTGACTGGCCTCCCGGGCGTATTCGGCTTCTACAAAAGTCTTCAAGTTGGCGAGGTTCATCTTCCAGAAGTTGCGGTATTGCTCGATCCAGGAATCGACGGCACGAAGCGGTTCGGGATTCAGTTGATAGACGCGGTGACGACCTTCGCGATGCTCGCGCACGAGGTGTGCACGGCGGAGAAGGCGCAGGTGTTTGGAGATGGCGGGGCGGGAGACGGGGAAGGCCTGGGCGATTTCTCCGGCGGGCTGGCTGCCGCGGCGGAGCAGATCGAGGACGGCGCGGCGGGTAGGGTCGGCTAAGGCCTGGAAAGTGGCTTCGGAAGAATATGTAACCGAACGGTTCCGCATAATGTGTAACCTTACGGTTACGCGAAGAAAATGTCAAGCGGAAAAAATTATGGATCGAGCAGTCTTACAACGGAGTATGATGTAAGCATGCATCGTCAGATCACAACGGTAAGCACCAAGGGGCAGTTCGTTATTCCTTCCGAGATGAGGTCTGCGCTTGGCATCAGGCCAGGGACGCGAATCGCCGTGACACAGGACGGGGACAAGATAACCCTGGAGCCAGTTACGGAGGAGCTTGTCGACAAGACTCGCGGGATGTTGAAAGGGAAGGCATCGGCTGCGGAGGGACTCAGGCGTAAGTGGCGGCGAGAGGATCGATGGTGACGTATGTCCTTGATTCCAGTGCAGTCTTGCGCTATCTGCACAACCAAGCCGGCTCGGAGCGTGTGGCCGATATTATTAAGCAGCATCTTGCGGGAGATTGTGGGGCCATTATTTCCGCACCCCATTGGGGCGAAATCGCTGGAATCACGCGCAAGCTTTACGGCCAACGCGAGATGGAAGAAGTTTTGTCACGACTGGGCGCTTTCGGGTTGCGAGTGATTGCCGCAGACGCAGACCGTGCCGTGCGAGCCGCAATGATCCAGGTACGGACGGGGATTCCTTACGTGGATTCGTTTGGAGTGGAGCTCGCGGAACAGGCGAATTGTGTGCTGGTGACTGCGGATTTCGACTTCAAACCGGTTAGTCGTGACATGTCAATTGAGTTCTTACCGGCTAAGTAGCGGCAGAGTCCCTTCATTCGGGTGTAACATTGCAACGTGAGTTTCACGGATACCAGCCCTGAGATGCAGTCGCTTCAAACCCAAGCGCAAGGCCGTTTGACCGGCGAACAGCGACTGTTGACGGCATGGGAGATGAGCGTTTTCGTACGCGAGATGGCCAAAGCGGGGATCAGAAAAGAGCATCCGGAGTGGAGTGAGAACGAGATTGTGGGCGAACTTATCCGGAGAGCCTTTTTACCGGGAGAAGCTCCAGCGGACTGGCGATGAAGGTCGCCGATGTGTTTCTGAGAATAATATCCGCGCTTGATCGCGCGGGGATCTCCTACATGCTGACCGGATCGTTTGCAAGCGCATTCTACGGCGCTTTGCGGGCGACTCAGGACATCGATTTTGTAATTGAGACGAATACCGACCAACTCCGTGCGTTCGTGAGTCTTCTTTCGGCACGCGAATATTATGTAGATCTGGATGCCGCGCTAGAGGCTCGGAGGCGAGAGTCTCTATTCAATGTGATTGATATGGCCACAGGTTGGAAGATGGACTTTATCATTCGCAAGTCGCGCGAGTTCAGTGAAGAGGAGTTCCGTAGACGACAGAAAGTTAACGTATTTCTGGGCTCGAATATAGAGTTGATCATAGCGACGGCCGAGGACCTTATTGTGGCGAAACTGGAGTGGGCCAAACGGGCTCAATCGCAGAGGCAAATTGAGGATGTAGCGTCCATATTAAAGGTGGGTTCGGGCGCTCTGGACAAGGATTACTTGAGAAAATGGATATTGGCGTTGGAGATTTCGGGTGAATGGGGAGCTGCAGCAGCCGCGGCCGGAATCCCTGGCCAACTTTGACGGAGTAAGTTGCGGGAGATCGCCGGCGATTAGGGCTCTGCGTCCGCGACCAAGCGGAGGAAGGCTTGATGGATGCGCGGATCGTCTGAGAGTTCGGGGTGGAAAGTGGCGGCAATGACTCTTCCCTGCCGGACGGCGACCGGGTCTGAACCTTCGGTGGCGAGGACTTTGACGGCGGGGCCGACGCGTTCAATTTTGGGCGCGCGGATGAAGACCATTTCCAGTGGCGAGCCTTCCCTTTTATTCTTTGCATCGGCTTGCAGGAGTTTGCCTTCGCGGATGGAGCTATCGAGCTGGCGTCCGTAGGCGTTGCGGCGGATCGTGATATCGAGGGCGCCGAGGCCTGATTGCTTTGGATTTTCGACTTCAGTGGCGAGAAGAATTGCGCCGGCGCAGGTGCCAAAGGTGGGCTTCAGACGCACGAACTGCTCCAGCTTTTCGAACCCTTTTTCCCCCAGCAATTTCAGGAACGTGCCGGACTCGCCGCCGGGGATGACGAGGCCATCGATAGCATCGAACTGCTCGGGCTTTTTAACCAGCACAACTTCGGCACCGAGTTCTTCGAGGCGGCGGCGGTGAGCGTCGAAATCGCCTTGCAGGGCGAGCACTCCGATCTTCATACTGATTTGATTCTACCGGAGCCAAACGAAGTTAAACGCGCAAGCGGCGGCGGTTCATGAGTTAGCGGGCGCGGGCCACGCTACAGCGACTACCAGAGCGACTGCGATCCCGAGCGACACTTCCGCGAAGCGATGCACAGCGACGATCCAGGGCGGTGAAGTGTGCTCGATCAGCAGGACGATGCTCAGAGTGATGGCGGCGAAGCGGTAGGCGTTGCCAATCCGCAGCAAGGCTGAGAGAACCCCGCAAACGAAAATGCCCGCGCCGTAGACGATCCAGGTGGGATGGAAAAACGTTGCGATCAGCGCCCCGAGCGCCGCTCCCAGGGCCGTACCGACAAACCGCTGCCAAGCGATGGTCTTGGGATTCACCGTGGAGAGGAGAACGACGATGGTGGAAATCGGAGCCCAATAAAAATCAGGCAGTCTAAGGCTTTGCGCCAGCACCATCGATGCGATGGTGGCCACGGCAGCGCGCGCTGAATTGATGAGAACCTGGCGGCTGATTCCGAGGCGGCTGGCCCAGGATGGCATAAGGGGATTGTATCGTGGAACAAAAATCGTCTTGACATAGGAACGGATCGCTCAATATATTACTCATAGGTTATGGAACCTATAGGTTATCAACGCTCGGCGGCGGGTCTGGATGCGACCTTTGCGGCGCTCGCCGATCCGACCCGGCGGGCGATCCTGGCTCGACTGGCGAAGGGCGAAGCTTCGGTAATGGACCTGGCCGAGCCGTTTGCGATGAGCCAGCCAGCCATTTCCAAACACCTTAAAGTGCTCGAGCGGGCGGGATTAATTTCGCGCGGACAAGATGCCCAGAGGCGTCCGCGGCGGCTGGAGCCTCGGGCGCTTCGCGAGGCCACGCAGTGGCTGGAACACTATCGACAATTCTGGGAGGCACAGTTCGAGCGGCTGGATACTCTTCTTCAGGAAATGAAAAGCGGCGCATCCAGATCGAAAACAATCAGAGGGAAGAAAATCACTGCGAGGACGAAGAAAAATAAATCACGCCTTAGGGCGAGGAGGCAGCGATGAAAAACAGCGAAACCTTCAAAATCAAGGCGCATGGTGACCGCGAAATAGTCGTAACGCGTGTATTCGATGCCCCACGACACCTGGTGTTCGACGCGTACACGAGACCGGAACTGCTGAAGAAGTGGTTGCTGGGGCCGGATGGATGGTCGATGCCGGTGTGCGAGGTCGACTTGCGGGCCGGCGGAAAATATCGCTACGTCTGGAGAAACGACAGCGACGGCAGCGAGATGGGAATGGGAGGAGTGTTTCGCGAAGTGGTGCCGCCGGAGCGGATTGTAGCGATAGAAGTGTTCGATGAAGCATGGTATCCGGGGGAAGCCGTGGACACAATCGAACTCGTCGAACTGGAAGGCAAGACGAGGCTGACGCAGACAATTCTTTATAACTCGCGAGAGACGCGCGACGCGGTGCTGAGGTCGCCCATGCAGACCGGAATGGCCATGAGTTATGACCGGCTGGAGAAGTTCTTGCTCGAGTTGGGGCGCGAGGGATTAAGCGCGTAATAAAACCGCTAAGTCATAAAAATAACCAAAGGAAACAATGCTATGCAGGGTTCGTCTTGGGTTTAAAATTCTGGGCGCTTCGAAGGGTACGGCGGTGTGATTCCCACTTCTCGCAAAGGAAGCGAGAAATGGGGCACCCCCATCGATCTACTTGATCTCTCTGAGGTTCATTTCTTCAAATAGTCGATGAACCTTGCGTCCAATGCGGTGTCTTCTGCCGACTGCATCGCCTTGCCTGCGGGGCGGCGAGCCAACCAGACCACCACGGAGATCATGCCGCACCAACCTAGAAGGCGAACCACGGCGGCGATTTTCGTATCGTAGTTGAGAACGCCGAGATCGCTGAATATTCGAAAGAAATCGTGCTCGGCAAATTCAGGGTCTCCGGTGGTGACCAGAGGGAGCACCTGCGCGCGCGCGTCGGCCATGTAGGTTGCGGTGTAGAGCCAGTTCTCGAAGAAAAAGAACAGGGAGAAAACGAAGCCGGTGGTCTGACGGTGAGTGAAGAAGTACGCCGCGAGGAGGAACGGCACGAGCCACTGGAGGATGGTACCTCCCCAGAGCTGGAGCGTGGGGCCGAACCATCGAAAGAGATTGTGACCGCCCTCGTGGACAACCAGATTGGCCAGATCGATGAAGAGCATTCCGCCGTTGGCGTGAAAGGCATAAAGGAGGAAAGCGGCGTAGAAAATCAGCCAGGCTACGAGCGCTGGACGGGACACCGGATCCCATGGCTTGTCGAGGCTGAGGTCGAGACCCAGTTGGTCGAGGATTGATTGGAGCGATTCGAACATGTGCTGCGATTCTATGTAGGCGGGGTAAGGCGGGAAAGTTACGAATGATCCGGGCCGCACGCGGAAATAGGAATTACAGAAAAATCCTGCAAGCGGGGCATTCCGGGAGTACAGCTTGGGTTTAGGGCGCCAGCCCTCGGCGGCTAAAGCCGGGCCGATGTGAGTGCTTGAATCGCGGCGCTGAAAGCGCTGCGCCACCCGAAAGCTGAGCGGCTCAGATGTTTGTTGCGGTGAATGTGCTGCCGGCGATAGACGATGTGAGTGCTTGAATCGCAGTGCTGAAAGC
>JBAWBG010000273.1:0-4023 GCA_049589695.1 Candidatus Sulfotelmatobacter sp. | reverse complement strand
CGCAAACCGGTTCGTTCCGCCGAGATTATATTCACCAGCAAAACCGCATGGGCGGGATGAAGGATTTTGAATGAATCAATGATTTATTGCTCACAGGATTTGTGTCGTGTCTTTTGCCTGCATCTTCGTGCCGAATTTTCCCGTGGCCGCATTGTTGCGCGCCGAACCGGAACAGCGCGCACTGGCTTTGGCTGTTTTTGAAGGCAAACCTCCACTGGAAAAAGTTTTTGCTGTGAATGAAGTTGCAGCCCGCGTAGGTATTACGGCTGGAATGACGAAAACTCAGGCTGAATTATGTTCCGAATTGACGCTGCGCCCACGCTCTCCGGTGCAGGAATCCGTGGCGCACGCCGCTTTGCTGGATTGCGCCCAATCATTTTCACCATGCGTGGAAGATGCCGCCGCCGACACCGTAATTCTTGATCTCGCCGGCATGGAATCTCTGTTCGGCTCGCTGCCGGAAATCGCTCGCAACCTTTTTCGCCGCGCCGCAGAACTTGGACTCGATGGAAACGTTGCCCTAGCTTCGAATCCCGATGCAGCCTTGCTGGCAGCTCACGGCTTCCCCGGCTTGACTGTGATCCCTGCCGGAAAAGAAAGTGAGACATTGGGATCTCTATCCGTGGAAGTTTTGTTAGCCGCGGGATGTGAAGGGAAGAAAAAAAATAAAGAAAACGATCGGCAAAAAAACTCAGATCTGGCCGCCACATTGGATCGCTGGGGGGTAAGTAATTTGCGAGAGTTGGCCACACTGCCAGAAGTGGCATTGAGTGAGCGTCTGGGCCAGGAAGGTCTACGTCTGCAGCAATTGGCGCGGGGCAAGGCTTCGCGCACTCTGGTGCCGGTGGAAGTGCTTCCGATATTTGAAGAAGCAGTTGAGTTGGAATACCCCATCGTGTTGTTAGAGCCGTTAGCCTTTCTGCTGAACCGTTTACTGGAGAACATTTGTGCGCGTTTGGCCTCGCGCGCGCTGCACACTCAAGAATTACGGCTTACGCTGGAACTCGAAAGCTTCTCGTCGCTCAATCAAAAGTCAGCAATCAACAATCAGCAATTTCATCGCACCCTTACCCTGCCGCTTCCTATGCTCGACCCAAAGCTTTTTCTCAAGCTACTGCAACTGGATTTGAATGCGCATCCTCCGGGCGCGCCTATCCTGAAAATTCATCTTGCCGCGGAACCGGCGCGGCCACGATCAGCGCAAGGCGGCTTGTTTCTGCCACCAGCGCCAGAACCGGAAAAATTGGAACTCACGCTGGCGCGCATTGCCGGATTGGTTGGTGAATCTAGCGTGGGCTCACTGGAGTTGCTGGACACGCATCGTGCAGAAAGCTTCCGCATGCGGCGCTTCGCGCCCGGATTGACACAAGAAATATCTGCGCCAAAAAAACGCTCATCAACAACAGCGGTGGAAGATAAATCCGCTATCGTCGCGCTTCGTATGTTCCGCCCTCCGCTGCGGGCCACTGTGACCATGGAAAATGGGGAACTGGCACGCGTGGTGTGTTCGAAGAAAAAAGAAGTGCAGGGCAATGTTCTCTGGAAGGCCGGCCCCTGGCGCTCTTCCGGCGACTGGTGGGAGCGGGAAGCCTGGGCGCGCGATGAATGGGATATCGCTTTGCAGAATGCAGAGAGTGTCGCCCTCTACCGCATTGTGCATGATCTGCTCGGCGGAGGCTGGTTCGTGGAAGGCACGTATGACTGAGTCAGAGAATTTTTGTTTGCTGATTGTTGATTGTTTCTCTGTATTCCTCTGTGTCCTCTGTGGTGAAGGTTTTAACTGATGTATATCGAGCTTCATGCCCGCTCAGCCTTCAGCTTCCTCGAAGGCTCTTCGCTGCCGGAGGATCTAGCAGGAATTTGCGCGCGGCTCCAGATGCCCGCCATGGCATTGCTCGATACCAATGGGGTCTACGGCGCCCCACGATTTCACATGGCGTCAAAAAAACTCAAGATCAAAGCGCACATCGGAGCGGAAGTTACCTGCCACCTCAATCAATCAATAATCAAAAATCAGCAATCAACAATTGCCCCTGTTCAAATTGGCAATCGTCAATCGACAATTGGCAATTCCTTCCGTCTTCCTCTGCTTGTTTCCTCCCGCCCCGGCTATCAAAACCTCTGCCGTCTGATCACCAAAATGAAGTTGCGCAATAAAAAAAGTGAAGGGGCTGTCTACGAAAAAGAACTGGAAGAGCACGCCCAAGGCCTGATTTGCCTTACTGGCGGCGCAGATGGACCTCTGGCCGCCGCTTTGCAGGACGGCGGAATCGAAAAAGCCCGCCAACAAGTCGAACAACTGATCGGAGTGTTTGATCCCGGCAATGTGTATGTCGAGTTGCAGCGCCATTTTCATCGGGAAGAAGAAACTCGCAATCGTGCTGCCATCGCAATTGCGCGCTCGCTCCATCTTCCTCTGCTGGCCACCAACGGCATCTGCTATGCCACTGGGAAAGATCGCGAACTGTGCGATGCATTCACCGCCATCCGCCATCACCGCACACTCCCGACCGCCGGACGTTTACTGGCGCGCAACTCCGAGCGTCATCTGAAATCGCCGCAGGAGATGCAACAGCTCTTCGCCGATTTGCCGGAAGCGATCAGCAACACACTTGAATTATCTTCGCGTCTCGAGTTCACACTCAACGACCTCGGCTACGAATTCCCTCGCTATCCTGTTCCCGAAGGCGAGACCATGAATTCATTTCTGCGGGACCGCGCATGGTTAGGTTTTCGCGAGCGTTATGGCCGCGCGAAAGCTGACGTGCAAGCCCGGGCTCAGCGCCAGATCGAAAAAGAATTGGCCCTCATCGAAAAACTCAAGCTCGCTGGATATTTTCTTATCGTGTGGGATCTGGTTCGTTTCTGTCGCAAAGAAAATATTCTGGTGCAAGGCCGCGGATCAGCCGCCAACAGCGCCGTCTGTTATTCCCTGGGCATTACGGCCGTCGATCCCATCAGCTTGGAACTTCTCTTCGAACGCTTTCTTTCCGAAAAACGCGGCGAGTGGCCTGATATCGATCTCGACTTGCCCAGCGGCGACGAGCGCGAAAAAGTTATTCAGCACGTTTACCAGCATTATGGCGAGCGCGGCGCGGCCATGACGGCCAATGTCATCACTTATCGCAACCGCATGGCGGCGCGGGAAATGGGCAAAGCGCTTGGGCTGGATCCGGAAACGCTAGCCAAAATTTCCGCCGCCGTCGCCACCTGGGAATTTCGCGACGAGAACGATGCCCTCGATCACCGCTTCCGCGATGCCGGACTCGATCTCAAACATCCACGCCTGCACAAATATTATGAACTATGTCTCGCCGTGCAGGATATGCCGCGCCATCTCGGACAGCATTCCGGCGGCATGGTAATTTGTCAGGGACAACTCGATTCAGTAGTCCCGCTCGAACCTGCATCCATGCCCGGCCGCGTCGTGGTGCAGTGGGACAAAGAAGATTGCGCCGACATGGGCATCGTCAAAGTTGATCTGCTCGGCTTGGGCATGATGGCAGTACTCAAGGATTCCATCGAGTTGATTCGCGAACATTATGATGAAGAGGTTGATCTGGCGCACCTTCCAATCGATGATGCTAAAGTCTATTCGACGCTCCAGCAGGCAGATACCGTAGGCATGTTTCAGGTAGAAAGCCGCGCACAAATGGCGTGCCTGCCGCGTCTGCTGCCAAAACGCTTCTACGATATTGTGGTGCAGGTTGCAATTATCCGGCCGGGACCAATCGTCGGTCAGATGGTGAATCCATTTCTCTTGCGCCGCCAGGGACGCGAAGAAGTCACATATCCGCATCCTTCGCTTGAACCTGTGCTTAAACGAACGCTGGGAGTGCCGCTGTTTCAGGAGCAACTGCTGCGTATCGCCATGATTGCCGCAAATTTCAGCGGCGGCGAAGCCGAAGATTTGCGACGCGCCATGGGCTTTAAACGCTCCGAAGCCCGCATGCGGGACATCGAAGCCAAACTGCGCGCGGGCATGACGCAAAACGGAATCTCTCAGGAAGCGCAGGAACAAAT
>JBAWBG010000272.1:0-4543 GCA_049589695.1 Candidatus Sulfotelmatobacter sp. | reverse complement strand
GGCGCTCCGGCCACTCTTGCCAACTGCTATCTTGAAGGTCATTATTCTGAGATTTACCCCGACAAGAGCCGTGATGAAGCGGGTCTCCTCAAGTTCTTCCGGCAATTTTCTTTTCCCGGCGGAATCGGTTCGCACTGCACGCCCGAGACTCCCGGGTCGATTCACGAAGGTGGAGAACTTGGCTATTCCATCTCGCATGGTTACGGAGCCGCCTTCGACAATCCTGATCTCATCGTAGCCGTCGCGGTTGGCGACGGCGAGGCCGAGACCGGGCCGCTCGCCACCTCCTGGCATTCGAACAAATTCCTGAACCCGATTCGCGATGGCGCTGTCCTGCCCATCCTGCACCTCAATGGCTACAAGATCGCGAATCCCACGATCCTGGCTCGCATCCCGCACGAGGAACTAGAAGCGCTTTTGACCGGATACGGCCACAAACCTTATTTCGTCGAAGGCGATGATCCCTCTGTGATGCACCAGAAAATGGCATTCACTCTGGAGCAATGCATTCTGGAGATTCGTGCGATCCAGCAGCAGGCGCGCTCTGCTGGAAAAGCGACGCGCCAACGGTGGCCCATGATCGTACTTCGCTCTCCGAAAGGATGGACTGGACCGAAGGAGGTCGGTGGGCACAAGGTGGAAGGTACGTGGCGAGCACACCAGGTCCCGGTAGCCGATCCAGTCACCAATAAGAAGGACCTGAAAATCGTGGAAGACTGGATGCGCAGCTACAAACCCGAGGAACTCTTCGATGTCTATGGAACTCTCATATCGGAATTGCAAGAGCTTGCGCCTTCCGGCACACGCCGCATCTCGGCCAATCCCCATGCCAACGGCGGGCTGCTGCGCAAAGAACTCGCCATGCCCGACTTTCGCGATTATGCCGTGGAAGTGAAGGCGCCGGGTGGAATGTATGCTCCGGCCACTGACGTCCTCGCACATTTTCTCGCCGAGGTCATGCGCCGCAATATGAACTCATTCCGCGTCTTCGGGCCGGATGAAACGGCGTCCAACCGGCTCACCGCGATTTATGCTGCGTCGAAGAAAACCTGGCTCGCCGAATTCAAACCGGAAGACGCCGACGGCGGCGAACTCGATGTCGCCGGGCGCGTCATGGAGATATTGAGCGAGCACACACTTGAAGGCTGGTTTGAAGGCTATGTGCTCACCGGCCGTCACGGCTTTTTCTCGACCTACGAAGCGTTCGTCCACATCATCGATTCCATGTTCAACCAGCACGCCAAGTGGCTGGAGAAATCGAAGAATGAACTCGACTGGCGCGCTCCAATCCCATCCATCAACCTTCTCATCACATCTTTGGTGTGGCGGCAGGATCATAACGGCTTTACCCACCAGGATCCTGGGTTTCTTGACGTGGTTACGAATAAGAGCCCGGACGTGGTGCGCATTTACCTGCCGCCGGACGCCAACTGCCTACTCAGCGTAACGGATCATTGCCTCCGCTCACGCGATTACGTGAATGTAATTGTCGCGGACAAGCAGGATCATCTTCAGTACCTCACCATGGCGGATGCCGTAATCCATTGCACCAAGGGTATCGGCATCTGGGAGTGGGCCTCCACCGATGACGGGGAAGATCCTGATGTGGTGATGGCGTGCGCCGGCGATATCCCAACCATGGAGTCTCTCGCCGCGGTAGCAATTCTGAAGGAGCACTTTAAAGATCTGAAAATTCGTTTTGTAAATGTCGTGGATCTCTTTCGTCTCAAACCAGACACAGAGCATCCGCACGGCCTCTCCGACCGCGATTTCGATTCGCTGTTCACCACCGACAAGCCCGTCATCTTCAACTTTCACTCTTATGCTTCGCTGATTCACAAACTGAGCTACCGGCGCAAGAACCATGACAACATTCACGTGCGTGGATACAAGGAGAAAGGAAATATAAATACTCCTCTGGAACTTGCAATTATCAATCAGATCGACCGTTACGATTTGGCCATCGATGTCATCGACCGCGTTCCGCGCCTGCAGTCCATTGGCGCTCACGTCAAAGAATGGCTGAAGGGTCAGATTATCGAGAGCATCAGCTACGCTCACGCCGAAGGCATCGATAAGGAAGAGATTCGCAACTGGAAGTGGCCGGGTTAAAAATGGAAAAGGTCTCTGCCAAGAGAGATGGCCTCATCCTCGTACTCAACAGCGGATCGTCGTCGCTGAAGTTCGGTATTTATCATCCCGGCGCGACCGACGAAGAACCGTTGCTGACGGGGAGCGCCGAAGGTATTGGGCGAGATAACGGGTCGTTACATATTCGCTCGTCCGATGGAATTCCGCTTTTGCAGCGCGACTGCATCCACGAATCGCAAGGCGCCGCACTTGATGCTCTCGCTCAGTCGATCAAGGTACATATCGACAGGATACCCGCGGCGGTTGGCCATCGCGTCGTACATGGAGGACCCAGGCTTACCCGGCATCAAATCATCACACCTCACGTGCTCGACGAGCTACGCATGGCAACTCACTTCGCGCCGTTGCATATTCCCCATGCGCTGTCGCTGATTGCTTCGGCACAGTCGATTTTCCCGTCGGCCGCGCAATTTGCCTGTTTCGACGACGCTTTTCATCAGACTATTCCAGAAGTAGCATCCCATTTTGCGCTCCCGCAACGCTATTTCGACGCGGGGATTCGCCGTTATGGTTTCCATGGGATTTCTTACGAGTCATTGGTGCATCACTTTGGCGCAGAGACCCCACGGCGAGCCATCTTCGCTCATCTGGGCAACGGATCGAGTCTGTGTGCACTTCGGAATGGAAAGTCGATCGATACTACGATGGGCCTCACTCCCACGGGCGGTGTTCCCATGGCCACGCGATCCGGAGACCTTGATCCGGGCGTTATTATCTATCTTCTGCGAAACGAAAAGCTCGATGCGGACGGACTCGAAGATCTGCTCAATCATCGGAGTGGCCTTTTCGCTCTCTCTTCGGGGGAAGGCGATGTAAGGGCGCTCGAAGCGCGTGCACGTTCCGGAGATCAGAAAGCCCAGCTTGCGCTCGATATCTTCGCCGTCTCGGTACGAAAAACGATTGGAGCCTACCTCGCGTTGCTGGGAGGCACTGACCTGCTCGTCTTTACCGGAGGCATCGGAGAACACAGCGAGAGCATTCGCACCGCGGCAACCCAGGGCCTTGAAGCGCTGGGGCTCACGCCGGACAAAATCAAAATCATCCCGACGGAAGAAGAGCGACAGATCGCGCGCCATTGTCGCAAGATGCTGATCTCCCAATTCTGACAATCCCGAGCTATCGCGACCGCCATCTTCCAGCGCGCTAGCACCAATCAAACGAAGGAAACGCCTAATATTCACACGTAACGGCACCCGACCAACGGTGAGTATGACAAAATGGCGGCGCTAGTCTACTCAGCATCGCAGATACGCGATCCGGACGAAAAAATTGACGATGGCAAACAATATCCCGGTGCGGGTTGCAGGAGCCGATGCCCAACCCGATAGCGCCGAACTGCGCAAAGAACTTGGCCTGTTCGACTTAGTCATGGCGCAAGTTCTGCTGGTGATCGTTCTCGATTTTTTCGGAACTGCGGCCAAGGCGGGAGCCGCTCAGGTCGTCTTCTGGCTCGTTGCATTCGTTCTGTTTTTCATCCCGTTAGCAATGGTGGTCGCTCACCTTAACCGGCTGATGCCACTCGAAGGCGGTTTGTACGAGTGGGCGCGACTCGCGTTCGGAGATCAGGTTGGATTTTTGGTGGCCTGGAATTTGTGGCTGTTTGTGATGCTGTACGTGGCAGTGATCGGCTTGGTCACGACGACTTTTATAGCCTACGCTCTCGGCCCAGCCGCCGCGTGGATCGCCTCTGCCCGGTGGTTGATCCTCGTAGTTTCTTTCGCGCTGATTCTCGCCATGATGCTGATGTCCGCTCTGGGGCTTCGCCTGGCCAAATGGATCAGCAATGCGGGCGGCATTGCTACGCTAATCACGCTCGCGATACTCATCGTCGCCCCGCTGTTGAATCGCTGGCGTGGAACGCTCACCGAGTATCATCCGCTTCGAATAGCGATGCCGCCACTAACTCTTTTCAGCCTCAGCGTTTTCGCCAAGATGATGTTTGGTGCGCTCAGCGGCTTCGAGTATGTCGCGATCTTCGCCGGAGAGTGTCGCAACCCGGCCCGCAATCTTACCCGCTCGGTGCTCATCACGGCCCCATTCATCGCGCTCATTTATATCTTCGCGACCAGTTCGATCCTGGCGTTCGTTTCGCCCGAGGCCGTGGATGTGGTGGGGCCCATCCCGCAGGCGCTGCGCCTTGGCTCACGCGCCTTTGGTTTGGCCGCTTTCATCGTCCCGCTGACGATCGTTCTGTTGTTCATGAATTATCCAACGTCGTTCAGCGTGTACTTCAGCGCCAGCACGCGGCTACCCATGGTAGCGGGGTGGGATCATTTGCTGCCCGAATGGTTCACTCGGCTCCACGCGCGATACAAAACTCCGGTCAACTCCATCCTGTTTTTGGGCGCGGTTACCTTAGCGGGCAGCGTGGTTGCGCTCATTGGAGTCGGCC
>JBAWBG010000271.1:0-5981 GCA_049589695.1 Candidatus Sulfotelmatobacter sp. | reverse complement strand
CAACTGAACCTGCAATACACGAAGATTACTTCCCCGGTCGCGGGAATTGTCAGCGACCGTACTGTCGACGTCGGACAGAATGTAGCACCCGGGCAAGAATTGATGAAGGTGATCCCGCTCAACGATGTTTGGATCACCGCCAACTTTAAAGAGACTCAGCTCCGTGAAATGAAAATTGGCCAACCCGTCACCATCGAGGTCGACGCCTACGGAAGAAAATATAACGGCAAGGTCAACAGCATTGCCGGGGCCAGCGGCGCCCGTTTCAGCTTGTTGCCTCCGGAGAACGCGACCGGCAACTATGTGAAAGTGGTGCAGCGCATTCCCGTTAAGATCGTGCTCGACCCCGGCGAAAACAAAGATCAATTGCTGCGCCCCGGTATGTCGGTTGAACCGAAGGTGTGGATCCGGCAATGAGTGCTGCGGCGCCGCCCCTTGAAAACGCTGACATTTGGCGTCCTGCAATCAATCCGTGGATCATTGCGATAACGGTTACTCTGGCAACTTTCATGGAGGTGCTCGACACCTCTATCGCCAATGTGGCTTTGCCGCACATCGCAGGTGGCCTGTCCGCCGGGCAGGATGAGAGCACATGGATTCTGACCTCTTACCTTGTTTCCAACGCCATCGTGCTTCCACTCAGCGGATGGTTGTCGTCGATCATGGGCCGCAAGAATTTTTACATGAGCTGCGTGGCCCTGTTCACCATCAGCTCTTTCCTGTGCGGCTTGGCTCCGAATCTGGCAACGCTTATCCTCTGCCGCGTGTTGCAAGGCGCCGGAGGTGGTGGGTTGCAACCCAGCGAGCAAGCTATACTCGCTGATACGTTTCCACCAGCGAAGCGGGGCATGGCTTTTGCCGTCTACGGCGTCGCCGTGGTCACTGCTCCCGCAATTGGTCCGACTCTCGGAGGTTGGATCACTGACAACTTTACCTGGCGCTGGATTTTTTTCATTAACATTCCGGTCGGCATCATCTCTATTCTGCTCACCTCACGGCTGATTCAAGACCCTCCTTATTTCAAGCGCCGCAAGTTGAAGGAAACAACTATTGACTACATTGGTCTGAGCTTTGTGGCCCTGGGCCTGGGAACCTTGCAGGTCGTATTGGACAAGGGGCAGCGCGATGATTGGTTCGCATCGCACTTTATCCTGACACTTACCATAATCGCCACGGCGTCATTGATCTTCGTAATCTTCTGGGAGTGGAAACACAAAGATCCCATCATCGATCTGCATCTCTTCCGCGACCGGACGTTTGGCATCTCCAATCTCCTGATGTTCATGCTGGGGTTTGCTTTGTTGGGCAGCACGCTGCTTCTGCCGCTATTCATGCAAACTTTGCTCGGATACACGGCGGAGAAATCTGGTTTGGCTTTGATGCCTGGCGGCTTCACCATCATGCTGTTGCTGCCGCTGGTGGGATTCTTGCTTTCGCGTTACAGTCCGCGCTGGCTGCTGGTCTTCGGCCTCGTTATGCTTTCCGCTTCGTTATTTCACATGACCAGCTTCGATCTGCAAATCGATTTCCACACCACGGCCATGGCTCGCGTGCTCCAGGCGGCTGGGATGGCGTTCCTGTTCGTTCCTATTAACACGGCGGCCTACGCCTATTTACCGCGGGAAAAAAATAATGCCGCTTCCGGCTTGATGAATCTGGCGCGTAATATTGGCGGCAGCGTTGGAATTTCTTTGGTCACCACCTTGCTCGACCGCCGCAGCCAGGTTCATATGAATGATTTGTCCACTCATCTCAGCGCCAGCAACCCCGCGTTCCAGTCAACGCTGAAAGGTGCAACGCAGGCCATGCAGACGCATGGTGCGAGTGCAGCCTACGCCACTCAGCAGGCCTACGCTCTGATTGAGAGTACGGTGCAGCGGCAAGCCACCATGCTGGCCTACATCGATGACTTTCGCTTGCTGGGATGGGCTATCCTGGCCATGATTCCTGTGGTCTTTCTGATGAAAAAAGGTCGGCCGGGCGCAATGGCAGTACACTAGACGGGAGGGGTTCCATGTTTCGCCTCATCACCGTTGAGCGGGAGTACGGGAGCGGCGCCGGCTCGATTGCCGCACAACTGGCGAAGCAACTGGGATGGGCCCTATGGGACCGGCGGCTCACCGAGGAGATCGCTCGCCTCGCGGAGGTCGATCCTTCGGCCGTAATGCGCTGTGATGAGCGCATGGACAGCCGCTTTTACCGAATGGCAAAAACTTTCTGGCGCGGCAGTTACGAGCGCAGTTCGCAACTCAGCGGTCAGACATTTGATACCGACCGCATGATGGCAATGATGGAAGAAATCACCGCCAAAATTGCTCAGGAAGGGAACTCCATCGTCGTCGGCCGTGGAGCGCCGTATTTTTTACGCGAACACGCGGACGCTTTTCATGTATTTCTCTATGCGCCACGGGCGGAAAAAGTGCGCCGCCTGGTGCGGGATGGGGCCAAGCAATCGGAAGCCGAGGCTCTGGTCGATACCGTGGATCGCGAACGCATCGCCTACGTCAAACATTATTTTGAAGCTGCCTGGCCCACTCGTTCCCTCTATCACGTGATGATCAACACGGCCATCGGAGATGAACGCGTCATTCAAACAATTCTTTACACCATGCACTTGATCGAGGGTCGTCCGAAAGCGACGGATTACGATCCGCAGAAAGCTACGGCGTCAATCTAGGTTGAGTGCGGCCGCCCACCCTTTGCGGTGCAGGACAGCAATTCTCCTGACAAACATCAACGCGAGGCCCCATCGTTCCCAGAGCGCGCCGTTCTGAACCTGGCGTCGTCCGCTCCAGAATCAGTTCCCGAATCATGCTTATAAACTTCGGATGCACTCCTACCGTGCTCGCCCGGCTCATCGGAAGATGAAGCGAATCGCAAAGCTGACGGGCTTCGATGTCCAGGTCATACAACACTTCCATGTGATCGGAGAGAAAGCCGATGGGAGCCAGCACTACAGCCGATGCCAGATTTTCCGCTTTCACCCGGCGCAGACAATCCAGAATGTCCGGCTCCAGCCAAGGCTGCCTCGGAGCGCCGCTGCGGCTCTGATAGACCAAAACATGATTTGTCTCGCCGATTTCTGCCGAAACCAGTTTCCTCACTTCCTCCAGTTGCGCTACATATTCGCTCGTATTAGCCATCGACATCGGAATACTGTGCGCCGTGTAAATGATCTGCACATTCTGCCGCACATTGGCCGGAAGGTCCTCCAATGCGTCTCGCACTCGATCGACCGTAGCCTCTAGGAATCCAGGATGGTTGAAGAACACCCGCAGTTTATCAACCTCTGGCGCTCCGGCCCCAACTTCGCTCTGCGCTCGCGCAATATCTTCTCGATACTGGCGGCATCCTGAATAAGAGCTGTACGCCGAGGTGATGAAGCCGAGGGCACGGCGAATGCCATCCTGCTTCATCCGTCGCAGCGTGTCCGGCAGCAGCGGACGCCAATTTCGATTCCCCAAATAAATTGGAAGCTCAGGCCCGTTTTGCTCCAGTTCAGTTTTCAATGCGGCGATCAGATCCCGAGTCTGTTGGTTAATCGGGCTCTTACCTCCGAAATGGTAATAGTGCTCCGCAACCGTCAAAAGCCGCTCCCGCGGAACATTCTTTCCATGTAACACCGTTTCAAGGAAGGGAATCACCTCTTCTCGAGATTCCGGGCCTCCGAAGGAAACAACCAGAATCGCATCGTAGTTCATGAGTAAGTTCACATCAGAGTTCACATCAAAGTTCATAGCGAAAGACTTGTTCAGAAAACATTACAAAAACTATCTGGCTACAGCTGGAGCCAAGGTTGACGTTCAATCATCTATAACGTCTCACGATGTGCTCCTCATTGCCAAATGCCGGTCTTCGCGAACCGCCGAAGCCGCATGTTAGGCTTTTGCGGAAGCGAATGGGGACGCCTGAGTGATCCGTCGGGTCTTTAAAGCATTTCAATATCGCGATTTTCGCTTGATGTGGATTGGCGCCTGCACCTCCAGCATCGGCACCTGGATGCAGATCGTCGCGCAAGGCTGGCTCATCTACCGCCTCAGCCATTCGGCGTTTTTGCTGGCTCTCGACCAGTTTCTCGGCGGGATTCCGATCTTTATGTTTTCCCTGATCGGCGGTGTGGTGGCCGATCGCGTGGAACGGCGAAAGATTTTGCTGGGCTCTCAGTATGTTCAGATGGCCGCTGCCGGCCTGCTTACGATTCTGGTGACCACCGGCTTGGTTCAAGTTTGGCATATACTCTGCCTCTCGTTTATTTCCGGCTTGGCGCAGTCGTTTGGCGGCCCGGCCTATCAGGCACTGATTCCAACTCTGGTCGAATTGGACGACATGCCCAATGCCATCGCCCTGAATTCGATCCAGTTCAACGTCGCGGTTATGGTTGGGCCGGCGCTGGCGGGGCAGGCTTTAGCCAAGCTGGGAGAAAAATGGTGCTTCGGTCTGAATGCGGTTTCTTTCCTCGCTCCGATCATCTCGCTTTCGCTCATCACGGCCCGCTTTCTGCCGGTTAGGACCAGCGAGTCCATGTTCTTCAGCCTGAAGCAGGGAATTAAGTTCGCCCGCAAACAGAGCTCCATGGAAGCCCTGATCCTGCTGGCTTTCTGCATGACCGCGCTGGCCATGCCCATGCGTACGTACATCCCTGTATTTGTAAAAGATATCTTCCGGCGTGGTCCGGAGACTTACGGAAATCTCCTGGCGCTCATGGGCCTTGGCTCGATCTTCGGTTCGCTGATGATTGCCAGCGCGGGAAACTTCAAGCGCAAGGGACTAGTGGCTCTCCTCGCGCTAATCTGCCTGGGCGCGGCAATTTCCGGATTCGCCTTCTCCAAATCGGTGGCGCTAAGCGGCACCCTCCTGGTTTTTGTCGGCGCTTCGATGATGGCGGTCTTCGCCACGGTGAATTCTCTGGTGCAATTGATCACTACCAACGAGATGCGCGGACGCGTCATGAGCGTTTACAACGTCGCCTTCCGCGGCGGAATGCCGTTGGGGAATCTTTTGTCCGGATGGCTGGTCCCCGTCTTCACCGCGCCTCTTGTTCTCGGAGTGAACGGATTTCTACTCGTTCTGCTGGCCCTTTACTTCCTGCTGGTGCAGCGGCGCTTGGCCGCGCTCTGAAATATTCGCCTTGTTGATCGTCGCTTTGTTGCCGTGCGCTTTGTCGATCCCGGCTTTGCCAGCTCACCGCAATTCTCTAATTCTCTGTCCCTGCGCGGCGAATTATGTAGAATACGCGCTGAGAAAGCGGATCGCGCCGCATTCGCCGAATCGCTTCCTCATCGCTAATTCCTCCGGAGTAAATCGAGTGGCCGACACCACAAAGATTCGAGAAGGCAACTTGCCCGCTCCAAGCTCGATTACGGAAATCGACATTCTCTGGATCACGGCTGGCCTCGGCTGCGACGGCGACACTATCGCTATGACCGCGGCAACTCAGCCCGGCATCGAAGACATTCTCCTCGGAGCAATGCCCTGGATTCCCAAGGTACGTTTGCACAATCCTTTTCTCGCCATCGAGAACGGCGACGATTTCCTGAAGCCCTTCCATCTTGCCGCCGAGGGCAATCTCGCTCCCTTCATTCTGGTCGTCGAAGGTTCGATTCCCAACGAGCACAACAAGCAAGAAGGTTATTGGGCGTCGATGGGTACCGACCAGAAAACCGGTCAACCGATTACTACTTGTGAATGGATCGATCGGCTTGCGCCTCGCGCCTGGGCCGTGATCGCGGCGGGAACCTGCGCAACCTACGGCGGAATCCATGCCATGGAAGGCAATCCAACGGGCTGTATGGGCCTTCCCGATTATCTGGGATGGCAGTGGAAGTCGACGGCAAATATCCCGATCGTCTGCGTCCCCGGATGTCCAGTGCAGCCGGACAACTTCATGGAGACGCTGCTGTACCTTTTGCACATGGCCTGCGGACGCGCTCCCATGATCCCGCTTGACGACGCGTTGCGTCCCACCTGGCTATTTGGCGCCA
>JBAWBG010000270.1:0-2380 GCA_049589695.1 Candidatus Sulfotelmatobacter sp. | reverse complement strand
CCGTTGCGGTTCTCCGGCCCGAAGAAGACGTTGCGGAACTGCTGTGGATGGGCAGTGCAGAACTGAATCAAGCCACGTGAAGTCGCAAAAAGACGCTCTTTCGGTGCAGGATGTTCAGCGGCAATCGCGTCGAAGTTCTGAATCAGCAGCCCGATCGTCTCCCTGCTCAACTCGGCAAGAATATGCCATTTGTCAGGAAAATGCTGGTAGATCACGGCGTGCGTGTAGCCGATCTCTTTAGCGATCGCGCGAAGCGTCACGGCTTCGTAGCCGCGATCGGCAAACATTTTGCTGGCAGCCGCAAGAATTTCGCCCCGCAACCTCTCCTTACGCTCTACCCGGCGACTTGGTGATGTGGATGTCACTTCAATAGCTTAGTCCGTTTCGGCAGTCCTTGCAACCGGTTGTTGTTTTACAACCAGTGGTCTGTAACCGCTGCTTATTTTGCAACCAATGGTTTGTCAGCGCATCCAATCCTTAAGTCGCTCATTTGGATGGGCGGCCAAATACGAGGCAAAAGGAGAATGCGATGAAGGAGAAAACGACCATGTATTTAGTCATGGGAATTACTGGAAACGTTGGGGGCGGCACCGCGCGGCATCTGCTGAAGCAAGGCAAACAGGTGCGAGCACTTGTGCGCAATCGTGAGAAAGCGGCGAAGTGGGCAGACCAGGGCGTGGAGTTGGTGGATGGAGACTGGAACGATGCAACCGCCATAGCGGCGGCTTTCAAAGGTGTTGAGGGCGCGTTTGTTATGTTGCCGACTGTATGGGCCCCTTCGCCTGATTACAAAGAAGCAAAGGACGTGATTGCGAACTATGTCGAGGCGCTGACCAAGGTAGTGCCGCCGCGGGTGGTAGCGCTTTCGTCGATGGGCGCGAATAGCACAAGCGGGCTGGGGATGATCACGGCCTTATCGCTTTTGGAGCAAGGTTTTCGCAGCCTGCCGTCTCCGGTCGCATTTGTACGCGCAGGCGGCTTTTTCGAAAACTTTCTTTTCGGCTTACAGGCCGCCCAAGGCGGAACGCTGCCGGTCTTCTACAATCCTACAAACCGGAAATCAACAATGGTCGCGACAAACGACATCGGCGCAGAGGTAGCAAAACTTCTGACCGGTCCGGCGTGGTCAGGGCATCGCGTTATCGAGCTCGGTTCGATGGTAAGCGCGGATGAAGTGGCGGAACAATTGGGTGAGGTCCTAAAACGCGACGTAAAAGCCTTTGCCGTCCCGCGTGCAGGGTGGGCGGAAGCGTTCGAGCAGTTCGGCGTCCCGAAGGGCCACACTGGACCTGCCGAAGAAATGTTTGAGAGCGTGAACGCGGGATGGATGGAGCTCGGAATCACGGGTACGGAGCACGTAGCGGGTACGACGTCCGCACGCGATGTATTCGCGGCTGCTCAGCAGGCCGTCAAGGCGAAAGGCCATTCCGTTTGAACGGCTGGGATGCCGTCAAATGAGACGATTCGGGAAATGGCTTCTCATCGCATTAGGTTCGTTGGTCGTCCTGTTGGCTATCGTCATCACGTTGACCATCGGGTGGAGTCCGTTTTTCGGCCCCAAGGCGCGTGCTCTCACGAACCGCACATTCGAGCGTACGCCGCAACGGCTCAAGAGAGGTCGGTATATCGCGACGGGCTTGAGCAGCTGCATCTATTGTCACAGCCCGCATGACTGGACCGCCCCGGGAACGCCCATGGTGGCTGGCAAAGAAGCTTCCGGCGAGGTGCTGCCCTACGCTGGTCTGCCCGGACGCATCGTGGCCCCGAACCTTACGCCCGATCCGGAAAGCGGAGCGGGCAGTTGGACCGATGATCAACTAGCCCGCGCCATACGCGAAGGCGTCGGCCACGATGGCCGCGCTCTTTTTCCCATCATGCCCTACCAACACTACCGCAATATGTCAGATGAAGATTTGGCATCCGTTGTCGTCTACCTGCGGTCCCTACCTGCTGTCCACAACCAACTTCCGGCCACCGAAATCATTTTTCCCGTAAAGTACCTGATTCGCAGCGCGCCCGAGCCGGTTACTGCACCGGTCGTCGACGTTGGCTTCTCCGACCAGCTCAAATACGGAACCCATCTTGCCGACCAGGCCGGTTGTAGCGACTGCCATACACCTCAAGTACGGGGACAAAACGTTTCGGGTATGGACTTTGCTGGAGGCTTTCCCTTCACGGGCCCTGGAGCACTGTCGCGAGCGGGAATATCACGCCCGATTCATCCGGAATCTCCTATTACGACGAGGCTCTTTTCTTGACCGTGATGCGCACCGGACAGGTCGGAGCCCGCGAGCTTAGCCCGATCATGCCCGTGATGGTTTATAAGAATCTAACCGACGACGACCTCAAGGCGATCTTCGCCTTTCTTCGCACAACAAAA
>JBAWBG010000269.1:0-73097 GCA_049589695.1 Candidatus Sulfotelmatobacter sp. | reverse complement strand
CGCTTGGGTCCTGCCATCGGCTTGTTGCACGCGGTGCGCAGGCGATCGACCTCGGCCTCCGAGAGCGCGCGAAATTCCCCTGGAGGAACATCGAGGGTGAGCGGCCCATAGCGGACGCGCTTGATCTTCTCCACATGATGGCCGACCTTCTCGAACATCCGCCGAATCTCACGGTTGCGTCCCTCGATTAGCGTCACCTCGTACCACGGATTATTGGCTTCTTTCACCAGCCGGATGCCTGCGGGCGCAGTCCGCACTCTTCGGCCGCTTTCCGTCTCAATCGAAACTCCGGCGCGCAATTTCTCGAGCGATTCTGCACTGGGCGCTCCCGCAACTTTCACCACGTAAGTTTTCGAAACTTGCGACGCCGCTTTCATCAGCTTGTTCGCGAGCGCGCCATCGTTAGTTAAAAGCAATAGACCTTCGCTGGCATAATCCAGCCGGCCCACCGGATAAACCCGTTTCTTCACTCCACGAATCAACTGCATGACGGTGGGACGTTTTTCCGGATCACTCACCGTCGTCACATAACCTTTGGGTTTGTTCAGCAGCAGGTAGACGTGATGCTGCGCCCCATGCAGCAGCTTGCCATTGACCCGAATATGATCGGCCTCCGGATCCGCCTTGGTCCCGAGTTCCGTGACCACAGCGCCATTCACCTTCACGTGGCCTGAGCTGATTAATTCCTCGGCTTTGCGGCGCGAAGCAATTCCGGCAGCGGCAATAATTTTTTGCAGACGTTCAGCGGGCATATGTGCGAGCCTTCCCAGTCTAATGTGTGATTACTATTCTTTTTGCGCCGCGGATTCTGGAACCGCATCGATGTTGGGCTCGGCCAGATCGGAAGGTTCGGAGTTCCGCTCGGAAGAATTGGAATTGTCTTGCGTCCGTTCTTCCGCCGGAATCAGCTCGGACTGAAACGATTCTGCTACTAACTTTTCGAACTCCTCCATGCTGGGCAGTTCGTTGACATCCTTCAAACCAAAGCGCATCAGGAATTCTTTGGTTGTCTTATATAGAATCGGCCGCCCGATCACCTGCTTCCGCCCGGCAGTTGTAATCAGCTTGCGATCCAGCAGAGTCGCAATTACTCCACCGGAATCCACGCCGCGAATTTCATTGATCTCAGGAACCGTGGCCGGCTGTTTATACGCGATAACCGCCAGCGTTTCCAGAGCCGGCAGAGACAGCCGGATCGGCGGCTTCAGACTCTTGGCGAAACTCCGTACCATCTCGTGCTGCTCCGGCTTGGTGGACATGCGATACCCACCCGCAACCTGGCGAATCTCAATTCCATGCTCGGATGTTCCATAATCCGCAGCCAGCGCCTCCAGCGCAGCACGCACTCGCGACTTCACTTCGCTGTCGTCTGCCGCGCCTTCGGCAATCACCGACTCTTTGACGAGTTGAACCATCTGCTCAGTAGAGATCGGCGTCTCCGCCGCGTAAATGATGGCTTCGAGTTGAGCTTTTAGACTCATAAATCAGTTGATAGCTCTACTATCTCCAATCATCCCGCACTGCAGCCTGCTCAGCCATCACCGCTTCGAATCCGGTGTGCTTCCGCACCGCGATCTCGCCAAACAATTCATCCTGACGAACCTGAATCGCCTGCAGCCGCACCATTTCAAGCAACGCGAGAAACATGCATACCAAGGCCTGGCGCGAGGGAACACGCAGCAACAACTGCTTCAACCGGATCGGCCTCGATTCCAACTCCAGCCTCCGCCGCAGATAATCGATCATCTGGCCGACAGTGACGGTTTCCTCGTTCACATTGATCATCGGCCGCGTGCGCACGCGCTCCAGAATCTGCTGAAAGGTTTTAACCAGATCGATCACGTCGGCGGCCATCTCTGGCTCGGTGCCTTCCGCATCCATGAATTCTTTCAACGCCGGATTCGTCAGCACTGCTTCTTCAATCTGCTGCTTCTGCAAAAGCATCTGTGCCGCCGACTTGAACTTTTCGTGCTCAAGCAACCGGTTGACTAACTCAGTTCGTGGATCCTCTGACTCCTCAGCCTTTGCCGAGGGATCGCGGGGCAGCAGCATCTTTGACTTGATGTGAATCAGAACCGCGGCCATATAAATAAAATCCGCTGCCACATTCACATCCAGTTCACGAATCTTTTCCACGTACGCCAGATATTGCGCCGTGATGCGCGCAATCGGAATGTCGTAGATATCGATATCCTGCTTGCGAATCAGATCCAGCAGCAAATCGAGCGGCCCTTCGTAAACATCGGTCACGGAAACAGCGAAAGGAGAATCGCTCTCTTCTTTCTTTTCTGATTGCGAATCGAATTTTCCAGCAGGCTTCGCGCGCGCCGATTGCTTCGCGACAAGCGCAGGCGGCGCAAACTCCGGTGCGGCGCCGCTCGTTGTGCCAACGATTCTATCTTCCATCCTGGTTTCCATTTTCCCCCGCTGGCGGCTCATACGCGAGCGACATTCCCATCGCCTTGCGTACATCATTCATGGTTTCGGCCGCCGCCGTACGCGCCCGCTCACTTCCTGCCTCAAGAATATCCCAAGCCAGCCGCGGATTCTCCTCGAATTTCTTACGCCGCTCCTGCATCGGACTCAACAGTTGCACCAGCGCATCAGCCGCCCAACCTTTGCACTCGATACAGCCAATGCCAGCCGACCGGCATCCGACATTCACCTTCTGCAGCGTAGCGCTATCGCTGAAGATTTTATGCAGATCGCCCACCGGACAAACATCCGGATTCCCCGGGTCCGACCGCCGGACCCGCGCCGGATCAGTCACCATTGTCTTCAGCTTCTGCCGCACCACCGGCTCCGCGTCGGTGAGCAGAATGGTGTTGCCATACGACTTCGACATCTTGCGCCCGTCGGTTCCAGGCAGCTTGGGTGCGATCGTGAGCAACGACTGTGGCTCGGGAAAGACTTCACCGTAAAATCCGTTGAACCGCCGGGCAATCTCGCGAGTCAGTTCCACATGCGCGACCTGGTCTTCGCCCACTGGAACCACATGCGCTTTGTACACCAAAATATCCGCCGACTGCAGCACAGGATAACCAAGAAATCCATACGTCCCCAGATCTTTATCCTTGATGTTTTCCCGCTGCTCTTTATATGTCGGAACCCGCTCCAGCCAGCCCAGCGGCGTGATCATGGAGAATAGCAAGTGCAATTCAGCATGAACCGGGACGTGCGATTGAATGAAAATGACGGACTTCTCAGGATCGAGTCCCGCTGCCAGCCAGTCCAACGCCACTTCCAGCGAATTTTGTTTCACTCGCGAAGTATCGGCATAATCAGTCGTAAGCGCGTGCCAGTCGGCCACTTCAAAGAAGCACTGATACTCATCTTGCATGCGCACCCAGTTGTCCAGCGCGCCCACATAGTTTCCGAGATGCAGTTTTCCGGTCGAGCGCATGCCGCTGAGCACGCGCTTCCGCAATTTAGTCGAGGTTGTCATCAGTTCTTATGCAAATCGCAAAGAGGCACTGCGGCGTCACAGGCCGTTAAATTCCAGGTGGCAGCTTCACGCGGAGTATTGTCGATACTACCATGCAGGCGTGGAAATTTCGGCGTTGAGTCATGCAGCAAGGGCGATCTGCGCTCGCATGTTTTATAATTCGTCGCCACTCCGGTTCCAAGAAAAAGAGAAATGAAACTTCGTGCATTGAATCCCTTATTTCTTCTTACTCTTCTTTGTGCCACGGCTGCAGTATTGGCCGGTCAAGCCGTCCCCGTATTCGATCTCGTCATCACCAACGGCCACATCATCGATGGCACCGGCTCACCCTGGTATTCCGGCGATGTTGGCATTCGCGATGGAAAAGTTGCCGCCATCGGGAATCTGACTGCCGCGCCTCGGAAACGCACCATCGACGCTGCCGGCAAGGTCGTCGCGCCTGGCTTTATCGATATGCTGGGACAATCCGAGCTCTCCATACTCGTCGATCCCCGGCTGCCCTCGAAAATCTATCAAGGGATCACGACTGAAATAACCGGCGAAGGCGCCACCGTTGCGCCGCTCAACAATGCCATTATTCAATCCGATCACGTCGCATACGATCATTATCACATCACGCCGGACTGGCGTACCTTCCGCCAATATTTTGGCCGTCTCGAAAAGCAAGGCATAGGCATCAATCTGGCGAGTTACGTGGGCGGAACACAGGTCCGCCGCGTGGTTCTCGGGGATAACAACGTGCAGCCATCTCCCGAACAACTGGAGCAGATGAAGGCTCTGGTTCGCGAGGCGATGCGGGACGGCACAGTCGGTGTTTCCACCGCGCTCGAATACGCTCCTGCGCCGTATGCGAAGACCGGTGAACTGATTGCACTTGCGGCGGAAGCGGGAAAATTCGGCGGCATCTACTCCACTCACATGCGCAACGAAAGCGATTCGGTTCTGGAAGCCATCGATGAGGCTTTGCGCATCGGCCGCGAGGCCCACGTTCCCGTCGAAATCTGGCACATCAAAGTTGCGGGGAAAAATAACTGGGGACGCATGCCCGAAGTCGTTGCCAAAATCGACGCGGCGCGTGCAGCTGGAGCCGATGTTACAGCCGATACCTATGCCTACACCGCCTGGTTCAACGATTTCTCCGCATTCATTCCGCCGTGGGCGCACGACGGAGGAACTGCAAAGCTGGTCGAGCGCCTCAAAGATCCCGCGACCCGCGCACGCATTCGCAAAGACATGCTCACGCCTTCGAAAGATTGGGACAACGAGTGGCAGGAAATTCCCGGCCCCGATGCCATCATGATCGGCGTCGTCGACAACCCGAAAATGCTTCCCTTGCAAGGCAAGCGTCTCTCCGAGATTGCGAAACTCTGGAACAAATATCCGATGGATGCGCTCTTCGATTTCCTTATTGAAGATCCCAGCGCTGGGGTTGCCGTTTTCGGCATGTCGCAACCGGATGTCACACTCGCCTTGCAGCAACCGTGGGTCGCCATCGACAACGATTCTTCCGGAACTTCGCCCGAAGGCATCCTGGGCCAGGAACATCCGCACCCGCGCGCCTACGGAACCTTCCCACGCATCCTGCGTAAATACGTCCGCGAAGAAAAGGTTTTATCGCTCGAAGACGCAATCCGCAAATTTTCCGCTTTGCCGGCTCAACGCTTGCGCCTTACCGATCGCGGTGTTCTCAAGTCAGGTATGTGGGCTGACATCGTTATCTTCGATCCCGCAACTGTGCGCGACCTTGCCACGTTTGATAATCCGAATCAGCTTTCCGAGGGGATGGAGTTCGTGCTCGTGAACGGCGTGCCAGTGATTTATCAGTCAAAGATGACCGGAGCACTGCCGGGAAAGGTGCTCCGCGGCGCCGGTTATATTCCGTAATCGTGCGAGTCAGGGTTTTAGGCGCGCTTGGGTCTCCGGAGTTGGACTCACCGTCACGTGCGGCTCGGCCACGGTACCAGTAATCCTATAGACCAGCAAGCCTGCAGCGGATTTCGCTTCGGTCCCCGCGATTAGTCTGAAGTCCAACGCCTGCCCCAACGACGCCGTTCCGTTAATCTCATAATCCGCTGCGGGAGAAATCAGCGTGCCCTTTTCGATTTCGATTTTTCCGTCGCGCAGTTGGGCCCGTCCCTGCCAGCGACCAATGTGCAGTGGTCCATCGTCGCTCGCCAGTGCAATGTGTGGCAGCACTGCGTCGCGCAGATCGAAATGAAGGTTCGCGGCAGCCGATTGCCAAAATCCCGCTGATGTTTTGCCGGAGGCCGTGATCTGGTAAGTGCCGCCACCGGTGCCGGAAATCCAGGCGTCGTGCATCGTGCCGGCTAGCTGCTCCAGGGAAATTCCGGTCAGGGTTCCCGAGCCTGTATAGACCGGGGATGCAGCGCTGAAATCGGCTTGCCAATCGCCGCGATGTTTTCCACCCAGTAAATCGGCCCGCATGTCCGAAATCTCTAGCTTTCCATGGTCCAGATCAAGGACGGCGGAGACTTGTCCTGCGACCAGATTGTGAATCCGCAAACGGCCTACACTCACTTTTCCCGATGCCCGCAAACTCTGTAGAAACGACGGCCCGCTAGATGCAGCCGAGGTCAGCACTTGATACCAGCGGCGCTCGCTTGGGTACGAACCCACCCACCCGCGCAGCCCGCTTAGGCTAACCGCATCTGTGTTCAAATTGAAGTGGACGAGGCATGTTCCCGGCACGCCACAACCGCGTGGCAATACTACTGACCCAGTCCATTCCGCATCAGCCGCCCGTACTCTTAGTTTTTCCACGAGCGCTTCGTCGGGCAAAAGATTCAATTCGGCCGAGGAAATTTCGATCGCGCCATTCGGGCTCCGCAAGTTCGCGCGAACGTTTCGCAGTTGCACGGTTCCCGTAACTTTCGGCAAAGCAAAATCTGAAGGATTTGCGGTTGGGTTTCCAGCCCAAGATCCTGCAATCTGCAAATCCATCTTGACAGAGCCCTCCGCGCTGGACTTCACCGGCTGCAATCCAAGCAGGCTAGCCATGCGCAGGGTGTGCGACACTTCGCCATCCCCATGCACCGCGATTGCATACCCGGACCTTCCCACCCAGCCTCGAGCCTGAGCCGGAACCGGTCTACCCAGCGCAAGTGGAAAAGGTCCGAACTCGATGCGCATTTCGCCCGAAGCCGGTAAAACTTCTATGCCGTGCCGGAATCCGACATGCTGCAAGGGATCGTGGATGCTGCTCTGGTCCGAGTTCAATGTAAAGGGCACATTGCCGGGAGCCAATTCCCCCTTGCTATTCGCGGATTGCAGATGAAGGTTCATGATCTCGCCGTGGCCTTCAAACTGGGGCCTGCTCTGCGATGCTCCGGATTCTTTAATCACGAAGTTTCCTTGCACACTTCCAGCGGCCACAATATCAGGCGGCAAGTCTTTCTTAGCGCGCCGCGCTAGCTGAGCCACAGAGTTCGCCGGGACGTTTTCCAGGTTCAGCGCCAAATCCAACACGTGCAATCCCGGCTTACCCGAGTCTCCATGCAGGGTGAGCATGCCGTTGCCCACGGGCGCGCTGCAGAAGATTTCGCGCATCATGCCTTCCGCGGAACTGTATTTGGCTTCGCAATGCGCCGCTAATCCCAGCCCTTCACTGGTCGAAATGTCATAACGGTGAAAGTCATGAATCGCAGTATCCGAGACCAACTGCATTGCCCCCGGAGTACCGCTTAAGGTGGTTTCCATCTGAACATCGCCGCGCCAACCCTGATCGTTTCCTGACAGCAATTTGCTGAGTTGCCCCAGCTGTGCATGGTCCCATGCCAGCGTGAACTGCAGGGGCGTGTCACGCAAGCTTCCTGCTCGGTTCCATGTCCCATTTACTCGCAGCAGGCCAGTGTCGCTCAAACTCATATCGGTGCGCAGGGGTTCGGCTGTCAGTCGAACGCCCCACTCATTTTCCGACTCCTGCCACAATGCAAAATCCGCATTCAGCAAGGCATATGGTCTTTTTTCCGCTCCCGTTTTGAAATTGATACGGCCGGAGCTGGCTTCGATGTAGGGAAAGCTCGGACGCGCTTCGCGCTTCGACTTGGCGGTGGGCGCCAGAGGCGTGTGCGCCGCGCGTTCCAGCAGAGCCTCGAGATTCCAGCGGCCATCTTCTCTTCGTACCAGATTCAAACTCGGTTCACTCAACTCCAGGCGGGAAATATCCAGGCGGCCGCGCACCAGAGATGTCAAACGCACTACCGCGGTCACCTCGGCCGCTCGCAACATAGGCTCGGCACCGAACGCTGGATCTTCGTAGACGACGACGTTTTCGAGGTCGAATCCCGGCCGGGGAAGGAAGCGCCACTGGACAGATCCGATAGCTACCGGACGTTCCAACGCGCGGCTGACGGAATTTGCGATACGCAGCTTGAGTCGCGAAACGCCCGGACGCACCAGAAACAGGATTAACAGAATCGCAACCACCGCGCCGGCGATGCGTCGCCTGGAAGACAAAACTTTCACTTCACGACCTGCAGCGTTCGCCGCCACCGTGTCTCATCGAAAAAGTGCAACACTACATGCACCAGGAAACCGATGCGATCACCCACGTCGGTCTTGCGATACTGGTCGGCAGGCGTCTCAAACGACCAGTAAATGAACATGGGCCGTCCAATGACATTTTCCTGGGGAATGAAGCCCCAATAGCGGCTGTCGAGGCTTACGTCACGGTTGTCCCCCATGCCGAAATAATGGCCCGGGGGCACCACCAGATCGTCGCCCTGGATGTGCATGGGCAACTCCGGTTCCCAGCAAGGATAGACGTTATAACTTTCTGACGGCGGCACGGCGGGAAAATTATCGCGATAAGGATTGGGATACATTGCCGAATCCTGCGTATGAATCACATATGGCTCTTTTAACTCCTCGCCATTACGGTACACCACGCCGTTGCGCAAATGAATGCGATCGCCGGGAACGCCAATGATTCGCTTCACTACATACAACCCTGGCTCACAAGGCGCCAGAAAAACCACAATATCCCCGCGCTTTATCTGGCGATACGGAATCAACGGGCCCACCCAGTTCGTCTTCGGAGCGAATTGAATGCGATTCACGAACACGTGATCGCCGATCAGCAACGTGTTCTCCATCGAACTGGATGGAATCTCAAATGCCTGTACGATAAAAGTGATGATGAACAGGCCTGTCACCAGGACTGCAGCCAGCGACGAAAGAAATTCCACAGTCGTTTCCCGTGGTTTTTCGTCGACCTGAGTCTTCGCTTTGCTTTCTTTTTTCGCCACCGTGATCAATCCATCCAATCTTGCTTTGCAGCGCTATCTTATCTGCACAAAGTTCAATTCACCAATCGCAAGGTGCGGTTCCAGCGGGTAATGCGGAGGACGTGGGTCACCGCGTACGCAAAGTGCGCCAGTTTACCCGCCACCGTTACCGGTGCCGTAACCTCGCTATCTGTTTCTTTCACCGACCAGTAAATCAACAGTGGCCTGCCAATAATATTGGCTTGCGGAACGAATCCCCAGTAACGGCTGTCGTAACTGTCGTCGCGGTTGTCCCCCATCACAAAATAATGTCCCTGGGGAACAATCAACTGTCCATCCTCGACCAATTTACCCAACTGCACCCACCACTCCGGAGTCTCGCCCGCCGCCACGTCCAGCCGCGGAAAATTATCGCGGAACAAATCGTTTGCTGACCTGCTGAACTGTGCGTAAGGCTCCTTCTGCGGCAGTCCATTCACGAAGACTCGCTTATTGATCAAACGAATCCGGTCTCCCGGCACGCCGACCACTCGCTTGACGAAATGCTGCGCAGGATTCACGGGATAGTGAAATACCACGATGTCACCGCGCTGCACATGGCGATAAGGCATCAGGACGTCGCCTATCCCTCCTCCGCCGTAACAAAACTTATTTACCAACAGATAATCGCCGACCAGAAGCGTGTTCTCCATGGAGGGAGACGGAATCTGAAACGCCTGCACTATAAATGTGATCACGAATACGGCGATGACCACAGTTCCCAGCAAAGACTGTAAGGATCCAATCACTCCCGAACTTCGGGCCCACGCTGTTCCGTGATCTGCCGGCAGTTGGCCGGTGGGCAAGGGCCGGCTCGACAACGAATCCACCGACACCCGATCACCAGGCAAAACCACCGGCAAGGGATTGTCTGACGAGTGCTCACCCCAGGAAGGTTCACCCGAGTACTGGCCATTCCGTTCCGATAAACGACCTGGGGAATTCATAGACTCCACGTACATCCGCTGTTCTAATGCTGCTCCGCCGAACGCGATGCCCGCGCAAGCCTGGCTCCCGCAGACTGCGGCCGCGAAGCCAGGTAGGATAACAACTGCCGAGCCGCGTCCTGCTCCGCCGTCTTTTTGGTCGAACCTTGCGCGCGTCCCACGAATTCCGCGTCCCCATTACCTTTCGCCTGTAAACGGACTTCCACCGTAAACGTCTTCCTGTGTTCCGGACCCGCTTCCTCCACCAAAACGTAAGAGGGTTGCGCCATCCCCAATCCTTGCAAAGTCTCCTGCAAGGCTGACTTGAAATCGGTCATCGGAAGTGCGCCCCCCTGCCGCTCCATGCGGTCCAGTTCAGGAGCCAGAATCTCCCGCAAAATAAATTCCCGGACCGGAGGCATTCCTCCGTCGAGGTAGATCGCGGCCAGAATGGCCTCCAGAGCGTCCACCAGCAGTGCTGTCTTGCCGCGCCCGCCGCTCTTCTCCTCGCCCCGTCCTAAGCGCAGATAGTGGCCCAATTCAAGCTGTTGCGCCACCTGGATCAAATGCCGCTCACTCACGAGATGAGCACGCAGCTTCGAAAGTTCACCTTCACGAAACTGCGGAAACCGCTGGAACAATTCTTCGCTGGTCACTAGCGCTAGAATCGCGTCGCCCAGAAACTCGAGCTGTTCGTTGTCATTGACTCTGAATTTATTTTCGCCCGATTGCTGCGATTCCTGCTCTCGTGCCTGCGAGCTGTGGGTAATGGCCTGCTCAATCACGCCCCGCCGGTGAAAGTGGTAGCGCAATGTCGTCTCCAGTGCGGTAATTTCCCGTTCTTTCATGAATGCGCCGCTTGAGCCAATCGTCGAGGTCGAATGCCGTCACGAGCAAGCGACTTTCACCAGCAAGGATTTGGGCGAGCCGCGAAGCGTCGTGTTCTTTGCGACGCCGGAATCTCTCGTCAGGTTGGCCCTATTTCGCGGGAGGCTCGCTAATGCCGCCGATCAGCTGAATCAACCGGTCTTTCTCTTTCCGTGCCGCATCTCCGGCACTCGTGCCCGGCTTGGTTAAATCAACAGCCTGATTGGCGTATTTCAACGCGTCAGGATATCGATTTTGCATATCCATCGCCACTGACAGTCGAAACACCGCGACCGGATCCGGTTGCTGGGGAAACGCATCAATCGACTTTTTGAGATTGGCTTCCGCATTTGCCCAGTCCTTGGCATTGAAGTCCAGCGTTCCGATAATTTCGTAAGCTTCAGATCGAAGAAAGCCCTTATAGGCATCGACCTTATCCTGCGGTTGATTGGCAGTGGGGATGTCGGTGTCGACTGTGACCAGCGCACGTTGCGCATCTTTTCTAGCTTCCGCCAACCGCTGATCCTTATCGACGTCGGTTTCACGCGTGCGCTCGGCCAGAACCTGGGCCACGCCCAGCAATGCCTCTGGATCGTCCGGATCAAAACTTAAGACCTTCTGCGACATCGCCAACATCTTGTCGCCATTGTTGGCCTGTTGATAGGCGTGCATCACGGATTTGTACAGCAGCGGCCGCAATTCGCTGTCCGGAAACTTTGCCGCAAAATCATCCGCAGCTTTTTCCTGTGCCGCCGGGTCGGTGATCGCCGCAGCCGCCTTATAGGCGTCGAACTCCGGTTGCGTTTTCGCTTGTGGCGGACGTTTCCCCGCCGGCGCCGCCGCTTGTCCTGCCGGCGCAGGTTGCGTCGCCGGCTTGCTTTGTCCGAAACTCACGGCCGCTATTCCAAAGATGGCAATAATCGTGATGATTGCTCTGCGCTTCATGCGTTCTCCTTGCACCGCCATGCCTTCACACCTCGAGATTGAGCCACTTCGCATTCTAAATGCTCTTACCATTTTTATCTGTGAAGCATTTCTTTACTGAGGCTGCGGCTGCGGTTTCGCCGGTGGCTCGTACGCCTGGGCCAAGCCACGCTCCGCCGCCGCCTTGATCTCTGGGAGTTGTCCTGCCGCCTTCAATGCTTCCCGATATTCCTGCACGGCCGCGTCGCGATCTTCCTTCATATCCAGGATTCTCCCCAGAAACACGTGCGACCATCCCACCACTTTGGGATCTTTCGAAGCCTCGATCGCTTTTTGAAAATTATCCTCAGCGCCGTCTCGATTCCTGTTGGCCACGGCTACTTGGGCAAGGATAAACAATGCTCGACCCTGGTCTCCAATTTTCTTATCCAGCGCCTGCTGCGCGAGTTCTTGCGCACCTTTGGCATCGCCCGCAGCCAGCCGCTTTTCCGCGCTGAACAGCATTCGCCGCTCCTCCGGTCGCGATAACTGCACTAGCTCAGGAGAAGTCTTGCTGGCAAACTGAATCTCAGATGCCTTCGCCTCTTCTTTTTTTAAGTCGACGCTTTCAAGAATGCCGGCATACGCCTCGCGGATGCCCGCCGGATCCTTTTCGAATGCCACCGCGCCGTCATAGAAGGTCCGTGTCAGGATGTAACCTTGTTTCACGGCGTCATCTACTGCCTGAGCGCGCATCGCCTCATCCGCCGGTTGCTTGCCGCCGCTGGTGCGGATCTCGATCGCGCGCACCAGACACTCCGTCACCAGTAGAGATATGTCTGTCTTAAAGCTTTCCTCGAGCGGCGCGCGCTTCACCGATTGCAGCAGCGGTTCCAACCGCTTGATCGCGGTGAAGTGTTTGTCCGCCAGCGGATCGAGTTCATAGTGCAGAAAGGTATGCCGGATCTGGTCCATCTTTAACGCCATCTGCGGCGCCGCACCTGCCGTGCTTGGAGCCGGGAACACGACCACGTAATAATCGGCGCCGTAATTCCGGGCATCGGTTTCATTTGGCGAGCCCATGAAGTCCAGATAAATCGTGAACCGGCGCCCTAAATATTGCGACGATGGCTGCTTCAAATAGATTTCGGTGTCGAAAACCATCTTCGCCAGCGGCTCGTGATAGCGGTTTATGGCCGCCGCGTAATCGCTGCGATGCCGCTCCCAGATGGAATGCAGTCCTACTTTGTCGTAGAAATGTTCCAGTTCGGTTCCGAAAGCCGCGATGGAATACGCGTCCGGTGGTAAGTCCTCTTCTTTTATGCGTGGGGCAAAATGCGGCGGACCGTCCATATACAACGCCAGTGAAATGTAGGGCGACAAGCTGCGATTCGTATTTCTATCCGGCGTGTGGCCCTGATAGAACTCGCACAGCGCCGTCCGTGCCCCTTCAGCTTCTTCCGATTGCCGAAGAACCTTCTGCACTTCCTCCCGCACCGTATTTCGGGTCGCGTCGGAGATGTCCAAATCCTGGTCATATCCGCAAGAGTTGAGGGCAGTCAACACGGAAAAAAGCGTCTCGTTGCTGTCGAGCGAAATCGGAACCGAGTGCTCCTGTCCTAGGCAGAAAGACCCGAGACCCAAGAGGGCTGCCAACAAAGAAACTCGAAAAAATAAACTCAGGAAAACCTCCACAGAATGAGGGCGTGTCCGGCGGAGAACACTCTCAAGTGTAAGGAACTCAGGCCAGAGGGTCAAACTCAGTTAGGCTTGTTGTGCAGCGAGAGCGCAGAGCTCACCGATAGCGGCGCCAGTGCTACTTTGCCTTTCGCAACTAGTGATTTTTCTCAAACTTCGCGAACTCGCTTTCAAGTTTCCACTGCTGTAGCGCGCGTTCGTTGGCAGCGAGGAATTCTCGGCAGTCTGCAGAGGGCTTCTCCGCGCCTGCCACACTTGCCGCACACGGTGGTGACATGCGAAAGACCAGCTTTGTGTCAGTCCAAAGGCTTTGTCCGGGAAGAAAGCTATGTTCCAAACTTTCCCGTGCCATGCGCTTCAAATCTATGTAGGAGAGATGGTAGGTTTCGACAGCGCGCAAGTATTCGTGCGTCATGTCAGAACGGTTTACGCCTTCGTCATCTGTGGCCAGCGCTACGGGAACGCCATACTTCATATAAATCGGCAGAGGGTGATCGTCCCCACTCACACCGAGGATGATGTCATTTGAAGTCAGGCAGATTTCGACTAGTACATTGCGCTCCGCCATTTCACGAAGTAAGCCGAGGGGATCGTTTTCATTCATCACGTCAACGCCGTGGCCGATGCGCTCCGCGTGGCCGCGCTCAACGGAAGCGCGAATGTGAAACGTCAGATCTTCCGGGGGAACAAGTCCGATGGCAAGTTCGCCGGCATGCAGAGTGATGTGCACCTTGGGGTAGACACTGTGTAGGTAATCCAGCATAGCCATGTGCTCGTTGAAATCGTGTATGGGAACGTACCAGTCCTCGGCATTCACCAAGTTCAGTCCCACGAATCGCGGATCGGTCGAGGCCAACTCGAAACCTAAGAGAATTTGTGCGAACACGATTTCGTGCGGCAACGCCCGGAGAACTTGGTAGAGATAGCGAACAGTAACGCTGCAGCCTGGAGCGGCGTCCGGTGTTCCGCATTTCAGAATTGCTTTGGCACGGGCGTCGTCCGCGGCGAGGCGCTTGCTGGTTTCTGAAACTACGTCTTTCATACCGCCCGCCAGCAGCGAATCCCTCATCTTGGCGTAATCCGGATTCCATTCGAGTTTTTCCGCCAGCCGTGCCGCGGCGCCGGCGTCGGCGGTGTGCATGAGCTCTACGTATTGCAGATGATCCATACCGGCGCGATTGGTTGCGGCGGCAATCGCCTCAGCAACGTGGGTGTGCGAGGCCAAGCCGAACTTATCGAACGTGGCAAAAAAATGATCGTGGCCAGATTCGTCGCCGGACTTCCAGTTGCGCATTGACCACGCATCGATCATCTCGTTGTAGAAAACGTGATCGCCGTAAGCGCAGCGGGCGGCAGGTTTAGCCGTATAAGTCTCGCAAGGATCGCAGGGCGGTGCGAGCAGGCGCGAAGATGTACGGTCTGCGCACAGGCCGCCGTCGGCAGCGAAATCCACCAGATCTTCGCCATAGATTGCCCCGTCAAGGTGACTGTGGAGATCTCCGCCCTTAGGCAGGTCGTGAAGAAATGCCAGCAGCAATTGCGGCTGTTTGCGAGCGCGCTCGAAGGACAAGGATGTACGCTGCTCTGCACTTTGGGCAGCGGCAAGCGCGGTCATCAGCAGAAACAGCAAATAGCATCCTACAGCCGCTCTTTTAGCGGGCGGGGCCATGGAACCTCCCAATTCACTTTTCGAAGTCAGGAAAGGAATTGTAATCGGTTGTAGATCGGGAATTAGATAAAAGAAAAAAGAAGAGCGAAGAAATCAGCGCAGCCATGCGATTGCACCGATGACGAGGCCGACGAACAACAGAGCCGCGAGAACATATTTATTGGACGCGAACCAGGACTCCGACTGCAACGCCGAGCTCAAGAACGGAGCCGCGCCGTTCGAGGACGGCGCATCGGCGCGAGCACCGACGTCGGAGGGCGACGGCAATGCCGTTGCGGCTAAAGTTTGCGGTGTGCTAGCCACTTCGAGCATGCCTGTGGCTGGCTTCAATTCTTGCGGAACCTCAGTGACTTCAGCTTCGGGAGCGGGCACTGCGAGTTCTTGCTCTACTACCAGCGGTATCGATAATTGGTCTGGTTGGGAAGAATCCTGAACAGGAATTCGCGGCGCGTTCTTGTCAGGGAGGGGTTGCTTCGATTCGGGCGAGAGAAGCTGATTTGATTGCTGCGGGATTGGCGCGGGCCGGACTGGCGCTTGCGCAATCCTTTGCCCCCGCCACTGTTTTTCTTCGCATTCCACACAGAAAGTGCGGCCTTGCGAGACGGGAAAGCCGCAAGCTTGACACTTCTGAAAATTTCTCAAGACCGGAGGCACTGCGCTCGCCTCGGCATTCTGTTTGGGCGGCTCACCGCTCTGGGCGCGCAACGCGGCTGACCAGAACAGCGCTTTCTTCTCCGCCGGCGTTTCAGCTATTTCTTTTACTGGCGGAGTTCCTGGCGGCAGAACCGCGGGTGGCGCAAGGACTGGAGCGACGTCTGAACTTACTGCATCACCAGCAAGTGGCTCAGGCAGCGGAGTCTTCACTGCTTCCTCAACCACCTTTTCTACAGGCGCTTGTTTCTCCACAACGGGCTCCTCGCCGACCTGAGGAGGAATCTGCGCGGGCAGGGTGTGCCTGACGGCGGCCTCAACCATTTCACTCAGGCGGAGCAACGCTGAAAGATCGCGCTCATCAAAAGCGCGCGGCTTGCCCGAAAGAAGCTCGAAGATGCCGAGCACTTGCTCGTCGCCGAGGATGGGCATGACAATCACCGAGGCAATACCGAGTTCGCGGCAGACCTCGCGGTTCACGCGTTGATCGCGTTCGGCATCATCGCAACGCAATAGCTGGCGGGTGCGAACGCATTCTCCTGAGAGCCCATGTTCCATGGAAAGCAGAGCTCCGAGGTCGGGGGCGCTGGAACCGGCGGCGGCCCGGCACACCATGTCATTGTGTTCGCCGCGGCGCAGGGCGATTGCCGTACCACTGGCTCCGGTAATGTATTGGGCGCGTTCTGCCAGCAATTGCAGGGCGGCATCAAGATCGCGGTGCGCCATCTCAGCGAGCGAGCGTCCGGCATCCTCGCCGGGAAAGCGCGGTACGGATTCCGAAGGGGACGGCAGAAGCGTATTGGCGGCGGCAATTTTCGCCGAAATACTGGAAGATTCCGGCGCACTGGCGCTGGAAGCCGCAGTGAGTCCCGCAACCGGCGGCGAGGAATGGTCGAGAATCGAGTAATGGTCCATTCAGCGAACAACTTAATTTTGAAGAGGCGGTAATTGGAGTCTCGCTCGGAGATGACCGAGTGTCAAGAAGTGTGGTCACTCGAAAGTCACACGGAAGGGCCGGATGCCAGTCGCATCCAGCATTCGTTTTTGAGCAATCACCAATCTGTTGATTGCTAGACCGAACGCTGGCGCACGGCTGTATTTGCCAGGCGGTTAGCCTCGGCATTGTTCTCGCGTGAGACGTGGGAGATGGAGAAATTTAGAGCGCGAGCGAGTTTGCGGCAGGTCCAGTGCAGAGAGTAAAGACGAGAACTGCGGCAGGTGTATTCGCCGCGCATCTGGCGAACCACGACCTGGGAATCGGAATAAACGTGGAGAGCTTTGGCTTTCAGAGAGACGGCATATTGCAGAGCTTCCATCAGCGCGACGTATTCAGCAACATTGTTGTCCTGATGGCCAATCCATTTGGCGATACGAACCGGGCCGCTGGCGCAGCCATCAATAATCACTCCGATGCCGGAAGGGCCCGGGTTTCCCTGAGAGCCACCGTCCACATAAGCTACAAGTTCTGGCATCACTGCAGTACCGCTATCAGCAAGATGCGCCGATAACGGAACGCCGTCAAGATGAATATTAGGTTCGGCGCCGATTTTTTCTCTCTCTCTGGAATGTGCAAGAATCTGTGCAAATTCCGTCCCAAATGAAAACCCTAATTCCTAAAATACGACTCTACAACAAGTTGCCTTCTCCGTTTTTCACAGGGTTGGATGCCGGCACTGCACCAATAGTTTGCGTTGACTTTTATGAACGCTCTGTTAAGGTTGCTTTCGTCGACGGTCGAAAGGGACAGCGAAATAAACCTTGCTGACCCGAGGTAGACTGGGTGATCAGCCAAACGGGGTAACCCGAGGGGCAGCCAAACCTGAAAAAACCGACGGTTCTGCGAGGATCAGTTGGGGTTTGGGACTGTGAAAACAGTGATCGCATCAAGGGGCTGTGACGGTACATGCGTCCACGCAGTTGACTCCCTCGCAGGAGTTGGCGGCTAGAGCATAACCAATGTCACGGCCCTTTCAATTTTTCCCCGCCATGTTTTCTTCCCGGTTTTTCTCTGATGACAATCTTTAGGCGTTCACTTCTCCTGCGATCATTTCATCCACGTAACACCAGATCCAGCTTTCTCCCGGCTCAATCGAGCGCATCACGGGATGGTGTTCATGATGAAAATGTTTAGTGGCGTGCTTGTTCTTGGAAGAGTCGCAGCAAGCTGTATGTCCGCAGACCATGCACATTCGCAGATGCACCCAGGCGTCGCCGGTTTTAATGCAATCTTCACAGACTTGCTTATCGGTAGTCGTAATTTTGATTTGATCCAGATGTTTGCATTTGCCTGGCATTTTCATCTCCACACTAACGGGTTCAAATTCGTTCCAGTTCTTTGCGATCCCAGTGCGCCAGGTTTGCTCCTGCCTCGTAGGTGCTCTGCAGGAAATCAAGCAACGCGTCGCGTGGCGAAGCAGCCTGGCGAACATCGTCATACATCAGGAGAAACTCCTTCATCTGCAGGTGGTAGAACGCCTGAGCGTTCACTTTTTGCTCGGCGAAGCCTGCGGGCTCAGGCGCTGCGTAAACATAAAAAGCTGGACCTTTCACTTCGCCGCCGCCCGGCCAGAATCCGGCGCTAATCACCTCATGGGAATAGGCCTCGCGCGTAATGGGATCGGCGCCCGCACGTTCCGGGGCACGGCGTCCGGAGAAGCGTGTGACGCACAAGTCGAAGCTTCCCCAGAAAAAATGGACGGGACTGTCTTTACCGATAAAGCGCGAGCGAAACTCCTTGAACACCGTGTCGCATAAAGTCAATATCCGCCACAAGCGGTGCGCATATTCGGGATCGTAAGATGCGTGCTGCGTGTCGCTATCGAAGCGAATCGGATTCGGTACCTCCACCGGCATCGTCCAGATTTTCACTTCGATCCCCAGCGAGTGCAGATCGGACATAAAGGCGGAATAGAAATCGGCGACGGTTTGAGCCCGCAGCGGAATGCCCTTCGCAGAACCCGAACTGGTCTGGATGGTTAGCTTATGATCGATAAAATCAAACTGGACTTCAAAGATGCTATCGCCATACGGAATCGCCGAAGTCGTAAGACCACGAGCGTTAACGTAAAATGCAACCTCCCACCAGTGATTGATCAGAGGGCTTAATGCCAGCCGTACCTTGCCGACAATCTGCGTCCACAGGTGAAGAGTAGCGTAAGTATCCTGCCACTTTTCGAGAGGGAGTTCAGGCCAGGCTTGTTGCGGACTGTCAGCAGAAGATTTCATAGAAACCTCGCGATTGGAACGATGGCGAATTTGATTCCGCAAGTGGGCGGCTATTTCTTAGGTGGCAGATATTTTTTCTGAATCGACGCCACGATCACGTAATTCGGATCGACCATCTCGTTGAGATGAATCTTCCCTACTTGCGAGAGAAGTTCGTATGCATCGAACTCCGATAAACCGTAGTCTTTGTGAATCCAATGCACAAGTTCGGTGAAAGCGATGCGCAGGGCGTCGTCGAGCGGACGGTAAGCGCCGACCGTCATAATGGCGTCATCATTTTCAAACTGCGGCCAGGCGATGGTGCGGCCTTTGATCACGCTTAGCTGTAGGCGCGCCTTCAGCGGAACTTCAATGGCCGTGCCGGCAATTTCACCATCGCCCATGGCGGCGTGCCCGTCGCCGATGTAGAAGAGGCCACCTTTCACATTCACCGGAAAATAAACCGTGTTGCCGACGCTAGCCTCGGGGGAATCCATGTTTCCGCCGAATTCGGCGGGAACTACGGAGCTGCGCGCTTCGCCCTCCGCCGGAGCGACCCCGATGCAACCGAAAAAAGGATGCAGCGGAATCTTCACTGCGAAATCAGAGTCAAGCGCTTTGAAGGTTCCCGTATTCGACGCGTGATCGATGTGATAGAACCAGATTTTCTCAGGCAGCGACGAATGCAGCATGGGAGTGTAGTTGGTCTCATTGAGCGCGCCGAACCCGGGAGCGAAGGCACCCACGCCAGTGTCGCCATCAACTTCAAGATCGAGAATTTTAACCGCCAAACTGTCGCCTGGTTCCGCACCCTCGACGAAGAACGGACCGGTCAAAGGATTGTCACCCTTTACCATGCTGAGCGTGTCTCCGGGCTTTCTGATCGCGTTAGCGAAACAATCGAGCGTGTTGGTATCGAGAATGTCTCCGGACTTCAAATGCGCCACCGGTTCGGCTGTAGCGAACAGGTACTTTACGTTGGCATTCGTGGCGGTGTAGTGAACCGTGTTCTGGGCCAGAGCAGTAACCGACAGCAGCACGAAAGTGAGAAGACGAGTAATCACGATAGCCTCCAGGGATTGTCAATTGTAGCGGAGAGTCTGACGTTCCCGCCTGCACGTTTCTGCTCAGCACGTGCCGACGATTTGCCGAAACACGACTCTCTCAGAACGGGGAATGCGCTTTGCCGGTGCAACGCAAAATAAAGCCGGCTTCTCGATCCTCAGGATAATAATTGCTTTTTTGACTTTTCCGCTGTCGCGCGACGAAAGAGTTCCGGAGCCTTCATCCTGCCGCAGCATTCCTCAAAGTCAGGGCGCGGACTCTTCCAACGAAGATCCTCTACCGTATCAAACACCGGCACATCCAGCCTCAATGTAGCAAGGGTGCGAAATAACAAGGCGTCGTTCCATGCGCTGAAAAGCGATTCGGAGAGCAACCGTGCCTTGCGAATCGAAGGATGCCATTCTCGAAAATCTTTTGGAGTGTCCTCTAGGTGAGGATATTGCGACAAGACCAAAGCCGCGGCCTTTGCGCCCCAACCGGCCAGCCCAGGAAAACCATCTGCACTGTCGCCGACTACAGCCAGGTAGTCGGGAATCGATTGCGGTTTCACTCCGAACTTGGCGAGCACGCCGGCCTCGTCGCGCACGATGTCCCGTCTACGATCCAGTTGCACGACTCTTGTACCCGCAATGCACTGGCTCAGATCCTTGTCTGGCGTACAGATAAGAACTTGCTCGACAGCATCATCTTTCGCAGCCTTGCTGGCAGCGGAGGCAAGGGCATCGTCTGCCTCGTAGTAGACCATTGGCCATACCACCACACCCATGGCTTCCAGCGCCTGTTCGAGAATTGGGAACTGCGACAACAACTCTTGCGGCACGCCTTCGCTGGTTTTGTATCCCGGATACAGATCGTTCCGAAACGATTCGACGACATGATCCGTTGCAACCCCGAGATGAGTTGCACCATGCTCAATCATGCTTAGAACGGAGGCCAGGACACCGCGAACCGCACCGATTTCCTGGCCGTTCACGTCAGAGGCGGAGGGTACGGCGTAAAAATGGCGGAACAGCTCGTAGGTTCCATCAATCAGGTGGACATTCATGCGGTACGGAGAATTTTCCCCTCGATCAAGCTCTGCAGTGCGATGGTAAACGATTCGTGGAATTACTTTCCAAATCGCAGACTTTCTTGAGCGAGGACACTTCGGAGTGTAAGTTCCCACGGGCAGAGGCACTCATCGAACTCGGGAGTTATTGCTGCTCGCGGCGCCGCAGATAGTCGATGAACATCTGCTCGACCGGTTTGTCATAACTTTTGAGGACGTGGCGTACGGTGTGTCCACTGACAAAATGGCAGACTTCTTCGGCAAGATTCTTGGCGTGATCGCCGGCGCGCTCCAGGGATTGCGTCATAAAGATGATCTGAAGGCTGGCCTGGCGAGCAATGTTTTCTGGATTCTCGATATGGCGAAGAAAGATAAGGTTGCGGAGCCGATCGATTTCGGAATCTGCGCGGAGAACGTCGACGGCTCTGCCAACGTCCCGGACAGCGAACGCATCGCCAACATCGGTGAGCATCTTTTCGAGAATTGTGGCCATGTGCGTGAGATCGCGGACGTCATCGGAATCGATGCGGCCAGCGGCGGCCTGAGCGCTGTTGGCAAAGCTGAGCAGCAGGTCGCCGATGCGCTCTAGGCTGATCATAAACTTCATGCAAGCGAGGAGTTGGCGGGCCTCGGTGGGTTCAACATCTGTGATAATCGAAGTAACGGCGCTGTCGATTTCTCTGTCAAGGGTATCGAGTTCGCGCTCGCGCTGGCGCAGCGAATTGAGTAGCGGAGCAGAGCCGGTGGCGATTCCCTCTGCAGCGGCACTGGCGGCTTCCTTCGCGAGATGACAGGCTTCGATTGTGCGCCGAACAATTTGCTGGTGAGCCGACTCGGAGCTAACGCTTTCGACCCGTGCAGTACTCATGAGGTCTCCCCGTGGCGCGGAGTGGGAGCGCGCAAAGCGATTGACTCTGATTTTGCCGTAAGCATAACTAGATGGTCAACGGCTAAGGATAGTTTTTCTTTTTGCCGGACGGGTTAAGGAGCTGTGAATTTTTCGTCATTTTTCCATTCGCCGCCGATATCGGGATGCTTTGCACCATCGTAATATCGCGGCTATGGTGCCGAGGTGGCGGTCGCTACATGAGCGGTGGCGAGCCTATGCGGTGGGAAGTGTAAACAAAAACGTCGCCCCGTGGGCCAGTTCGCTTTCCGCGCGGATGGAACCGCCATGGGCCAGCATGATGTGTTTGGCGATGGCGAGTCCAAGACCGGTGCCGCCGGATTCGCGGGAGCGGGCTTTATCGACGCGATAGAAGCGTTCGAAGAGACGCGGCAGGTGCTCGGAGGCAATACCGGCTCCGAAGTCCTGCACGCAGAATTCGACGGCGTGAGGAACTGCACGTGCGCCGAGTACGATTCGTCCGCCGGCAGCCCCGTATTTCAGGGCGTTATCGATCAGGTTGGAGAACACTTGATGGATGGCTTCGCGGTCGGCCAGAACGTTGGGCAGACTCTCCGGGACGGGCAAGTCAGCAATACGAAGATCGATACCGTGCGGCCGTGCGATTTCCCGGAAACTTTCTTCGGCGTCGTGAAGAAGTTCGGCCGGTGGTACGGGTTCAACATCAAAGCGCGTTTCCCCGGATTCGACACGGGCCAGGGTAAGCAGGTCTTCGGTGAGGCGCGACATGCGCGCCGAATTTTTGCGGATGATTTCCAGGAACTCGCGCGTAGGAGCGCCATTTTCCGGAGCGCTGTCGAGCAAGGTCTCCGCATATCCCTGAATCGATGTGAGAGGGGTGCGCAGCTCGTGGGAAACGTTGGCGATAAAATCGCGCCGAGTTTTTTCTACACGCTCGGTTTCGGTGAGATCGCGGAGCACGGCGACCGCGCCCCCGTCTGGCAAGGGAGCGGCGGTTACGTCAAACGCGCGCCCGGAGATGATCGAGGTAGCCCTGGCGGTTTTCACTTCGCGGCTAGTCGTGGCTTCTTTGACCGTGGCAAGAAAGTCAGGATCGCGGATGGTTTCGACAACCGGCTGCTGCAGCCGAGTCCCCTGCGGAATCAGACGGTTCATCGGCTGGTTCGCCCACTGCACCAGCCCATCGGCGCTGACGGCGATCACCGCATCCTGCATGCTGTTGAGGAGGGTTTCGAGCTGGCGCTGGCTGGATTGCACGGCGGCAAAACTCTGCTCGACTCGACGAGCCGTCTTATCGATGGCTCCGGCAACCCGGCCAATTTCATCCTGAGAAGGTTCGCGAATGCGCGCCTGGAGATCGCCTTCGGCAATGCGGGCAGCAACATTGACGATGCGTTCCAGACGGCGAGCGCTCCATCGCGCAGCCGCGGCGGCCACAATGAGAGCGAAAAGGAAGGTTATGCCGGAAGCGAGTTCCAGCCGCCGGCGAACCTGAGCGGAAACCGCTTCTACATCGGAGAGCGGATAGGCCAGGCGGACGGCGCCTCCCGAGACCGGTGCCGCGACATAAAGAAAAGGAACGCCGAGCGCGGCGCTGCGGCGTTCATTGCTGCCGATCCGACCATCGAGGGCAGCAGCGAATTCCGGGCGCGCCGCATAGTTCTCCATGCCCCTGGAAGTCGCCTCGGAATCGGCCAGCACTTTGCCGGTGGGATCGATGATGGTGACGCGGGCGCCGGCGGATTGGCCTTCCTGGGCGGCAATATCGGCGAGAGAGCGCCCGCTGCGATCGGTTTCGACGCGATGAGCCAGAAGCTGAGTCTTCTGGATAAGGTTGCGCTCGATTTCATTGCGTAGCGAAGCTTCCCACGCGCCGCCTAGCAGCACGTCGAAAGTTACAGCGGCGGCGAAGATGACGATCAGGAAGGCTGCCAGCAGCTTGAAGAAAATCCTGTTTCTCACTTCATTCTCACTTTGGGTCGCTTCACTTTGGCGCTTCGAACCGGTACCCGGCGCCGCGAACGGTTTTTAAATAGCGGGGATTTTCCGGATCCGGTTCGATTTTCTCGCGGATGCGGCGAACATAGACATCGACCGAGCGCGGGGTCACGTAGGATGTATCGCGCCAAACCGAGTCCAGCAGATGATCGCGCGAAAAGACGCGGCCAAGATGCCGGGCAAAGTAATCGAGCAAGCGAAACTCAGTGGCCGTAGTGGGAACCGCCTGTCCACGAACCGTAAGGACCATCGCCGAGGGATCAATTTCGATGTCGCCGACCTTGAGTGGACTGGGCGGAAGCGGACGCTCGAAACGGCGTAGTACGGCCTTCACACGCGCTACGAGTTCGCGCGGACTGAAGGGCTTGGCGATGTAATCGTCTGCCCCAATCTCAAGGCCCAGCACGCGGTCGGCTTCGCCACTTTTGGCCGTGAGAAAGATCACGGGCACGGCGGCGAGCCCTTGAGTTTGGCGGACGGTGCGGCAGAGTTCGAGACCGTCTTTGCCCGGGATCATGATATCGAGCACGAACAGCGCCGGTCGCTGGCGCTCCGCGTCAGCGATGACGCTCGATCCGTTGGAATAAACGCGCACTGCAAAGCCTTCGTTCTCCAGATGATGGCGAACCAGGCGGGAAATATCGGGATCGTCTTCGACGACGAAGATGCTGGGCTTCACGGGTTCATTGTAACGAAGGCGGTTGCGAGTACCTAGAGGCGAGTGGGAGTTTGCGCGTGCGGGGGATAGTTTTCATCGGATTGTAACAATCAGGTTGGCGGCTGCGTCGAGGTAAAAGCGCTTGCCAGGTGGCACAACCGTGGTGGCGCTGTACTCAGTGACGATCGCGGGGCCGGAGTATTTCTTGCCGGGCTTGAGAGTGTCGCGGGAGTAGATGGCGGTGCGGAGTTTCTTGGCGTCAAACCGTACCGGGGCTTCGAGCGTGGCAGGCGAGCCGAGCTTTGCTCGGCTTGGACCCCTCGACTCCGCTCGGGGCAGGCTCTCCGGGGCGGCGGTCCCTACATGATTCATCTTCGCTACATTCGTCGGCTGAGCGGCGCGAAGGCGGAGGGTTACCAGCTCTATTTCGCGAGTGGCGTGGGCGTAGCCATAGCGGCGCTCGTGTTCTCGCTGGAAATCTTTCAGCAGGTTCGCAGTGAACGGCAGATTAAGTTCATATCCCTGGCCGTGGTAGCGGAGATCCACACTGCGGTGATAGTGCACTCTTCCCTGCCAAGCTTCTTTTCGAAAATCTCTCGCCGCTCGTTGTTGCAATGCAGCGAATTCTTGAACAAGACGCGCATGCGGAATTTTTCCCGCGACCCTCCATAGGACGGTGCGGGAGTAATCCTTGACAACGTCGCTGAAGAGAATGCCGAGAGCAGAAAGCGCTCCGGCCATCGCGGGCACGATCACGTGGGGGATGCTGAGAGCATCTGCCAGCGCGCAGGCGTGAAGTCCACCGGCGCCCCCAAAAGCCACCAGAGCGAAATCGCGAGGGTCGCGTCCGCGCTCGATAGAGACGACGCGGATAGCTTTCTCCATGGTTGAATTCACCACTCGAACTACCCCAGCGGCAAACTTTTCAAGGCTGAGCGGACTTCCCTGCTGCTTCAGCCATTCGCGAGTGACTTGACGCGTGCGATCGAGATCGAGAATAAATTCGCCGCCGAGAAATCGAGTGGATTGGAGACGACCTAATAAAAGATTGGCGTCGGTAACCGTTGGCTGAGTACCTCGTCCGTAACAGATAGGCCCAGGATCGGCGCCGGCAGATTCGGGACCCACGCGAAGAGCTCCGCCGGCATCGAAGCGGGCGAGCGAACCTCCGCCTGCTCCGACCGTGTGGATATCGAGCATTGGGACTGCGACGGGAAGGCCTGCGACCCGCGCATCGTTGGCGGTGGTCGGCGCGCCTTCGACCAGGGAGACGTCAGTAGACGTACCTCCCATATCAAACGCAATGATGCGGGGGAATCCGCTGGCGCGAGCGCTGGCAGCCGCCCCTACGACCCCTCCGGCCGGCCCGGAGAGCACGGTGCGAACGGGTTCCCGCGCAGCAGCGCCGAGGGAAGTGATGCCTCCGCTCGATTGCATGACGAAGATGCGGGCCACAGGTGTTGAAGCCCGACCATTTTTGTGGACGACTTTCGCGGCGCTGAACGGCCTCTCTGCGCGGTATTTGACTGGCCGCAATACACGAAGTGTTTCTACCCGGCGCTCAAGGCTTTCCAGATACTGCTGCATGATGGGTTGCAAATAGGCGTTGACCACTGCCGTCGACGTACGTTCGTACTCGCGGAACTCTGGAAGAATCTGGTGGGAGATCGAGAGTGGGACGCATAATTGCTTGAGGGTTTCTGCAACGGCCAATTCGTTCTGCGGATTCGCGAAAGAAAAAAGTAGTGAGATGGCGATAGAGTCAGGATGTTTCTCGGAGATGCGGGAGACTAGCGACTTTAAATCGGAAGACGAAGGCGAGGTCAGGATTTCGCCGTTGCTGGCAGTCCGTTCTTCAATGCCGAAGCGAAGATCGGCGGGAACAAGCGGCTCGATCCGGTCGAAAAAGAAGTCGTAGAGTTTGGCACGTGCCTGACGTCCGATTTCGATCACGTCTTCGAAGCCGGCAGTGACCACAAGAGCAGTGCGCCCGCCTTTGCGTTCGAGCAGCGTGTTTGTGCCGACAGTGGTGCCGTGCAGGATGATGAGTTCGCCCTGCTGATTGATTTTTGCGAGAGCTTCGACAATCGCCTGGGAGGGATCGGCGGGAGTCGAGAAAACTTTTAACATCTGCAGGCAGCCGGTGGCGTCAATCCAGACACAGTCGGTGAAGGTGCCGCCGGTGTCAATGGCGACGCGAAGAGGTTGGGCTCGGCGCGGCATGGCTTGGAATCGGAAAATTAGGGTAACATTTGCGGCTATGAGATATGAATTTCTCGTCGAAACGTATACCACCGAGCGGGTTAAGGTGCTCAGTGTGTGGAGCGAATTTCGCGACGAGGATCTGCCGGTGCGCCCGCGGGATGACGACCCGCGGGGACGCAGCGTGCATGAGCAGATGGTGCATCAGTGCGTGAGCGAAGACTTGTGGTTCCGCAATATGTTGGGAATTGACGTTGGTGCGCCACCGCTGCCGAGGCAGGAGACGCGGATGGAGTTTATGAAGCGCTATGCAGAGGATAGTGGGAAGCGACTGGCAGTGCTGCTGCAAAAAGACGAGGCGTGGTGGGAAGAGGATGTGAAGTTTTTCGATGTGCAGCGGTCGCGGGCCTGGGTGATGACGCGACGGATGACGCACACCTCGCATCATCGCGGACAGTTGATGGCCATGCTGCGGATGCTGGGGCGAGATCTTCACAGCAATTATGGGCCGACTGCGGACACAGGTGGGTTGATGCAGAATCATGCCCCGACGATTTATGCGTATGGGAGTTTGGAGGAGTTGTTTGCGGGGGAGAATGTCGGAGGGGCGAAGGCGGTTTTGCCTGGGGCGGAAGGGAAAGTGGTGACGGAAAGACCCGGGTAGCGGAAAGCAGCTGGGAGGCTAAAGCCCGGATCTTCGGCGAAAGGTCGTATCGCAGAGCTCGACGCTGGGGCGTCACCCAAAAGCACTGGCGAGTCTCCTGCGTGACACTACCTTGGTGAGCTGCGCTCGCTGGACAGCCGAGGGGGGCTCTCCACACATGAATTATCCCTTCGTCGTAAACGCCAGGGTCAGCAGCGTCTTTTGTTCTACTTCGTGCGCTTTCGCGCTGCCGGTGGCAGGGCTGGCGCTGGAGCTGCGTTTTACTGACATCACGTGGCGCGCGCCGGCGATGCGTTCGAGACGCGGCAACATGTTGAATAGCGCTCCCATGTTGGCCGGCTCTTCCTGCACCCAGACGATGTCACCCGACTCGCCGTGGCGAGCGAATTCGGCAGCGAGTTCTTTCTCGGGGAAGGGATAGAGCTGTTCCAGAAACACAATCGCGGTGGCGTTGTCTTTTCTTTTTTTACGCTCGGCCTGGAGCTCATGGCCGATTTTTCCCGTGCATACCAGGATGCGATCGGCTTCGCCAATTTCTGTGTCAGGAATCACGTTAAGGAAATTCTTGCGGGTAAAGTCCGAGATGGGTGACGACGCGTCCGGATGACGCAGCATGCTTTTGGGCGTGAACACGATCAGCGGCTTGCGCCAGTGTCGCAGCGCCTGACGGCGCAACAGATGAAAATATTGCGCGGCATTCGAAGGCTGCGCTATTTGGATATTGTGCTTCGCAGCCAGTTGCAGAAAGCGTTCGATGCGGGCGCTGGAGTGTTCCGGTCCCTGGCCCTCGTAGCCGTGGGGCAAAAGCATCACGAGGCCGGATAGAAGGCTCCACTTGGCTTCACCGGCGGAAATAAATTGATCGATGATGGCTTGTGCGACGTTTACGAAATCTCCGAACTGAGCCTCCCACAGTACCAGCGCCTCAGGACAGTCGCGGCTATAGCCGTATTCGAAGCCGAGCACGCCGGGTTCGGAAAGAGTTGAGTTGTGAATTCCGCACCGAGCTTGATCGGCCGCGATGTTTTCCAACGGCACATACTCATTTTCATTTTCAACATCAATGAGCACGGAGTGCCGCTGGTTGAACGTGCCGCGGCGGGAGTCCTGGCCAGAGAGGCGAACGGGAATTCCAGCCTTCACGAGACTGGCGAAGGCGAGCGCTTCGGCCATTCCGTAATCAACCGGGCGTTTGCCTGCCGCCATCTCGGCTCGTTGTTCGAGGAGCCTCTTTACCTTCGGATGAATGTGAAAGCCTTGCGGATACGTAGTGAGATGAGCACCCAACTCGGTCAGTTCCTGGCTGGAGATTCCGGTTTCTACCTCGTACTCCGGCTTGTGCAAGCCACCGTAATACTGGTCCCAGTAGTTGGGCAGCTCGCGCAAGGTTGGTTTCTTGGTAATTTTGCCGGCATCTTTCTGCGCGGTTTCAAACTCCTCTTTGATGGCGGCCGCTTGTGCGGGAGCATTGGTCGCGCCGATATCGTCGGCGTAAATCTCCCAGAGCGGAGGATGCTCTTTAATCTTTTTGTAAAGCAAAGGCTGAGTAATGGTAGGGTCGTCGACTTCACTGTGGCCGTGGCGGCGATAGCCGATAAGGTCGATCACGACATCCGTGCCGAACTGATAGCGATATTCCACGGCGAGCCGGGCGACTCGGACGACGGCGTCCACATCTTCACCGTTGACGTGGAAGATGGGGATCGACTGGCGGCGCGCAATGCAGGCCGCGAAACGAGTGGAATGCTCTTCGGTATAGCTCGTCGTAAATCCCAACAGATTGTTGACGACCACGTGAATGGTGCCGCCGACGGTGTAGCCCGGAAGATCGGCGTAATTCATCGTCTCGGCAAGAATGCCCTGCCCAGCAAAAGCGGCGTCGCCATGAACCAACAACGGCAGGTATTTTTCCCGTCCGCCTTCACCGCTGCGATCCTGTTTGGCACGAGTGCGGCCAACGGTGACCGGATCGACAGCTTCGAGATGGCTGGGATTCGAAACCAGATGGATGTGAACCTTATTGCCGCTGCGTGTTAGGTATTCACCGGTTGCGCCCATGTGGTATTTCACATCGCCGGAGCCGAGTACGCTACGCGGATCGACGTCTTCAAATCCGGCAAAGATTTCTTCGGAATCTCGCTTGGCGACGTGCGCGATTACATTCAGACGGCCGCGATGGCTCATCCCCATGACGAGTTCGGCGGCTCCGAGGCGAGAGGCGGTGTCGAGAAGTTCGTCGACTAATGGGATTAGTGCGGTCACGCCCTCGAGCGAAAAACGCTTGCTGCCCAGATAGCGCTGCTGCATGACTTGCTCGAAGACGTCGGCGCGGATAAGTAAGTCGAGGACGCGTGCCTGATCGACAGGTTGCGGTTCCGATTCCATCTGCTCGTAGATCCAGCGCTTTCGTTCCGGGGCATAGATGTGATTGATTTCGACGCCGATGGTTGAAGAGTAGACGGAGCGGGCCTCGCGCGTGTATTCGCTCTCGATCTGCAATTCGGGAGTGGGGCGCGGAGGCAGAAAGCCGAGGGGATCGAGATCGCCTTCGAGGTATCCCCATTGGCGGAAAGCGTTGAAGACTCGTTCACGTTCTGGATTGTTGGCACGGTTCGATGATGAGTCGACGACGGCGGTGCCGGCAGAGCTTCTTGATTTCGGGGTAGACATATATCTGTTACTAGGATAACGGATGCGCGGGCGGTTTAAGGGATTCTGGTGCCCAAGCAACAAACAAATCCGGCCAGGAACGCTTCCCTGGCCGGTGAGAGGCTAGCAATTAGATTGACGGCTCATTCGGGAAAATGGAACGCGTCAAACAGGTCATCAAGCGCCGGTCCGTTAAGCGGAACATACGGGTTGCCCGCCTTCGTAACCGGATTCGGGAAATTATCCCGGCTGCGTGAGGTAATCGGGCTGATGTTCCAGTTCCGCTCGATGAACTTGTCGATGGAGACGTGATCGGAATAACTGTGATTGATGTGGCCGCCCGTCGAATACTTCGACACTACGAGCAGCGGGATGCGGGTGCCATCCCCGAAGAAATCGAGCGGCTGAACGTAACCGGAGTCGTAGTAACCGCCGCCTTCATCCTCAGTGATAAAGATCGCGGTGTCCTGCCAGTACGGAGAGTTCCGAATCAGGTTCACGATCTTCGCCGTGAAGCCCTCGAACAGATTGAGCTTCGACGATGCCGGATGGCCATCAACATAGCCGCTCGGCTTCACCACCGAGACTGCAGGCAGAGTTCCGTTGGCGATATCGGAGTACAGGTTAACGGAATCCTGAATGTGGGCTGCCACCTAGCCGGGTGCGACATGATTGAAGTGTCGTACTGGAACGGGTTACAGATGTTGCAATATTCGTCCGCGTTCGGCCCATTGGTTCCATAATTCAACTGGTATGGGTCCTTGACGTAGTTGTTCCATTGATCGCCGTAATACTTCCACGAAATGCTGTTTGCGTTGAGGTCGTCGCCGATGCTGGGCGTCGAGGAGGGCGGAATGGTAAACGGAGTGTTGGAGGGATTCTGGTCGATGTAGGCATTCTTGCCGTTGCCGAACCATCCCGGGTTGTAATTGTTCAGCAGGTAGTAGTGACCGGGTTGGCAACGCGAGTTGATAGCAAGGGCGGCAAGGTAGCTAACGATGGGCCCGACTCCGGGCTGCGAGACATCCGAGCAATCGCTATAGGAGCCGCCGCCATAGACCGGGGAAACAGTATAGGGAGGTGGATAACCGGCGTTATAGCTCTCGCCATAGCCGTCTTCAGCGTACCAGTTATTGGTACCCGGGGCTGGGTTGGGGTCTTCGATTTCATTCACCGTTCCTGCGTCGGGATTGGGCCCTCCGTTATATGGTTGGGTGAATACCTCCTTATTGTTCGGCGGTGTTTCGGGAGCTCCGTCACCGTTGCTGAACCAGATCATATCGGCGTGACCGAACATGATATGGTTGGCGCCGGTGCCGCCGTTGACGGATTGATGGAAGTTGTCGCTCATCGTGAAGTTATCCGCGAGAAGCTTGAAATAGGGCGCATCGCCTTGCTGCACGTTGTAAAAGGCGAGCGAGGTCGATCCTTCACCGGTAGTTGTTGCTTTAGGAACCGCGGGCAAATAGTTGTAAGTGAAGCAGGGCAGTGCATCCTTATCCGAGGAGCACAGTGGCGGCTGCGTGACGCCATTTGTGCCCGCCCCAACAGTCACCTCAACCCAGGAGAACAAACCGGCATTGCAGCCAGAAGGATTCTCCTCGTTGACGCGCAGCAAGCTGCAATTCAGCTGTTGCCACATCTGATAGAAGCGATGGACCGGGCTCGCGGCATAGTCGTTGTAGAGGAACGTGCTGCCATTGGTGATCTGGAATGGTCCGGCGGGCAGAGTCTCAACGCTGGTGATGCGGCTGTCAGGCGTCTTACTCTTCAGTCCCGTGCCGCCGCTGGCAAGATCCTGATAGTAGGTATAGCCGGGCAATCCAGTTTCCGAGACCTCCGCGCACTCAACCGGCGAAAGCTTTGGGTCTGCCGGACAAGGTGCGGGGCCGGTGAAATAGCCATTCGCGCCGCTGGGGCCGCCGACCAGAGGTGCAGGCAGTACGTTGCTGGGAAATTCCTTGGTCGGCGGATCCAGCAGGAAGCTGTCGGTATCGGTAGCTGACAGCTGTTGCGCCTTCGAGAAGTTAGGTCCGGGAATCGCGTTCTTTTGGGCATCCAGCTTGATGATGCCTTCCGAAAGCAGGTTATTTACAGTCTCTCCGCTTTTTGGCACATAGGTGGCGAAGACGTGATCAAAGCTGCGATTTTCGCCGATGATCACGATGACGTGCTTGATAGGCGAGGTCGTCTCCGAGTCGCGTGTTGTTTGTGGTTTTGGTTGGGAAGCCGCGTTGGCGAAGGGTGCTCCGATTGTGAACTGGAACATTGCAAGACCCGCCAGTCCAATCCGCAAATAATGAACGCCCTTTGATGCGAGTGCTGTGACCGTCATTTTTGTCTTCTCCTGTTCCTGGCTGAAGTTGCCGGTTAAAGTGAACCTCATGTCAAAAAGACTCCACCGGAAAAACAAGCGAGTCGAACAATCTCTGCGAGTCGCACTTGGTCGATCAGTTTTGGTTTCAGGACGAATTCGCTTGAACCAAGATGGGTTCACGGCTCACGGCTCTACGCGAATCAGTCCCATCATTCCTCCATCTTCGTGTTCTAAAAGGTGGCAGTGGTATACAAAGTCGCCGACGGTATTGGGATCGCGGAAATCCATCCGTAATCTCACGCTGGGATAGTCGAGAGTTTTTCCGTCGAAGTAAGGGACGTTGACCGTATCACGCAGAAACGGTTCGTTCACAGGCTTGCCGCGATAATCAATCAGCATGAAATGCAGCTGATGAATATGAAATGCATGAAGCTCGCTTGACCTGTTTTCAATGATCCAATCCTCGACTGTTCCCTGCCTGGCGATGATGTTCGGCACTCCGGACTTGGGATCGAAGGGCTCCGGCGTTTGACCGTCCACGGTGATATAAAATTCCGTCGCGCTGTTGGGATCGTTCGGGTCGAGAAGCTTTTCGGAAAAATAGAGCCTTCGAACGCGCACAGGAGCCACGCTTCCGAGCCACGGCATCTGCGCAGCAGGTAGAGGTTCCGGCGTAGCGGGCAGCACCGAGGATGGTTCCAGTGCATCTTTCGAAACCGTAATTGTGGCGAGCGCGCGGTTGGGATCGTTCTCGCCGCTAGGCCCTGTATTTACAGTTTTCGTAACCAGAAGTGCCGAAACACCTGCGGGAGGTCCCTTCACGATGAATTCCACCCGCGCCCCCGGCGGCACACCGAGGTGGTTTTGCGTATCAACAAAATCCGAGGGCAAGCCGTTCGCATTTAGCGGCACTCCGTCCAGGGCCACAAGGCCAAGCGGCTGGGGTGTTCGGCCGAATAGGACTTCAAGGTTTAGGTAGGTAATTCCCGAGGCGTTAACCACGCGCCACAGTTGCCGCTCGTCGGGTTTCATTTCGATGATCGCCGGGCGATAGTCCGGGTAGGGCACGGGCACAAAATTGATGGAGAGATCTTTCGCCGGTTTGCCGAATCCGGTACCGGTATTGGCCGCGTCGCCATCGCGATCAAACAGCATCTTGGGGACAACGGGTTCCCATTTCGAGGGCGGGGCGTTCGGATTCATCAGGTCTTGATCGCGAATGATCAAAACTTTTTCCGGCAATCCTGCGACTGCCTTCTCCGCGCGCTCGATTCCTTCGACGATGATGGCGCCCGAAGCGCCCCCAAGCACTTGCTCCTTCGTGAAACCGTGGATGTGCGGGTGGTACCAATACAATCCAGGGGGCTCGTTTTCCGGAATGCGGAAGCGATACTCAAATGGCGCTTCGCCGGGTTGAACCGATGTGTGGAGGACATCGTCTTGATGGCAAACTGGTGGAATGGTTAAACCGTGGAAATGAAGGTTCGTGGATTCCCGCGTCATCAAGTCACTGGCACACGAGTTTTCGTTCTTTTCCGCTTCCATGGGCCGGTGTTGGTGTGCCGTGGAGACTGCATCAAGACCCAGAGCCGTCAAATCGTTTTTTAGAGTCAGAATCACAAGATCACCGGGATTCACCCGAAGAGTCGGCGATTCTGCGCCGTTCTCGTCGATGTAGCAGTAGCGAGTGGATCCGTCGGACTGCTTTGCGTTGTGGGCGGTTAATTCAACTTTCAGAACGCCGTTGTGGCTGCGCAAATCTTCCGGCTGGGTGACTACGCTACCTATCGAAGGGCGGGGACAAGCTTCCGGCGCACTCTGGGCGCACAGGAATGATTTGGCGAAGCAGAGAGATAGGGACAAGGCGAGGAGGACGTTTTTAAACATCGGCTGGTTCCAGGATTCAAGCCAAATCAAGCTTTTCGGCGCACGTACTTTATCACTTTTTTCTTTTTCTTTGATCAGAAAAATCCCGAGATCGGGGGCTCTCTGATTATTCTGACCGGGCAAAAGTCCTGTTTGACGCGGGATCCAAAGGAATTAGGCACACGCCAAGGTAGTCGAGCGGGGGTTACAGCAAAGTGAATTCAAGATGAATTCCTGATGAAAAAAAATTCACAGGGGCAAGCTTGATTGGGATGGCCCGTCAGGTGCCTCGCTGAATGAGTATCGGGTTAAAAAATTTCCATATATTGCCAAATCTTCTAGGGTCAATCCTGTAGGCGATGCGGGTTGAGAATCAATGTAGACTGCCTAAATCGGTGAAGAGCTCAATGGGGCGCCGTCCGTTGCCGGATAAGCCAGCGCCCGAAGTGCCAAAGAGGAGGCAGCGGTGCAAAGCAATGGCTTAACTCGGGTCGCAAGCCGCTACGCGGTTGATGAGATCGTAAAACGTCTGGAATACGTTCTCAAGGAGCGCGGCTTGCAAGTATTCGCTTTGATCGACCATAGCGGCGAAGCGGCGAAAGTCGGGATGAAAATGCCTCCCACGAAATTGTTGATTTTCGGAAGCCCGAAGGGTGGAACGCCATTGATGGTGGCCGCACCGACTATCGCCATCGACCTGCCGCTAAAGGCTCTAATTTCCGAAGATGAGAGTGGCCAGGTTTGGATCACCTACAATAGTCCTGAGTATCTGCAGCAGCGACACGCTGTGCCCCAGGATTTGGTTAAGAATATTTCGGGCGTAGGGGCGTTGGTAGCGAAGGCTGTGGAATAAGAATCTTACAACGCAGAGATCCCTGAGAAATGCCGCGAAGCACGCGGAGAAGAGGATCTCTGCTGAGCGCTTTTGAGTCTTGACAGCGATCGAGCTGAAAACGCTTATTACGATTAATCCTCTATGGCCAACGAACTGGAAAAAGAAGCGGCGGCACGGGCTAGCTTGCGGTTCGTAAAAGATGGTCAGGTAGTCGGCCTCGGGACAGGATCGACGGCGGCGTATTTCATTCAATTGCTAGGCGAGCAAGTAAGAAACGGGTTGCGGATTCGAGGCATCCCCAGTTCGGACCGATCGCGGGAGCAGGCGGCTAGCCTGGGGATTCCACTTACTACACTAGATGAGTGCCAACAGATCGACGTGACCGTTGACGGCGCAGATGAAGTGGATCCGCAATTGCGCTTGATTAAAGGTGGCGGCGGTGCGTTGCTGCATGAAAAGATTGTGGCCTCGGCAACCCGGCAACTGGTAATCGTGGCCGACGCAACCAAGCGAGTTCCGGTTCTGGGAAAGTTTCCTTTGCCGGTGGAAGTGATTAAATTCGCGAAAGCTCTAGTTAAAAAAAAGATTGAGGCGCTAGGCGCGGCGGTCGACCTGCGACGGAATAGCGAGGGCGCGCCATACTTGACCGACGAAAACAATTACATACTCGACTGTCGCTTTGGACAAATTCCGGATGCCGACGCCTTGGCGCGACACTTGAGCGACATGCCGGGAATCGTGGAGCATGGGCTCTTCATTGGCATGGCAAGCGTGGTTCTGGTGGCAGACGGCGGTGAGGTCATCGAACTACGGCGCTGACAATCAAAAAGAGGCGTAATCGCGGGCACGGAAGCAACCCGCAGGAGGCCGACAGCAGTGGCAAATACCGAATCAGCCGGGACTACTTCTGCGGCGGCCGCGCAGGCGCAAAAGCAGCGTCCCCATTCCCGCCGACATAGCCTGCGCTACGGCTTACAAGAGCCGCTGGATGTAACGGTGCTTCGTTCCGGAGTTCCGGACTCTGTGCCGGGGCGCTCGTTGAACCTGGGAGCCGGCGGACTGGCTGCGGTTCTGGCGGGAGAGTTGCTGCCGGGCGAAGTGGTAGGAGTAGAAATTCATCTGCCGAAATCAGCGGTTACACTGCGAGCGCGGGCGCGGGTTCGACATCATGACAAGCTGCGTTGCGGAATGGAGTTTGTCGGGCTTTCCGCCGACCAGCAGGCGGCGATTCGCAGTTTTGCGGAAGAGACGAAAGCCGAACCTGAGAAGGATGTGCGTCCAAAGCTTCCTCCGGAAGCGAATTTTTTCGAAGGCGAACGGCCGCGCGATCTAAAACCTTTTGCCCGCAGGCAGCGTAGAAAAGCATGGCTTTTTGCTCTACTATTCGCCGCTATTCTGTTAGCCCTTTCTTGGTGGCGTTGGAACCAGCTGTGGGAGGATCTGGAATCTGGGTTGGGAAGAGGCGAAAGTACAATTCAGCCGCAAGCCCATGTCCCTGCTGAGGTCATGGAGAAACTCGTAACGCACCGCGTGGATCCCGATTATCCCGCAGGTGCGCGACCGGCTCACTTGCAGGGAGTGATTGTTCTCGACGTAGTAGTAGGTCGCGATGGGAAGGTCGCTCAAGTGCGTGCCTTGAATGGCCCTGAAATCCTCGCGCAGGCCGCCATAGAAGCTATGCGCTGGTGGCGTTTCGAGCCCTATCGTGTCAACGGTGATCCTGAGGCAGTGGAAACCACAGTAGCCGTCGAGTTCAAACCATAGCCGCCATCCGGAACCTTCCGCTAGGCAACCCTCGTCGTTGGGCCATCGATCGGGCCGCGCCAGCCGGGATCGTGATTTTAAACCCTGCGCTTGCGCATTGCATTGAGAACGATGACGCCGCTGAGGGCAAAAGAAAGGACGGCTGCCAAGGCCGCAATCAGCCGCAGCGCCGCGCTCAGGTGAAGAAAGTCGGCAAAGACGGCTGCCAGGGCCAAACCCACTCCGATCCCGTTCAACCAAACTGGCACTCGAATGGAAGCAGCAAGATCCGGATGCAAGCGCTGTTGCAAGAGCAGCGCGGCCAAGCCGATGGCGGCGACCACCACCAAAGCCAGCGGACTCTGGAACGCGCCACGGCTGGTATAAATCACAACCAGAGCCAACGCGAGGAGTAGCAAGCCGGCGGCCAGGATCGTCGGCCGGCGGGCCGAAGAACCAGGACCGGGATTGGGCACGGGATTAGACACGAAAGTCCGTCCCGAGATTTATACAGGCGATGCGAGAGCTTTTCAAACTTAGGACTTTTTCGAATATGACGAGGGCAGACAGCAATCCGCGCAATCACGAGTTAGGAACTGAATGGCTGATGCCAGCAAGCCATTGGGCTTGACGAGGATCGCTATGGTGCACGGCATACAAGACCAACTCAACCCGGGACGAGATGCCCAACTTGTCAAAGATGCGGAACAGATACTTCTTGAGGGTGTGCTCACTGAGATTGAGTTCGCGCGCCGTATCGCGATTGCTGAGTCCTTCAGCAACGAGAGCGACCACTTGTTCTTCCCGGGGCGTAAGCAGCATCCGACCGCTGGAGTTCAAAACCCGCAGCGAAGGCGCTTCGGAAACCGAATCCAGCAGGAAGTTCATCTGTTCGGTATTGGCCCAGATCTGCCCTTCGGCGACCCGCTGGATGCACCGGCAAAGCAAACGGAAGTGCGAGTCAGCAAGACAGAAAATTCCTCGGGCACCGGAGCGAAAAGCGCTGACAATCAGTTCCCGATCGTAGGCTTCAGCCAAAAGCACTTTTGCGACCAAAGGATGGGAGAGGTGAATCTGTCGCATGGCGGCCATCTGATTGGCAATTTCAACCGACAGATTGAGGGACAGAATCAAAACTTTTACGGGGGTAAATGCAACTGCATGCAGGATTGAGTCTATATCGATCGGGCAGGTGGATACATGGAACTCGGATCGCCGGCGTAAGGCGCTGGTCAATAAGTGAGATTGCATACGGTTGGAGTCCGCAATCAGAACGGGTATTGCGACCGAAGCGGCGGCTGGGAGCGGACTCATGGAACGGATACCCCAGAGGAAACGGATTGAACTGCGCTTTGATCTTAGGAGCGCATTGGGCGTTACTCAAGGGAACACGTAACAATATTCTGCGCAGACTCTCAATTCGGGACAATGGATTCCGGGGTTGTGGAAAAATTTTGGAATGGCGTTCGGGCATTGCGAAGTAACTCAGACCGTTGCTTGACGAGTTTGGGAATAGCGGGCGAAAACGGCTAACGCGGCGTGCTTTTGACCACCCGACACATTGACCCGTGTGATTCGGCGAACATGCAAGTCTACTTTCGTGGGTAGCCAGTTAGAGAGCAGCTTTAGGACTCCATGGGATAAACCGCGGAGCGAAGAACAGCCGTGCTACGCGCCAAAGCCACATACTTCGGTGTGAAAATTTAATGTGACCACGCTGGTAGACCGTACTTCCCATGTCTTGCCACGGATATTGGGGAAAGATAGCTTGCTCACAGCGATATTACTGCAATGAAGCACAGAGCTTGGCTAATCATATCTCCGCTGATAGGGCTGTTGATATCGCAACTTTGCGTGACCGTCTTCGCCCAGGATGAAGCAAAAGAGCAAAACCTGGGAACCAGCATACAGTCTTCTCCAACTAGCCAAACCGGGGCCGGTACGGGAAGCGAAGGAACGACGGCTGCAAAACCGGGGCAGGCGGACGGCATGGGAAACCCTCAGCTCGGAGGATTACGCCGTCCGCTTTACCGGCTTAACCGAAGCGATGTAGTCTCTCTCAGCTTCACCCTGTCTCCCGAGTTCGATCAAATCCTTATCGTCCAACCCGATGGTTATGTCTTTCTGAAGGATGCAGGCGTAGTGTCCGCCTACGGGTTGACGCTTGACGAGCTTCAGGTAGCCATCCGAAAGGCGTACAGCGGATATCTCCACGACCCTCAAGTGGCCGTGGCACTCAAGGAGTTCGAGCATCCTTATTTTGTTGCCGGCGGAGAGGTGGGACATCCCGGGAAGTACGAATTGCGCACGAACACTTCGATTATTGAGGCCGTGCAAATCGCGGGCGGATTTACTCATGAGGCGAAGCATTCTCAGGTCGTGCTCTTCCGCCATGTAAACGATGATCAGGTGGAAGCGCACATCTTCGACATAAAGAAGATGCTCCGAGAAAAAAGTTTGAGCGAAGTTCCCACCCTGCGGCCGGGCGATCTGGTCTTCGTTCCCCAAAATTCTATCTCCAAAATTGAGCATTTGATCAGCAAACCTTCCATGAGCATGTACGTGAGTTCAACTCAGTTCTAGCGCAGGCCAATCCCCATGTCAGAAGAGGATCACGCGAACTCCGGGAAAGAGCACCCGGCGCCGACAGCGCGAGAGTTGGCGATGATACTGTTTCGCCGGGGAACGCTCTTTGTCGGCATCTCAAGTTTTGTCTTCGTCCTGGCCGTGATCTATGCTTTGGCCGGCACTACGTATCGCGCCCATTTGCGCGTGTTGGTGCGTCGAGGCCGCTCCGATCCTCCTGTAACCGGCCAGCAGAATGCCCCTCCAGATTTCTCTCGAGTGGAAGTCACCGAGGAAGAACTGAATTCTGAGGCGGAGCTGCTTAAAGATGACGATGTTTTGCGGCAGGTTGCAGAAGCCAACGACTTAGCCGCACACGACTGGCTGCGCTGGATACGGCCCCGGGAAGAGCCGGGGGCTCGCGTGGAACGTGCCGCACAGCGGCTCGCCAATCGTCTGACTGTGGAATCGATTAAGAAGTCAAATCTAATTGCAGTGACTTACGATTCGGCCGACCCGAAACAAGCGGCACATGTGCTGCAGTCTTTATCCAGCGTTTATCTGCAGAAACACATGCAGGTGCACCGTCCAGCCGGACAATTTCGCTTCTTCGATCAGCAGACAGCAGAGTCCCGACAGCAACTCCAGGAAGCCGAACGGAAATTGTTGTCTTTCACAAAGAGCCATGGCGTAGTGGTCGCGGCACAGCAACGTGATCTTATATTGCAGAGACTGGACGCGGCAGAGGGGAATTACGGACGGACCCAACTGCAAATCGCAGAGACCGAACATCGCGCGCGGGAGCTTGAGGCCGAGGTCGCGGAGTTACCGCAGCGAGCCACGACGCAAGTCCGGACTGCGGATAATCCGGAACTGTTGCGAGCCTTGAAGGCGAGCTTGCTGGACCTGCAATTGAAGAAGATCCAGTTGCTCACCAAATTCGAGCCGACCCACCGCCTTGTGCAGGAAGTGGAGCAGCAAATCCGACAGGCGGAGTCCACGATTGCCTCCCAGACACTGACCCCGGTGCGCGACGAAACCACTGACCAGAACGCCCGCTATGAATGGGCCGAAGCCGAAGCGCAGAGAGCCCGTGTTGACATGAAAGGACTACAAGCACGCGAGATTACGGCTGGCGCTCAGTTGACCGAATACCGCACTCGGGCTCGTCAGTTGGGCGAGGACGCCATCACGCAAGATGACCTCACGAGCAGTGAGAAGGCGGCGCAGGAGAACTACCTGCTTTACGTCAAGAAACGGGAAGAAGCGAGGATGGGCGATGCCTTGGACGAAGACGGCATCGTGAATGTAGCAATTGCCGAGCAGCCGGTTGTACCTGCACTTCCAGTTTGGCCGCAATCGGCCGTGGTGCTAGCAGGCATCTTCGTAGCTCTAACTTCGGGCGCGGGAGCCGCATTCGCCGCGGACTATCTAGACCCGGCACTGCGCACGCCAGAGGAAGCACTGACATGTTTGGAATTACCGGTATTGGCGTCATTGCCGGAAGGAACTGGACGGAGGCTATCTGCATGAAAGGAATGCGATGAGCGCGAATGCGAACGTTGTTCAGGAACCCGAGGCGATAAGCTCATCGACGAGGGAATCTGCGCCGGGAGCGATATCGGATTGCACAGTAACTGAGTGGAATCCCGAGGATTTCGCACGCGAGCAGATTCTGAGCCTGGTTCGCCGGGTGTTTTTTGCTAATGGCGATCGCCCCACAAGACAGGTTGTTTTCAGCGCGGTGGAAAGGAACATTGATCTGAACAGCATTTGCCACCAAGTGGCGAGAGCTCTGGCGCAGCAGACAGTAGAGCACGTTGCCGTCGTTGAGATGGAACACAGAGGTATCGAGGAAACATGGATTCGGCCTCCTTCCCCTAGGAGCACCTCAATCAAGTCACGCTCCGTCCGAATTGCGGTCAATCTTTGGCGTGTGCCAAAAGGCGTGAGCGGAGAAGTCAACAAAGAACCTGGTGCCGGAATACATTGGCTTCGCCTATTAGAAGAGCTGCGAAACGAGTTCGAGTTTGTGGTCATCCAAGGGCCTTCCGCTGGAACATCCAGTGAAGCCGCATTGCTGGGACAATTGGCGGATGGCATCATTCTGGTGCTCGACGCTCGCAGCACGCGTCGAGCAGCCGCGCGGAAGGCCAAGGAAACGCTGGACGCCGCGCATTGTCGAACGCTGGGAACAGTACTTACCCAAAGGATGTTTCCGATACCGGAGCGAATTTATCGACGTCTGTAGACGGTGGCGGTGCTGAAGGATAAGTGGGCTTACACGAGAGCGTAGCGCAAAATGAGGACGAAATGTTAGTGGGGCTCAGTGGGCGGTAGCTATGGCGCGGCTAAAGCCATTAGCTGCGGAACAAACTCGTCGCCGCAAACGGTTGCAGCCGACACTTCACTGCAATGGTTCGCGATCGAGACGCGGTACCGTTTCGAGAAAAAGGTCTTCGCACAACTCAATCAGCAGGGCTTCAAGGCTTTTCTTCCGCTTTTGACCGAACATCACAGGTGGAGCGACCGCCAAAAAGTAGTAACAGTTCCTCTTTTCCCCGGGTACGCGTTTGTGCTCGTCGATCAATCGCGGGATTCATGGCAAAGCGTTTTGCGAACCGTTGGGCTGATCCGTTTCGTAAGTTTTGGAGGCATCGTAGTTGCCGTGCCACCAAAGCAGATTGAAGACTTGCAATTGCTGTTACAGCACAATGGACTCTTCTCTCTTCATCCGTTTGTACATGTGGGGCAACGGGTTCGTATTCGAGGCGGTTGCCTCCACGGTTTGGAAGGAATAATGGTGCGTAACGAGACAAACAAGCTGGTGATCTCGGTTCAATCGATTCAGCGCTCGCTGGCGATTGATATCGAGGGGTATGAGCTGGAAATGATCTGAAGTGTCTTCTCTCCCCTTACATCCAAGGCAGCAGAAAGCGACAGGAACCGACTGGGCTGCGCGGTTAATCCCCGGCGCAGACGCCTCGGTGAGCGAGAAAAAGGCGCGGCGGAGCACAGGCACGAAAGTATTCTTCCGCGATGCCGCCACTTTAGTTCCCTTCGCAGCAGCGAAAGGTTCTGAGCGTTTGTCCGTTCGCCCGTTCCCGGGAATAAAAGGCCTCGCCAGGACGAATTGCCTGAGGTCAACTCTGCGGGATTATGCAATTGTGATGTTCGCATGGGCGGCGATCGCACAGCTTTGGGTAAGGCTTCACCTCGCTTTTCCGAGCACGCCCTTGTTGGCCGGCTTGTTTCCTGTCTGGCCTGTTTCGCACACTCTGCTTGGGATTGCGTTACTGCATGGCGTGTTAATCAACCGGTTTAACTCGACAAACCGGCTGCAAACTGCAAATACAGGCCCACGCGAGCAGCTGCATGTGATGTGCAGGGCGGTCTTCTGCGGAACGCTGGCCTTGAGCGCGGCGCTGCAACTGCAAGGCTGCACCGCAGCGGCCGAGACCGCAGTCTGGAGCGCCGGGACGTTGCACTTTATCTTATTTTTCGCATGGAAATGGCTCGGACGAAATAGCCGCGAAAGTAGCCTGCGGTCTACCCGAGGCGCGCGTAACGTGCTCATCGTAGGGGCAGGTAGCGTGGGGCGAAGAATAGCGAAACTTGTTTCGGAGCATCCGGAGATGGACCGCTCCGTTTACGGATTTCTAGACGACAGGAGACCGTTGGGAAATGGCGTTATCGGGCGCACGAGCGACCTGACGGAATTGGCGCGCTCGGGATTCGTGGACGAAGTGATTCTCGCCTCACCGCAGGATCAGCAAGTGGTGCTGCGTGTTCTGAACGCCGCCCGGCAACTACGGTTGGATTTGAAAATGGCGCCACAGCTTTTTGGTTGTGAGCCGGCCGGAAAATGGGAAAGTCTGGGAAACATTTCATTAATTTCTCTGCATGAAGAGAGATTGCCGGTCGCTGGTCTTCTTGTGAAGCGTGCCATGGATGTCGCGGCATCTGGAATCGCGCTCATCGCTCTGGCACCTGCATTGTTTCTGATCGCCATTCTGATCAAAATGGAGTCGTCCGGGCCAATTCTTTATAAGGCCCAGCGAGCGGGGCGTAAGCGCAGGCCGTTTCCGTGTTACAAGTTCCGCACTATGGTCCGTAACGCGGATGACCTCAAGGAAAGCTTGCGTGAGCGAAATCAGAGATCAGGTCCGTTTTTCAAGATCACGCACGATCCAAGAATCACGCGTGTCGGACGATTCCTTCGCCGCTACAGCCTGGACGAGCTTCCCCAACTTTGGAATGTACTGCGGGGCGACATGAGCATGGTTGGACCGCGGCCACATCCTCTGGATGATGTTTCCAAGTATGCAATTGAACATTTACCGAGGCTGGACGTCACGCCGGGGATTACAGGGCTCTGGCAAGTCACGGCGAGACGGGATCCATCCTTCCAGACCGGATTGAAGCTCGACATCGAGTACATCCGCCGCTGGAGCCTGAGAATGGATCTGTCCATTTTGCTAAAGACTGCGGCAGTCGTACTACGGGGAAGCGGGGAATAATGCCTAGGTTTTCTACCAGGATAGAGCCGTCAGTGGCATGGCCGAGGGATGCGGCCTTAGGAGCACTTCAGTTGACCTTGCGGCCCTTGCAGGCACTGATTGTAATGCCGATGGCGCTCCTAATGGCGGCGTTGACCGCTATGCTATTACGACCTCCTGATGTTCCTTTCTACGAAATCGATCGAGTCGTCTTCGCGCTGCTGGTCGCGGGGGTTGTCGGGCGGGCGATCGTTACGAGACAGCGGTTCTGGACCGTGGAACGGGCATCATGGCCTATGATCGGACTGACATTGCTGGCGGTCACGAGCGTCATGGGTCAGCCTTTCGATAACGGCACATGGTCACTTCTGGCGGCGAAGTTTATTGTGCCGTTCACGCTCTTTCATCTGTCAGTGCTTTTATTTCGAGATCAGCGCCGGCTGGAACTTTTTGAACTCTTCGCCTTGGCAGTGCTCGCTTATCTTTGCTTCACTTCGATCATGTTTCTGGTGGGCGCGAAGTCATTTATTTTTCCGCGATTCATCCTGGATGAGAGCCTCGGCTATCATGCCGATCGGGCGCGCGGACCGCTGCTGCAAGCCGTGGCAAACGGCGTTTCCCTGAATCTGCTCGGTCTGCTCGCTCTGCATGCAATTCTGCGCGGCAGAATCCGAGGACTCAAGGCCGGCATACTAGTGGCTTCGCTTCCGTTTGCAATTCTCGCAACGATGACGCGGGCGGTATGGCTTTGCTTTGTGGTCAGCGTGGGGGTGCTGATCTTTCGCTCGCATAATAGACGGCTTCGTCGGGTCTCCATCGCCGTGGCAGCGGTGGGGCTGCTAGCTTTGCTTGGCACTCTGAGTATTGACGATCAGCGGCGCGCCCTCATGGATCGACTGCACGAATCGGGTCCGCTGGATTTCCGCGAAGCCGTATACACCGGAGGTTGGCAAATGTTTCTCGAAAGGCCCTTCGCCGGATGGGGGGTGAATCAAATGCCGACGGAATTGGCGCGGCACGTCAGCGGCTACAAGGAAAGGGAATTGTATCCGCACAATACTTATCTTGAAGTGCTGGTGGAACATGGCGTCTTCGGGCTGGCGCTTTATGTTTGGCTGATGTGGGAGCTTCTCAGGCTAAGTTGGGGAGCGGTCCCGCGCAACGAATGCAATGGTCTATTGAACCCCCAGTTTCACGCCATGTGGCCGGTTTTGCTGGGAGTTTATTTTGCAAATGCGTTTGTTGTGGTCATGAACTATCAGTTCGTAAACGGTCTTCTGTTTGTGTTGGCGGGAATGCTGGCAGCGCAGCAGCGTCGCGCTAAAGCAGACCCAGATAGGAACCAGCCACCTCTTAAGGCAGTGTGTAGTTCGGCAGCCTGAATTCGGCTCATTCTAATTTCGCCTCTGCTTGCTCACGGTCGCTTATCTCGCGAATCAATTCCCGGCGGCGGTTGAGCCTTACGTGAGTGAAGAAATTCAGGAACTGCAGCGGCGAGGGGCAAAGGTCATTTCTGGGAGCGTGAGACGCTCGGATAAGGCGCAAGACTCATCATCAAATGAGGTCTTGGAGTCGCCAATTCTATGTCTTCAACCGGTTCGCGTGCTAATTCTGCTGAGGTCTCTCTTTTTTGCCGTGACGCGTTGGCAGCAGATTTCGATCTTGTTGGTACGGATACTCTTGCAAGGGAAGGAAAGCCCGAATCTTCGATTGCGAGCTTTGCTGCATACCTGGCTTGGAGCCTATTACGCCGTCTTGCTGCAGAAACGTGAAGTAGATCATATCCACGTGCATCATGGCTATTTCGGTTCGTGGATTGCGATGGTTGCTGCGCGTTTATTGGGAATAAGCTTCAGCTTTACACTACACGGTTCGGACCTGCTGCTGCACCGCGCGTATCTTGACACGAAGCTGAAGTATTGTCGCTCGTGCCTAACCATCTCCGATTACAACCGCCGTTATATTCTTGATCATTTCCCAGCAGTTGATCCGAAGAAAGTCATAGTGTCGCGGCTGGGAGTCGATATCTCACCGGCAGCAAACCTATCGCGGGGAATTGCTCCCAGCCCTCAGTACAGTTTCAGGCTGCTTGCTGTGGGCCGGCTGCATGCAGTCAAAGGCCACGCATTTCTGCTCCGCGCATGTTCGCGGCTACGCGATGCCGGACTCGACTTTAAGTGTGCGATCGCCGGAGAAGGGCCCGAAAGGCAGCGTCTCGAATCGCTAATCCGCACTTATCGATTGCAAGGACACGTCACCTTGCTCGGACACGTGGCGCGGGAGGAGATAGCGGCACTCTACCGGAACGCGGAAGTGGTCGTTCTTACCAGCCTCAGCGAAGGCATTCCACTGGTTCTGATGGAAGCTATGGCAAGCGGAAGGATTGTGCTTGCACCGGCGATTACCGGCATCCCTGAGCTGGTGATTCCTGGAAAAACCGGTTTTCTCTATAAACCTGGAGATCTCGAAGATTTTGTGCGGAGGATCCTTATCCTTCGATCTTTGATGCCGTTCGAACATCAAGCTTCGGGAGCCCCTCTTCACTGGATTTCCCATGCAGCTCGAGTTCACGTTCTCCACAATTTTAACCACCAGAAGAATCTAACCCGATTTGCCGACGCGTTTCTGCGCCCGATTCAGCCTCTTCGGAGTTCCCCCTATGCGGATCCTCTATTGCAATAAGTACAACTTCTCATTCAGTGGAACTGAGGCGTACATGTTCGGGGCTATGGAGCTTATGCGCTCGAAGGGACACACAGTGGCGCTATTTTCCATGGCCGATCCTCGCGGCGAGGCTACTCCCTATGATCACCATTTCGTAGGGCACAAGGATTTTAAGAACCAAAAAGGAATGTTCAATAAAGCTCGACTCGCGACCCAGGCGATTTATTCACTCGAGGCTCGTCGAAAGATTCGAGGCATGATCGACGAATTTCGGCCGGACATAGCTCATGTGCGAAACATCTATCATCATCTCTCGCCCTCGATTCTGTGGGAACTGAAGGCGCAGAAGGTTCCCGTTGTATATCACGTGAACGACTTCAAAGTCCTGTGCCCTAATTACAATCTGGTTTCACGTGGAGAGACTTGCGAAGCCTGCAAAGGCGAAGCGTACTGGCACATGCTGAAAGAGAAATGCTATCCAGGATCAGCGGCGCGCATGACTTTGGCGGCGGAGGCTTACCTCCACAAGAGACTCGGCACCTATCGCGAATGCGTAAATTGCTTTCTCGCCCCCAGCCAGTTTGTACGAGACAAATTTGTCGAGCACGGATGGGACCCGACAGTGTTCGAGGTGCTTCCACATTTCCAGCCAATTCACCGGGTAATCGAGCGCAATTCAGAGGACGCGCCGCTGCTTTATTTTGGCCGGTTGTCGAGAGAAAAAGGTGTTGCCGATTTACTTCATGCCATGCAGCAACTCCCTCACCTCCCTCTGACCGTAGCTGGGGACGGACCGGAGCGCGGTGAATTGGAGCAACTCAGCGCGAAGTTAAGACTGGCTAACGTGAAGTTTGTCGGCCATATCAAGGGAGAAGAACTGGATTTCACAATAGCGAGCTCGCGTTTTACGGTGCTGCCGTCCCATGCCTATGAAACCTTTGGTAAGACCATACTGGAATCCTACGCGCACGCACGAACCGTGGTTGCGTCCGACCTCGGTTCGCGACGAGAACTCATAAACGAGGGTAGGACTGGCCTCCTTTATAGAACTGGTGACGTTTCTCAATTGGTTGCGGCGCTCGCCCTACTGAGTTCGCGACCGAAGCTGGCCAGCGAAATGGGACTGGCCGGACGAGACATGCTGCAGCGAGACTATACCGCGGAGGCGCATTACGCAGCCGTGATCAACTTGTATGAGCGGCTCGGTAATGGCTCCAGACGACTGTCCCAAGTCTCAAAGATGCCAAGTCAGAAAATGGCTTGTGCTTGCGCAGAAACGAGTAGCATTCGATCGGCGGGAAGTGGTTTCGTTCCACTTCATCGCCTCGGATTAGCCCTTGCACCGAAACTGAGCTCGATGTCAACAATTGAGTTACCCAAACCCACGCTACGCATCGCATTCATCGGCGGACGCGGTGTGATTTCGAAATATAGCGGCATTGAAACTTACTATGAAGAAGCCGGAGAACGGCTAGCAGCCATGGGACATTTGGTTACAGCCTACTGCCGGACCTATTTCACGCCTCCAGTAGGGGAACACAATGGTCTCCGAGTGGTCCGGCTGCCCACGATCCGTTCCAAACATTTGGAAACACTGGTGCACACCTTTCTTTGTACCCTCCATGTACTCACACAACCCTGCGACATCGTGCACTACCACGCCTTGGGTCCCGCATTATTCTCGTTTATTCCGCGCCTTGCGGGCAAGAAAACAGTCGTTACCGTGCAAGGCCTGGATTGGCAACGCCAAAAATGGGGCCGTCTGGCGTCGGCTGTGCTTCGGATTGGTGAATACGCCTCGGTCACTTTACCAACCCACACGATGGTCGTCTCACGGACCTTGCGTCAACATTACTGGGATCGGTACCGTGCCGAAACGTGTTATGTCCCAAATGGGGGATTGCTTCGTGAGCGACGCGAGCCTGATCGGATTCTGCACTGGGGATTGCAGCCGCAACGCTACATTCTTTTCCTGGGAAGATTTTCGCCGGAAAAAGGCTGCCATCTTTTGATGCAGGCCTATGAACGTTTGGATACCGACATAAAACTCGTGCTCGCCGGGGCGTCGAGTTTTTGCCATGAGTACTCGCGCGAGCTCAAGACCCATGCCAGTGAACGGATTAAAATATTGGACTGGGTGTCAGGCGAAACGCTTGATGAGTTGTTGACGAATGCAATGTTATTCGTCTTGCCGTCCGACCTGGAAGGTTTATCTCTTGCCTTGCTCGACGCGATGGGTGCAGGCCTGTGCGTGCTCGCTAGCGACATTCCCGAAAACCGTGAGGCCGTGGAAGGCGCGGGCTTCACATTCCGAAAGGGCGACCCGGCAGACTTAGCGGAACGCTTGCGATTTCTAATCGCGAATCGCGCAGTGCGAGAAGCTGCAGGAGCAGCGGCGAAACGGCGCATTCGCGACGAATATCAGTGGAATGAGATTGCCGGGCAAGTGGAACAGACCTACTTCGAGATGATGGGCTGGAGCAACGAGGTCAAGTCAACAACGAAGAAGCCAAACGCAGGAGTGGGCGCCCTTGATCCGTCAAACGCCAGCAGAGCCGGATAAAGTCTTCGACCGCGCCACCGGCGCGAAAGCGGCCTCTAATCAGCGCAAGTGAGGACGGGACGCTTCCCGTCCTTTTTGTTTTACAATTGGCGTTCATTTCACAATCTAAGCAGGAGTCGCGGCAGCAGCGCGGTAAGCCATTCTTTCTCACATGGACAATACGATCGTCGTCACCGGAGGAGCGGGGTTTATCGGTTCGAATTTTATTCTGCGGTGGGTGGAACGGGATTCAGCGTCCGTTGTAAACCTGGACAAGCTCACCTACGCGGGAAACCTTCACAACCTGGCAAAGGTCGCGGACGATAAGCGATACGAATTTATACACGGCGATGTTGGGGATCGCGCCCTGGTCTCAAATTTGTTCCAGCGGCGCAAGCCGCAAGCCATCGTGCATTTTGCCGCCGAGAGCCACGTAGATCGGTCCATCAGAGGGCCGGAGGAGTTTATCCGCACGAATGTTGATGGCACTTTCGCTCTACTGGAAGAAGTGCGGAGCTATTGGAGTAATCTGGACGCGCCCGAAAAGGCAGACTTTCGTTTTCTTCACGTTTCTACCGATGAGGTTTATGGCTCTCTTGCGCCCGCGGATCCGCCTTTTTCTGAAAAGACTCGGTACGCTCCGAATAGCCCGTATGCGGCATCCAAAGCAGCTTCAGACCATCTGGTGCGGGCGTATCACCACACTTACGGATTGCCCACGCTAACGACAAATTGTTCGAACAACTACGGACGATTTCAGTTTCCGGAGAAATTAATACCACTCATCATTCTGAATGCCCTCAATGGCAAACCACTTCCCGTGTACGGCGATGGCCAGAATGTTCGCGACTGGCTGTTTGTCGAGGATCACTGCGAAGCCATTGCCACTGTATTGCACCACGGACGCGTGGGAGAAACCTACAACATCGGCGGCTGGAATGAGAAGCGCAACATCGACATTGTCGAAACAATCTGCGACATCGTGGACGAACTGGCCGGCAGCCGCGGGGCTTCCCGCCGAAGCTTGATTGCGTTTGTTAAGGATCGCCCCGGGCACGATCGCCGTTATGCCATGAATGCAACTAAGGTGGAGCGCGATCTTGGCTGGCACCCCCGGGAAACATTCGAGACTGGAATTCGCAAAACCGTGAAATGGTATCTGGATAATGAAGAATGGGTCCGCAATGTCACCAGTGGCAGCTACCGGCAGTGGATTGAAACGCACTACACTTCTTGAATTTGACTAGCGCGAACCGATAATCGTTATGACGCAATTCATAAACAGTACGACGTACAAGGGAATCATTCTGGCCGGTGGTTCGGGAACGCGTCTGTATCCCATCACCCATGCCATGGGAAAAAGCCTGCTGCCGGTTTACAACAAACCGATGATTTATTATCCGCTGTGCACGCTGATGCTGGCGGGCATTCGAGACATTCTTCTGATCACCACGCCAGACGATGTACCGAAGTTTCAAGCCCTTTTGGGAGACGGTAGCCAGTTTGGAATCCACCTACAATATAAAGTGCAACCGAAGCCGGAAGGAATCGCGCAGGCTTTCCTGGTCGGTGAAACTTTCATCGGTAATAACGCTTGTGCCCTGGTATTAGGCGACAACATTTTTTATGGGCACGACCTGGCGAAGGATTTGCGGGACGCTGCGAGTAAGAGCCAGGGTGCGCGAGTATTCGCCTATCCCGTGCATGATCCCGAACGGTACGGAGTCGTGGAATTCGATGGATCCGGGCGCGCGCTCAGCATTGAAGAGAAGCCTCAGCGGCCGAAATCGAGATACGCGGTGACTGGACTTTATTTTTACGACAACCAGGTGATTCAGATTGCGAAATCGTTGAAGCCCAGCGCGCGAGGTGAGTTGGAGATTACGGACGTGAATCGAGCCTATATGGAACGCGGCCAGCTGGAAGTTGTAGTCATGGGCCGGGGCATGGCCTGGCTGGACACGGGCACTCATGAATCGCTGATGGAGGCATCGCTTTACATCCAGGCCATAGAAAAACGGCAAGGCCTCATGGTGGCTTGCCCCGAAGAGATTGCCCTGCGCTCCGGCTACATTACTGCGGATCAGGTGGAGAGAAGCGGTACTTCCATGAAGAATAATAGTTACGGCGCTTACCTGCTCCAACTGTTGCGAGAGAAGGTATTCTGATGAATGGAGTCCGGCGATTCAATCCATGAGCGGCGGAATCACGAACATTCCCACGTCGCTTTTCGGCGCTTTTATCCTGGAGCCTCGCGTGTTCCGCGACGAGCGCGGGTTTTTCTTTGAGAGCTATAACCAGCGGCTCATGGCGGAAGCCGGAATCGTTGATAATTTCGTGCAGGATAATCATTCCTGCTCTTCCCGCAACGTTCTCCGAGGGCTGCACTATCAGGTGAAGCATCCACAAGGAAAACTTGTTCGGGTCGTAGAGGGAGAGATTCTGGATGTTGCAGTCGACTTACGCCGAAGTTCTCCAACTTTCGGACGTTACGAGAGCGTGCTCCTGTCGGGTGAGAGCAAGCGAATGTTCTGGATTCCCACAGGTTTGGCACACGGATTCTTAGTTCTTTCGGAGAAAGCACACGTCCTTTACAAGGCAACAGACTTTTACGCCCCTGAGTACGAACGCACGCTTGCCTGGAACGACCCTCAAGTCAACATTGAGTGGCCGATGAAAGGCGAGCCGATCGTATCGGCAAAGGATCAGCGTGGCGCGGCATTGGCCGACGCCGAAACTTTCGAATAGATTTCCATGCGAGTCACTCTCTTTGGTGCAACCGGACTCTTAGGGAAGGCGCTCATGCGTGAATGGCACCAAGATGCCGTCACGGGCCTCAGTTCGCGCGACGCCGATATTCGTGACGCAGGCCGTGTTCTCCAAGTTGTGCGGGACACTCGTCCGGAGTGGATCGTATTGTCAGCGGCCTATACCAATGTGGATGGATGCGAGAATAATGCCGGGCTGGCTTTTGCGGTGAACCGCGACGGTGCCATCAACGTGGCTCGCGCGGCAAAAGAAGTCGGCACACGGCTCATGCTCCTCAGTTCCGACTATGTTTTCGACGGCAAGAAAGCAACGCCATATGAAACGAGCGATTCACGAAATCCGCAGAGCATCTACGGGCGGACCAAGGAGGAGGCGGAGATTACACTTCAGGAGATGATTCCGGAGTGCTGCATCGTCCGAACTTCGTGGCTGTTCGGAGTCGGAGGAAAATGTTTCCCCGATACGATTCTGAATCTAGCGGCAAGCCGTCCAACGTTGGACGTCGTCAACGACCAACGTGGGTGTCCCACCTATGTGGTCGATTTAGCGGGATCGATCATTTCCTTGTGCCAAAAGAACGCTGAAGGGATTATCCATGTAACGAATGCGGGCAACTGCACTTGGTTTGAACTCGCGCAACAGATCGTGCAAAGTGCAGACTTGGCCACAGAAGTAAGACCTACGAGCAGTGAACAAGTCGCTCGTCCGGCGCCGCGGCCAGCCTATTCGGTGTTATCGCCCGTTAGTCTGGCAGCATTGGGCATTTCAATGCCTTCCTGGCAAGATGCGCTGAAACGATACTTGGACGAGCGACTTGAGCTGAGGTAAACCTTCCGGAGATTGCTCCGTTTCCTGCCAGCCTGCTACGATTGCGGAGACCTGCCTGAGGATCTCGTGAAATTAATTCAAAATTATATTGATGGCCGTTTCGCGCCTGGAAAGCACGAGTTCGACGATGTGAATCCAGCGGATGGAACGGTGATCGCGCAGGTCACGGAAGCAACGGAAGAGCAGGTGGATGAGGCGGTCCATGCCGCCCGCAGCTCTGTTTCCGGGGAATGGCGGCAACTCGGAGTACGCGAGCGGGCGGCGCGCCTGGACAAAGTAGCGGACGCGATCGAGAACCGATTTGACTGTTTCGTTCAGGCTGAAGTCGCGGACACAGGCAAGCCAATCTCTTTGGCTGCCAAGCTCGACGTTCCTCGCGCTGCTGCAAATTTCCGAATCTTCGCCGACATCATAAAGATGGCTGGGATGGAAGCATTTCAAACCGAAACTCCGGACGGGACAGGTGCTTTGAACTATGCACTGCGCAAGCCTTTGGGCGTGGTAGGTGTTATCACTCCATGGAACCTGCCTCTTCTTTTGCTGACTTGGAAAGTGGCGCCTGCTTTAGCGTGCGGGAACGCAGTCGTGGTTAAACCTTCGGAAGAAACTCCGGCCACGGCAACGCTTCTCGCTGAGGCGATGCAAGACGCGGGAATTCCAAACGGCGTTTATAACGTAGTGCATGGCTTCGGTCCGGGGTCTGCGGGAGAATTCTTATCCCAACATCCAGAAGTGGACGCGATCACATTTACCGGCGAGTCCAAAACCGGAGCCGCTATCATGAAAGCTGTGGCGCCAACGGTCAAGCCGGTTTCTTTTGAGCTGGGTGGGAAGAATGCAGCAATCATATTTGCGGATTGCAATTTCGAACAGGCCATCAAGGGTCTATCCGATGCGGTCTTTCTTAATGGCGGACAGGTCTGTCTGTGCGCGGAGCGTGTTTATGCAGAGCGCAATATTTTCGATAAAGTGGTGGACGCTCTTAAAGAAAAGGCAGAGAGCCTGAATACAGGCTGGCCCACTGACGCGCGGACTGATTTTGGACCGCTCATTTCGGCTCAACATAAAAAGAAAGTTCTCTCCTACTACCGATTGGCTAAAGAAGAAGGTGCTACGGTAATCACGGGTGGAGGCACTCCGAAATTTGACGATGCCCGCAATAACGGCTTCTACGTGCAACCGACCATCTATACTGGGCTAGCGGAATCGGCTCGATGCGTGAAGGAAGAGATATTTGGCCCGGTATGTCACGTCGCGCCATTCGACTCGGAAGAAGAAGCTGTCGCGATGGCAAACGATACAAAGTACGGACTGGCGGCGTCGATATGGACGAGTGACTTAAAACGCGGACATCGCGTAGCGCAACGGATGAATGTGGGCATCAGCTGGGTAAATTGCTGGTTCCTGCGTGATCTGCGCACTCCGTTCGGCGGGGTTGGTCTTTCGGGAATCGGCCGCGAAGGCGGAATCCATTCGCTGAATTTTTATTCCGCGCTAAACAATATTTGCATCCGACTTTAAGAATATGGGCACGATCGAGAGCAAAGTAGTTGAAGGGAAAGCAACACCGCGCGGTAAGTATCCTCATATCAAGCGTGCTGGTGATTTCCTGTTCGTTTCCGGAACGAGTGCGCGCCGCGCCGACAATACGATTGCCGGAGCTGAAGTTGATCCCCTCGGCGCCACAAAGCTTGATATCCGCGAACAAACGCGAGCAGTAATCGAGAACGTTCGCGACGTTCTGCAAACCGCGGGAGCGCAGCTAAAAGATATAGTCGAACTTTCCACTTACCTGGTAAACATGAATGATTTCGCCGGCTACAACGAAGTGTACGGCGACTTCTTCGGATACGATGGCCCGGCGAGAACGACCGTAGCCGTGCATCAACTGCCGCATCCGCACTTGCTGATCGAGATCAAAGCGATGGCGTACAAGCCTCAGGAATAGGAGAGACGATGGCGTCCGTCAAGAATCTGAAGGCTTTCAACTTTCAAGCCTGGATCGAACAGAACAAGGAGAAGCTCAAGCCTCCGGTCGGCAATGCTCAAGTGTGGGAAGACGGCGAGATGATGGTGACCGTTGTTGGCGGCCCCAACCAACGGCGCGACTACCACGATGATCCCACTGAAGAATTCTTCTATCAACTGAAAGGCGATATTGTTCTTCGCGTCATGGAGACACCCGGCAAGCCGCCGTTGGACATCCCGATTAAAGAAGGCGAGATTTTTCTTTTACCGAAACACATACGGCACTCGCCGCAACGACCGGCTGACACCATCGGAGTGGTCATCGAGGTGCCGCGCCCCGAAGGCTCGCTTGATGCCTTCGAGTGGTATTGCCCAAACTGCTATCAGTTGGTTTATCGAGCAGAGCTAAAGCTGAAAAGCATCGTTAAAGATCTACCGCCTGTGTTTGAACAGTTCTATGGCAACGAGAGCAAGCGCAAATGCAAGTATTGCGGGACCGTTCATCCCGGCAAATGAAACATGCAAGTCATAGACATCCATAACCATTTTTTCCCCAGTTCCTGGCCTGATCTCGCGGCGCGCTATGGCACGCCGGACTGGCCATGGATCAAACACACGGAGGCGGGAAAAGCCGACATCATGGTGGGAGATCGATTCTTCCGCCACATTTATTCGGGGTGTTGGGATCCGGAAGTTCGACTCCGTGAAATGGATCGCGACAGCATTGATTTGCAGGTGATCTCGGCCACACCGGTGCTGTTTGCTTATGACCGCCCGGTGGAGCATGCGCTCGATTGTGCGCAAATGTTCAACGATGCGGCGCTCGACCTTTGCAGGCGCGGGCGAGGACGTCTGAAATCGTTTTGCCAAGTGCCACTGCAAGATGTTGACGCATCTTGTAAGGAACTCAGCCGCTGCATGCAGGCTGGGCATCTAGGCGTACAAATCGGCAATCATGTAGGAAGCAAGAACCTGGATGACTCCGGCATTGTGACTTTTCTTCATCATTGCGCAGATGAAGGAGCGGCCGTCCTCGTTCATCCCTGGGAAATGTTAGGGCAAGAGCGAATGCCGAAATACATGATGCCATGGACCGTCGGTATGCCGGCAGAAACACAATTGTCGGTCGTCGCTCTGATTTTGAGTGGAGCGTTTGATCGGCTGCCCACCACACTTCGCATCTGCTTCGCACATGGCGGCGGAAGTTTCGCATTCTTGCTGGGGCGCCTGGAAAATGCCTGGCATCATCATCCGGTTGCTCGCGGTGATTGCCAACATCCGCCGAGCTATTATCTCAACCGCTTCTACACAGACTCTGCGGTGTTCGACCAGCGCACGTTGCAATTTCTGGCAGGAACGATGGGATCGGATCGGGTGCTGCTGGGATCGGATTACCCTTTCCCCTTGGGCGAAGAAAGAGTAGGGACACTGATCCGCCAAAGCAATTTGCCACAGCATACCAAGGCCAAATTGCTGGGCGGAAACGCAATTGAGTTTCTGAAACTAGCAGCCGAGTGGACGGAAGCCGCAGATAACCAACGTTCAATCACCGCAATCGAATCCAGCCCTGTAGCGCCAGAACCCGAACAGCTCACCTACAGCTCGTATCTAAAGGTTGGGGAACTGCTTGAGTTGCAGCAGCCAAAATCTTCGCCACCACATCACGACGAATTGTTATTTATTATCGTGCATCAGACTTACGAGTTGTGGTTCAAGGAACTGCTGCATGATCTCGATGCCGTGGTCGCAAACCTGCAAAGGGCAGGTGCGGCTCCGCAATCGCATGATGAGGTTTATGAAGCGGCACGGCTGTTGCGGCGGTGTACGGAAATTACTCGGGTCTTGGTGGAGCAGTTCACCATTTTGGAAACGATGCTGCCGACGCATTTTCTTGCCTTTCGCGGTCTGCTGGAACCTGCCAGCGGATTCCAGTCGGAGCAATTTCGAGAGATCGAATTTCTTTGCGGCTTAAAAGACGAGAAAATGCTGCGTTATCACCGCCCCACTCCAGAGGCCTACGCGAGTCTGAAGCGCCGATTGGAAGAGCCCTCGTTGCGCGACGTATTCTTTGGGGCTTTGCAGGCCATGGGCAAACTCCCCCTCCTCAATGATCGCGCGAACGACAAAGAGCGCTTCGAGGCTCGCGCACGCGCGGTTCATGCGCTTTATCTGGAAGAGCATCATCATCGCGACTGGATCGACGTCTGCGAGCGTCTCACCGAGTTTGACGAGTTGGTGGTGAGCTGGCGCCTGCGACACATTCAATTGGTCGAGCGTATTATCGGTACCCGCATGGGAACTGGGGGAAGCGCGGGATCATCTTACTTGAAGTTGACGCTGGACAAGAAATTTTTCCCCGAGTTGTGGGAAGCCAGGACGTTGTTGACGGAGTGACATATTGCTGCGCTCCTCTGCTCAGCAAACATCCGGTAGTTTTAATCTGGAATGCAGGCGACACCTGAAAAAGTAACGCTGATCGGCGCTGGCTTGAATGGACCTCTCCTCGCCATTCTTCTGATGCGGCGCGGATTCTCTGTAGAAATGTATGAGCGACGTCCGGATATGCGGCGAACGCGCAGCAGCGCGGGACGGTCGATTAATCTTGCGCTGTCGACACGCGGGATTCATGCGTTGCAGCAAGCCGGCCTCTGGGAAAGCATGCGCGGCATTACCATTCCCATGAAGGGCAGAATGATGCATTCGACAACCGGGGAGCTTACGTTCCAACCTTACGGGAAAAATGACGCAGAAGTTATTCACTCGATTTCGCGGGCGGAACTGAACATAGCCCTCATGAATACCGCGGAAGCAGAGGGCGCGACCATTTATTTTCATCAGCGCTGCACGGGATGCAACTTCAAGACCGGAGAAATCCGAGTACGTAACGAAGATACGGGCGAAGAAACGAATCGAAATACTGACGTTCTGATTGGCTGCGACGGTGCAGCTTCAGCTCTGCGGGCAGAGATGCTCAAGTTGAGTCACTTCAACTTTTCTCAACAGTATCTCGATTACGGTTACAAAGAGTTGACGATTCCAGCCGGCCCCAACGGAAATCCTCTTCTGGAGCCGAACGCTCTTCACATCTGGCCGCGGGGCAATCACATGCTGATTGCCTTGCCAAATATAGATGGCACCTTTGCTTGCATCCTCTTTCTGCCATTCGATGGTCCAGACAGCTTCGCTAGCCTCAGCGCCGAAACCGAAGTAGTCCGTTTTTTTGCAGAGAGGTTTCCTGATGCCAAGCGCCTGATGCCGCAGCTCGCGGAGAATTATGCCGCCAATCCGACGGGCTCGATGGTCACGATCAAGTGCTCTCCCTGGCATGTGCACGGACGAAATCTGCTGCTGGGCGATGCTGCCCATGCGATCGTTCCCTTCTTTGGCCAAGGCATCAACTGTGGATTTGAAGATTGCACTTCTTTAGTTGAACTGCTCGACCGGCATGGGGCAGACTGGGCCAAAGCATTCGCGGAGTTTGACAAAAAGCGCAAGGTAAATACCGATGCAATCGCGGATATGGCGATTGAAAACTTTACCGAAATGCGAGATCGGGTTGCGGATTCGCGGTTTCTATTCACCAAGAGAATGGAACTGGCGCTCGAGGCAAGGTTCCCTGACTTCTTCGTTCCGAAGTATGCCATGGTCACCTTTCACCGCATTCCCTACTCCGTCGCTCTAGCTCGAGGTACGGTCCAACAGCAAATACTGAGCGAGCTCGGCGAGAGCATTCATCGCATAGAGGACCTCGACTGGGATAAGGCGGAGCGATTGATTCATCGCGATTTAACACCGCTGGAGTTCCAGGAGTGACGAATCCTGAGTTTAGCTCGAGTGAGGATTCCGCTGTCGCGATGGATGAGCGCGATCCGCTGCGGAATTACAGAGAGCGCTTCTTGTTTCCTAAAAACGCAAATGGTGACAACTGCGTGTATCTCTGCGGTCACTCGTTGGGACTTCAGCCCAAAACAGCTACTGAATACATAGAACAGGGATTGAAAGACTGGGCCGAACTTGGAGTGGAGGGGCACTTTCAAGCTGCGAATGCGTGGATGCCCTATCACAGGCTGCTTACGGACCAGACCGCCGCACTCGTAGGGGCCAAACCCATAGAAGTGGTAGTGATGAACTCCCTCACGGTAAATCTTCACCTGATGATGGTATCGTTCTACCGGCCGACGCCCGCGCGACATAAGATTGTTGTCGAGAAGGGGGCATTCCCTTCCGATCAGTACGCTGTAAAGTCGCAGATCGCTTTTCATGGCTACGATCCCGCGAGCTCGCTGATTGAATTAAGTCCGCTGCCGGGCGAGTCTTGTGTGCGGGATGAAGAGATCAATTTTCTGATTGAGCGCTCAGGGGATGGGATCGCTTTGATCCTGCTGGGTGGAGTGAATTACGCAACCGGCCAGGCGTTCGATATGGCGGGAATTACGCGCGCAGGTCACGCAAAGGGTTGTGCGGTTGGATTCGATATGGCACATGCTGCCGGCAACCTGTATTTGAGACTTCACGATTGGGGTCCGGACTTCGCGGTTTGGTGCAGTTATAAGTATCTCAATGGCGGTCCGGGATGTGCGGCTGGTTGTTTTGTTCATGAACGGCACGCTCGCTCCTTTGACTTGCCACGGTTTTCTGGATGGTGGGGTCACGACGAACAGTCTCGGTTCGAGATGGGGCCGACGTTTCAAGCGATGCCCGGTGCCGAGGGGTGGCAGCTAAGCAATCCCTCGATTATCAGTCAGGCGGCCTTGCGCGCTTCGATGCAAATTTTCCAGGAGGCAGACATGGAGCGCTTGCGGGCTAAGAGTGTGATGTTAACCGGCTACCTGGAATTCTTGTTGAACAAGATTTTGCTGGATCAGAAATTCTCTTCCAGCTTTTCAATCGTTACGCCGCAAGAAAGTGATCGGCGAGGCGCGCAGCTTTCTATCCGAATTCCGCAAAACGGCCGGACATTGTGTCAGCGGCTCACACAGGGAGGCGTCGTGGGCGATTGGCGAGAGCCGGATACCTATCGAGTTGCCCCTGTTCCCCTCTACAATTCATATCGCGACGTTTTCAGGTTTGTCCAGCGATTCGCCGCGGCAATTTGTTAAGTTCCTGAAGAGTGCGCACCGTTCGATCGTGAGATTACTTCCGTAACGCGGCGATGTCGCAGCCTGAACTTACACTCTTAAAGTGGGATTGATCTCCGTACGACAACCAAGCAAGTGGACGGGAATTGTGTGCGCGGTAGTTTGCGTCCACATTTTGGTGACGCTGCTGGCGTCGCACAGCATCGGGCTTACAGCGTTCGGAGATCTCACGCAGTGCGTTCTGCTTTTTGGTGGAACGCTGTCCATCCTCTCAAATATAAGAACTACCGATAAAAAGGCTCAGCACTTCTGGTCCCTTATGGCGTTGGGCTGCGGGATGTGGTTCTGCGTGCAGGTTTTGTGGACCTATTTTGAAGTCTTCCTTCGCCAAGAGGTGCCGAATCCATTTGTCGCAGATGTAGGCCTATTCCTGCACGTGGTGCCTATGATGGCGGCGTTGGCGGTGCAACCTCACATTCGCCGAAATGATCATTCTCTCCGGCTGGCAAGTGTCGATTTTTTTCTACTCCTCGCGTGGTGGCTCTATCTATATCTCTTTATCGTTATCCCGTGGCAGTATGTTTCTCCGAATGAAATTATTTACGGACGTAGCTTCGATCTGCTCTACGCTTGTGAACAAGTCGTTCTGGTTATCGGGGTGGGCCTGGCCTGGAAGAACAGCCGAGGTTTGTGGCGGGTCATCTACGGGCAGTTCTTCAAGGCCACATTGCTCTACAGTGTTAGTTCTATTTTGGCCGGTGTGGCCATTGATTTTCATCGGTACTATACCGGCAGCCTTTATGACGTCCCACTAGTCGCGGCCATGGCGTGGTTCGCGACGATTGGCTTCATGGCCCGCGGATTTTCTACCGACGCATCCTCAGATCAGCCACCTCCGCACGGGCACAGCATGTGGACCGCTAGGCTCGCGATGCTGGCGGTGTTCTCGACACCGCTTATGGTGGTTTGGGGTGAGTTCGCAGGGCATGCTCCGCAGCGTGTACGCTCTTACAGGCTCTTGTTAACCGCGGCGGCGATGGTTTTAATGGGCGCGCTGGTGTTCGTGAAGCAGCACTGGATGGACCGCAAACTGCTCCACTTGCTTCGACTCTCCCGCCAGAACCTCGATGAGATGTGCCAGTTGAAGGACGAATTGGAGAATAAGGAGCAGTCTCTTCGCTGGCACAGTCTCGAACTGCAACGCAAGAATCTCGAACTGCAGGAGATTTCCTATACCGATCCGCTCACCGGTGTCTGGAACCGGCGCTACCTGGAAGAAATCCTAACAGCCGAATCTGGGCAGGTATTGCGAAACTACGAGAGGGCGCGTGGCGGCGACATCCGGAAGATGGATCATCGCGACCTTGTGTTTCTTATGGTCGACATGGATTTCTTCAAAGAAGTCAACGATCTGCACGGCCATCCCGCCGGCGATCGTTTGTTGCAATTGGTGGCCGAGCGACTGAGCAAGGTCGTACGTAAATCCGATGTGCTGGTCCGCTGGGGAGGGGAAGAATTCCTGATCATGTCGCGTTCCGCAGATCCTTCCGGCACGCCTGCGTTTTGTGATCGAATTCTGGAGGTAATAGCTGCCGAACCTTTTGACCTTGGACACGACATTCGCGTGCGGAAGACTTGTTCGGTGGGTTGGGCGCCTTTCCCTTGGAGTCGTCGCGCCTACGAGGCCATTTGCGCGGAAGAGGCAATTGAACTGGCGGATACTGCGCTCTACCGAGCCAAGGCTGGAGGGAGAAATCAGGGTATTGGAATCCTGCCAGTGGAAGGGGCATGGGCCGCGCCGCACAAAATTTCTCTTCGCGATTTGCAGAATGATATTGGTGTTTTGACTTGTGCTGTGACCGTCCAAAATGTTGGCTTCAGCAATTCCAAACAAATTGCCGAAGGCCTGACTTCGGAGAAACCAACCGGCGCCTGAATTCATCCCTCCTTGCAGACAGACGGGAATGCCACTAAAGTGATTGATGCCCTACAATCACAGAGCAAGCCAAAAATTCGTGAGGCACCTTCGACGATGAATGCCCAAACTTCTACGCGCCAGACCGCTCTTCACCAGAAAGCCCAATTAATGTCCGCATCGGAAATTGAACGCACTCTGGTGCGCTTGGCTTATGAGATTGTTGAGAAGAACGGCGGCGTGGAGGGTTTGGGGCTGATCGGAATTCGTCGTCGTGGCGTGCCTATTGCCGAGCGCCTGGGGAAGATCATTGCTCGCATCGAGAATTCCGATGTTCCGGTAGGCACATTGGATATCACTTTCTATCGCGATGATCTTTCTACCCTAGGGCCGAAGCCGGTGGTTCAGGAACGAGAGATCGGTTTTTCGATCGAGGACAAGAATATTGTCCTGGTCGACGATGTTCTCTTCACAGGACGGACAGTGCGCGCAGCTATGGACGCGCTGTTTGCGCATGGCAGGCCGCGCCGGGTGCAGTTGTGCGTTCTGATTGACCGGGGGCACCGCGAACTGCCTGTAGAGGCCAGCTTCGTGGGCCGCAACGTTCAGACCACCATGAACGAGGTAATCGAGGTAAAGCTAACCGAAATTGATGACGCCGAAAAGGTTCTGCTGATGGAAAAGTAATGTTATGACCCAACTTAGGACAAAAGGACGGCGATCGCTCGCCGTCCTAGTTTTTTAAGCCACGAAGTTACGCAATTTTCGTACAAATCGCCTTCGTCTGGGTGTAAAGGCTGAGGGCATCGTGTCCCATCTCGCGTCCCCAGCCAGATTGCTTGTATCCGCCGAATGGCATGGCGGCATCAAAAATGTTGTAGCAGTTGATCCAGACCGTTCCTGCGCGTAGATATTCCGCGGTTCGATGGGCTTTGCCGATATCGTTGGTCCAGACAGCGGCGGCCAAGCCGTACTCACTATCGTTGGCGCGCGGCAAAATCTCCTCGGGATTGTTGAATGGCATCGCCGCCACCACCGGCCCGAAGATTTCCTCCTGCACCACCTTCATATCTTCGCGAGTATTCACGAGAACGGTGGGTTCTACAAAATAACCCTTGTCCCCTTTTTTGTGACCACCAGCAAGAGCTGTTGCACCTTCCGAGAAGCCAGATTCGAGATATCCGCAAACTCGGCTTAACTGCTCCTGAGAAACGAGCGGGCCCATTTGAGTTTCAGGGTCGAGGCCGGAACCGACATTGATTTTCTTTGCGTAGTCGGCCACTCCTTCCACGACGCGGTCGAATATCGGTTTCTCGATGTAGAGGCGGGATCCGGCACAGCAACACTGCCCGTGATTGAAGAAGATAGCGCTTGCGGCCCCGGGAATGGCGGTGTCGAGATCGGCATCTTTGAACACCACGTTCGGCGACTTTCCCCCAAGCTCAAGCGAGACTTTTTTCAAGTTGCCGGTGGCGGCATGCACGATCAGTTTGCCAACTTCAGTAGAACCGGTGAAAGCAATTTTGTCGACCTCCGGATGACCCGCGAGTGCGGCGCCGGCAGTCTCGCCATAACCCGGCACAATGTTGACGACGCCTTCGGGGAAGCCTGCCTCCATAATGAGTTCACCCAAGCGCAGCGCCGAAAGTGGAGTCTGTTCCGCCGGCTTTAATATCACCGTGCAGCCACATGCCAGCGCGGGGCCCAGCTTCCACGCTGCCATCAGCAGAGGAAAATTCCAAGGGATAATCTGCCCCGCAACTCCGACTGGTTCCCGCAGAGTATAAGCGAGATACTTCGCGCCGGGAGTATATGGAACTGAGATCGGAATCGTGTTGCCCTCGATCTTCGTGGCCCATCCAGCCATGTATCGGAAAAGGTCTACAGCCAACGGCACATCGGCAGCTTTCGCGATCGCAAGCGGCTTGCCGTTGTCGAGGCTCTCCAGGTAGCCGAATTCTTCTGTGTGTGCTTCCAGTAAATCTGCGAGTTTCCAAATCAGGCGTCCGCGTTCAGACGCTGTCATTCGCCGCCACGGTCCGTGATCGAAAGCCTTGCGGGCGGCCTTCACCGCTTGTTCAATATCCTGACGATCGCCTTCCGCCACCTGAGCGAGAACCTCACCGGTGGCAGGATTATAAGTAGGAAACGTCTTTCCCGAAATTGCGCTTAGCCATTTGCCATTGATCAACATTTTGCGCGGCTTCTCGATGAAGTCAGCCACTTGCGGATGAATCTGTGGTGACACTGCGATACCCATGACATCCTCCTTAATCAAAGAACGAGAGATCAATCAAGAACTTGCACGACGCGAAGCGAAAACTAAAAGATGCCAAGCGAAGAGGATAACGGGAATATGCTAGCCCTGACGCAGGACAAAAGCAATTGCGATTCGGATAGCCCGGTTAGGCTAAAAGACGCATACTCTAGAGATGATAGCCGCCAAGAACCCGAGGGTTAAAATCTGTTGCATTTCAAGCCGTGATGAAGCGCGGCTGGCTATTGATTGCGGCGCCAGTGCCGTGGGTTTGGTTTCCACCATGCCCAGCGGCCCGGGGATAATCCCAGAAGAACAAATTGCGGATATCGCTGCATCGGTTCCCCCACCGATTGCCACGTTTCTACTTACAGCAAAGCAAGATGCGGAGAGCATCATTGCGCAGCAACGACGTTGCGGCACCAACACGATTCAACTTGTGGATCGTTTCCTGGGATCGTATGAAACTCTAAGGATCGCCCTTCCAGGAGTATCGATTGTGCAAGTCGTGCATGTAACGGGCGAGGAATCTGTAAAAGAAGCCATTGTGCTTGCGGCCCATGTGGATGCGCTTCTTCTCGACTCTGGAAATCCGACACTTGCAACAAAAGAATTGGGTGGTACCGGCCGGCGGCACAACTGGACGTTGAGCCAGCGCATTCGAGAGCGGATCGATATCCCGATCTTTCTGGCGGGAGGATTGAAGCCGGATAATGTGCTCGAAGCCATGCGGGAGGTTGGCCCCTTCGGGCTTGACATCTGCACGGGAGTACGCAGCGAAGGAAAGTTGGATGAACAAAAGCTGCGTACGCTATTTACGACCTTGAACGTTACGCAAACTTGTTGACCGTACGGATGCCAAGTCAGCAGCGCTTTCGATTGGATGTGAGCGATAAATCACAGCCCTACGGAATTAATAAAAAATCCTGGGTCACGTACTCAAGCGTTACAATGACTTCGATTTCAGCGCCGGCTAGATCTTCTGTCTGCTTATGGTCCGGAAAAGTCTTTCGAATAGTTTGCAAACGCGACTGCTGCGCTCGGCGGAGAAGGCCATGAAGAATGCTCATGCTCCGTATTCGAAGTTCCAAGTGGGGGCTGCCATCCTTCTATCGAACGGAAAAGTCTTCAGCGGTTGCAATGTAGAGAACGCGTCCTACGGAATGACCAATTGTGCAGAGCGCACGGCAATTTTTTCCGCAGTCGCGCAGCTAGGACCCAAGATTGAGATTCGTGCAGTCTCCGTGGTCAATGACCAGGGCGTTCCCTGCTCGCCCTGCGGAGCGTGTCGTCAGGTAATCTACGAATTCGGTCCGGATGCAACGATTTTATTTAAAGGAACCAACGGGCCGCGCCAGGCTCACATTACCGAGTTGCTTCCGGAAGGGTTCCGTCTCCAGTGAATCCAACTGCGGCTTTGGATTCGACGTTCCGTGCTATCGATGTAATCCGCAAGAAGCGAGACGCGGGAGAACTGTCTCGGGGTGAAATAGAATCTCTGGTAAACGCATACACTGCCGGCACTATCCCTGACTATCAAGTCTCGGCGTGGTTGATGGCAGTCGTGTTGCGTGGAATGACGCGTGCCGAAACTGCCTCCCTTACAGACGCGATGCTACGGTCGGGTGACATTCTCGATCTCTCTTCGCTGTCTGGCAAGAAGGTGGACAAGCATTCGACCGGAGGAGTGGGCGATAAGACTTCGCTCGTTCTGGCCCCGCTGGTTGCCGCTGCAGGTGTAACTGTCCCGATGATCAGCGGACGGGGCTTAGGGCATACGGGCGGGACGCTGGACAAACTTGAGGCCATCCCCGGCTTCAGCGTGAACCTTTCCGTTGCACAATTTCGTCGCGTACTGGAGACTTGTGGTTGCGCCATGATTGGCCAGACCCACGAAATCGCTCCCGCTGATCGCAAGCTTTACGCATTGCGGGATGTGACGGGCACAGTCGAGAGTCCGTATCTAATTTGCGCTTCGATCATGAGCAAGAAACTTGCGGAAGGCATCGACGCGCTTGTGCTCGACGTAAAAACCGGCTCGGGTGCATTCATGAAGGGTGAAGAAGATGCCGCCTTTCTCGCTGAACTCATGGTTGAGACGGGCGAGCGAATGGGCAAACAAGTAGTTGCGGTCATTACGGACATGGATCAGCCGCTGGGATGCATGATTGGAAATGCGCTTGAAGTCGTCGAAGTAGTCGAGATTCTCCGCGGAGAAGGTCCCCAAGACTTGCGTCAGCTTTGCCTCGAACTCGCCGGTTGGATGCTTCAGCTCGGCGGAGTGGCGAATACCGTCGCTGAAGGAAAGAAGCTGAGCGAGGAACTAATCGCGTCCGGCAAAGTACTCGACAAATTTCGCCAGATGGCCGAACTGCAGGGCGGAGATCCACGAGTGATCGATGATCCGCTGAAATTGCCGCGGGCCCAACACACGATGACACTTTCGAGCCCGCGCAGCGGATATCTCGCGTCTCTGCAATGTGAGCAGGTTGGCACGGCATGTGTAATTCTCGGCGGCGGCCGCGAGCGAAAAGAAGATTCGGTCGATCCCGCCGTGGGTATCGTGCTGCACAAGAAAGTTGGAGACGCAGTTTCGATTGGTGAACCTCTGGCGACGGTTCACTACAACGAAGAAGCGCTCGCTCATCGTGCCATGGAACTACTTGTGAAAAGCTATCGGATTACCGATTCGCCGGCACACGAGAAGAGACCGCTGGTCCATCGCGTGATCGCAAGACCCGGAGAGAAAAACTGAATGGGACGCTACACCGGAATTCTCGGTCTCTTTGCCATGCTCGCCTTCGCCTATGCTTTTTCGACGAATCGTCGCGCGATTCGCCTGAAAACGGTGGCCTGGGGTTTGGGCCTGCAGTTTGCCTTCGCCGTATTGGTATTGCGGATCGACGCTGGGCGGCGGCTCTTTCAAAAGGCTGGCGACATCGTGAGCCGCCTGCTGGGCTACTCTTTTGTCGGTTCACAGTTTGTCTTCGGCGACCTCGGGAAACAAGGTTCGCATCTCGGCTTCTATTTTGCCTTTCAGGTACTACCGGCGATTATTTTCATCTGCGCATTTTTCGCCGTGCTTTATCACATCGGAATTATGCAGCTCATCATCAAGGGCGCGGCTTGGCTAATGACTCGTGTAATGGGGGCCAGCGGCGCGGAATCGCTCAATATCGCCGCCAGTATCTTCATGGGACAAACAGAAGCACCGGTGACCATCCGGCCATTTCTTCCCGATCTCACGCACTCAGAACTTATGACCGTAATGACCAGCGGCATGGCCCACGTCTCCGGTGGAATCATGGCGGCTTACATTGCATTCGGGATAGAACCGAAACACCTGTTAAGCGCTGTGATCATGACGGCGCCCGGCACGTTGTTGATGGCGAAGATGCTGGTGCCTGAGACCGAGCAGCCGAGAACCGCTGGTCGAGTTGTGATGCCCGAAGGCGAAGAGCAGTCAGAAAAAGAAGAAAATCTTCTTGGCGCAGTCGCCCGGGGAACTACTGACGGCCTGCACATGGCTTTGAACATTGCCGCAATGCTGATCGCCTTCCTGGCGCTGATCGCGCTGGCGGACGGCATTCTCGCGGGGATACACCATTGGGTAGCGTGGTTTCCGGAGAGTCTGGAAAGGATTTTCGGAGCTGTCTTCGCTCCGGTCGCCTGGGTGATTGGCGTACCGTGGCATGACTGCGGTGTGATCGGAACGTTACTCGGGACGCGTATGGTGCTCAATGAACTGGTCGCATTTTCCATGCTCGGACCGATGAAGGCTGCCCTCGACCCGCGTTCCTTTACCATAGCAACGTTTGCTCTTTGCGGTTTTGCAAATCTCAGCTCAATCGGAATCCAGATTGGCGGCATCGGAGCGCTTGCACCAAACAAAAAGAGCGAACTGGCGCGGCTCGGAATTCGCGCGATGCTCGCGGGAACGATGGCGAATCTGATGTCAGCATCGATTGCCGGCATGTTGCTTTGATGCGGACCGGCCAACATCTCCGCCGCAATTAGGCCGTTCGACCTTTCTCTTGATCGCGTCGGCAGAAGGATCCTGAGCGATTTGCTATCCTACGCATGTGCCGCGCACCTTCTTAATCGATACTGACACCGCTTCTGACGATGCTGTTGCGCTCATCATGGCTCTGCGTGCCCCTGACATCCGTGTGGCTGCGATTACGACGGTCGCTGGGAATGTAAACGTTCAACAGGCCACGCGTAACGCTCTGTATACCATTGAACTTTGCGAAGCCGAGGTTCCAGTCTACGTTGGCGCAGAAAAGCCGTTGCTGCGTACGTATGCGAATGCAACCTGGTTTCATGGTCGAGATGGATTGGGTGATCATAATTACCCGGCTCCCCGCCGAACTGCTGAGAAGTTGCATGCCGTCGACGCGATCATAAGCACGATCGAAACTAATCCAGGACTCGTCGTCGTCACGCTTGGACCACTCACAAATCTCGCCCTCGCGCTGACCAAGAAGCCGGCAATCGTCGGCAAAGTTAGCCGCTGCGTGGTGATGGGAGGAGCACCGTGCTGCGAGGGAAATGTAACGCCCGCTGCGGAATACAACATCTGGGTTGATCCAGAAGCCGCTCGCATAGTCATACTGAGCGGGCTTCCGGTTGAACTTATCGGCTGGCAACTCTCGCGAGGAGATGCGGTAGTCGATCAGAACGATATCGCCAGAATCCAAGGATTAAAGTCGGCGCTGGGCGAGTTTGCCGTCGAATGCAACAGCTATGCTCGCCACGCGTATAAGGTGCAGACTCAAGAATACGGGATCTGTTTGCCTGACCCGGTTGCGATGTGCATCGCCCTTGACCCGACCGTCGCAAGCGAGTGGAGCGAGCATTACGTAGATGTCGAAACGCAAAGCGAGCTAACGCGCGGGATGACAGTAGTCGATCGTCTGAATGTGGTGGACGATAATCGTAACCGAGCGCTCTGGGATCCGGTACTGCGAGTGAAGTGTAAGACAAAAGTATGTTGGAGAATAGATAACAATCGCTGGAAAGCTGCGCTGTTTGCGGCCTTGCGCTGACTGAGGAGCAGTTGCCTTCGAGAACTACCCGTGCAACTGTGAATACGTTGAACGTCGCAGGAACTCTCCTTGTCCGGCGCGGCCCAGGAACTTGCCTCGATCTACCACGACGCTGCCACGGGAGAGAACAACCTCCGGCATGCCTGTCACATGAATGCCTTCGAACATCGAATAGTCCACGCGCATGTGATGGGTCTTTGCGCTGATCGTATGTTGACGCTGAGGATCGAAAATGACGAGGTCGGCATCGCTGCCGATTGCGATGGTTCCCTTGCGCGGATACAAACCGAAGAGCTTGGCCGGAGTTGTGGAAACCAGCTCGACGAATCGATTCACGCTGAAACGTCCCTGAGCAACACCACCGGAATAAATCAGGCTCATGCGATGTTCAATGCCCGGGCCACCGTTTGGAATTTTGCTGAAATCGCCGCGTCCGAGCTCCTTCTGTTCTTTAAAGCAGAAAGGACAATGGTCCGTAGAGACGACTTGGAGGTGATCCCGCTTGAGGCCGTTCCAGAGCTTTTCCTGATGCCATTTTTCTCGAAGCGGTGGCGTAAAAACATATTTCGCGCCCTCAAAATCCGGGACGTCAAAGTTTTCAATTGAGAGATAGAGATACTGCGGGCAAGTTTCCGCGTAGACTGGCAGCCCGCGGTCCCGCGCCTCGCGCACTTTCTCAAGCGCTTCGTTGCAGCTCAAATGCACGATGTAGATTGGAGCGCCCGCCATTTCCGATAACGCGATGGCGCGGGAGACCGCCTCGGCCTCCGCCGTAGTGGGGCGAGTAAGAGCATGATATTTCGGCGCCGTCTTTCCTTCAGCCAGCGCCTGTTGGACGATAACGTCGATTGCGCTACCGTTTTCAGCGTGCATGCAGATGAGCCCGCCATTTTTCGCGGTGGCCTGCAACGCCCGAAAGATGCCGGCATCATCCAACATAAATACGCCTGGGTAGGCCATGAAGAGTTTGAAACTAGTCACGCCCTCACCGACCAAAGAATTCATTTCCTTGAGCTGCCCATTGCCGATGTCAGTCACAATGCAATGGAACGCATAATCGCATACAGCTTTCTTCGAAGCCTTGGCCATCCAAGTATCGAAGGCCTGCTGCAATGACTGCCCCTTGTACTGGATGGCGAAGTCGATCAGCGTAGTGGTCCCGCCAAAGGCGGCGGCGCGGGTTCCAGTTTCAAAGTCGTCGGCGCTGGTGGTGCCGCCGAAGGGCATGTCCAGGTGAGTATGTACGTCGATGCCGCCAGGGAAAAGATATTTTCTGGATGCATCCAGAATTCTCGTGGCATTCTCGCGAGGAAGGTTTTTGCCGATGGCCGAAATCTTGCCGTCCGTGATAGCAACGTCGGCCACGTAGGTGTCTGTTGCGGTAACCACGGTGCCGTTGCCGATGATCGTGTCGAAGCCCATCCATGCCTCCGCGGCTGAGATGAAACAGGAATTCTATGCTAAACTGCCGCACTTCAGGTGGTCATATTTCTCGCGTAGTGAAAGGTCGGTCATGCAATTTGGGATTACGCTTAAGCCTGACATTTCGGTTGAGCGCATCGTCGGTTTGACTCGTCAAGCGGAAGCTGCCGGCTTCGAGTATGGATGGCTCTTCGACTCCCATGTTTTATGGATGGACCCTTACCCTTTGCTAACGCTGATGGCCGCGAACACGCAGCGGATGCGGCTTGGCACGTTGGTGACGAATCCTGCGGTTCGCGATCTCACGGTAACCTCCAGCTTGTTCGCCACACTAAATCTGATCTCGGGCGGAAGGATGGAACTTGGCATCGGACGGGGAGACAGTTCGAGACGTGTGCTGGGTAAAAAGCCGGTCAGTTGGTCCCAACTGGAAACGGCAGTAAGGATTTTTCGTGATCTCACCGCTAGCCGGGAAATCGAATATGAAGGCCAACCGACTCGCCTCACATGGGCCAAAGATTCTCCGCGAGTCTGGATCGCAGGATATGGACCCAAGGTATTGCACATGGCAGGGCGCGTCGCTAACGGTATTATTTTGCAGTTTGCCGATCCTGATTTGATTTCATGGTGCCTCGGCTTTGTGAAAGAAGGTGCGCGGGCAGCTGGACGCGATCCGAAGCAGATCGAAGTAATGTCGGCGGCTCCTGTTTGGGTCTCTGATGATTTGGCGGTTGCGAGAGAACGGGTGCGCTGGTTCCCTGCCCTTGTTTCCAACCATGTGATGGACCTCATTCGACAGTACAAGCCGGAAGACCTGCCGCCCGCGCTTACTTCGTATGTGCAGGATCGAGGTGGCTACGATTATTTGCATCACTGCGTGGTGGAAAGTGATAACGCGAATTTCGTTTCAGACGAAGTGGTCGATCGCTTTTGCGTCATCGGTCCGCCTGAAGCACACCAGGAGAAGCTGCGTAGACTGGCCAGCGCTGGCGTTACCCAGTTCAATCTGTACTTGATGTGCGGAGACGAAGAACAATCGCTTGAAACCTACCAACGCGATGTCTTGCCAGGACTCTCGAAAAGCCTGGGCACGAAGAATTAAGATTGCGCGACACGAATCGGTGGGAGCACAAGCGGAGGCTGAAACTTCATCATCGCGTAATAGACGGTAAACGAAACGGCAAAGCCCACAAACCAGGAATAGTCATAAAGAACTCGCACAGACGGGACTGCTAAGCCCATGAGCGCTGTTCCCGCTCCAACACCAAGCGCAACCACCGCGCGCCAGTTGAAACCTTTGGAATACTCGTAGATTCCGCCACGAAGATACAAGTCATCAAGTTGCAAGACGCATTTTCGCACCAGGAAATAGTCGCAGATCATAATGCCCGCCACTGGTCCGAGAAACGCGGCGTACCCCCCGAGCCAGCCAAGAATAAATGTGTTGTAATCGGCGAGCAATTTCCAGGGCATCAGAGCGATACCCATTAAGCAGGTGATCACCCCTCCGGTACGGAAGCTGACTTTTCGCGGCCATAGATTGGAGAAGTCATTTGCGGGCGAGACGACGTTGGCTCCAATGTTGACGTTCAGAGTCGCGAGAAGAATGGCGATCAGTGAGATCGCTACGGCCACGGGAGAATGGAAACGGCTGAGCAGTTGGACTGGATCCGAAATGGCTGTGCCGTAGATCACGACTGTGGCCGAGGTTACGGCGATACCAATAAAAGCGTAGAGCGTCATCGTCGTGGGCAACGCTAGCGCCTGGCCAATGATTTGCTCTCGCTGGTTGCGGGCGAACCGCGTGAAGTCGGGAATATTCAACGAGACTGTCGCCCAGAAACCGACCGTGCCATTCAGAGCTGGAATCAGAAATTTCAGAAAATCTTTGAAGTTGGTGAATCTTGATCGTGCGGCCAGCATGGGACCAAATCCGCCTGCGCCGCGATACGCCCACGCCAGGAGAAGCAATCCGACGCCTAATAGTATCGGCGCGCTGATGCCCTGCAGGATTCGGATGTATTCAATCCCCATCAAAATGACGGCCAGGTTGATTAGCCAGAACAAAAGAAAGCAAACGGCGGTTGCGTGAGGAAAATTCCTCCATCCGGGAGCGAGCGTAGCCAGCAGAATACTGATTGCTTCGCCACCAATCCAGGTTTGAATGCCAAACCATCCGCACGCAACTAGCGCACGAAGAACCGCAGCCACATTGGCTCCAAGCACTCCAAATGACGCACGCGCCAGCACTGGAAATGGAACTCCGTACTTCGCCCCGGGATGCGAGTTCAGCAGCATCGGAGCCAGCACGATCACGTTTCCGAGAAAAATTGTCATGACCGCCTGCTTCCAATTCATTCCTCCTTGAATCAGGCTGGCCGCAAGCATGTAGGTGAGAATGTTCACCGACATCGAAATCCATAATGCTGCGAAGTTATAGGTACCCCAATGCCGGCGATCGGCTGAGGCAGGCGCCAGGTCGGGATTGTAGAGAGGGCTGGATTCGATTCGAGATGAAGAAAATTCAGGCGCGGTCATGAATTCGGTTTAGACAAACCCGCATCGAAAGATTTTTGTGCCGCACACGTCAGTCAGCGGCTGCAGCTTTCCCGGTCTGCGCGGTGATCGGACCGTAACTTTCCGGCCGGCGATCGCGGAAGAACTGCCAAACTTTGCGCACTTCATCGATCATGTCGAGATCAAGATCAGCTACGACCACTTCATCTTTATCTCGGCTGGCCTGCGCTATAATTTTACCGCGTGGATCGCAGAAGTAGCTCTTGCCGTAAAACTCTCCAATGCTCCACGGCTTTTCAATCCCAACGCGATTAATTGCGCCCACGAAATAGCCGTTAGCAACAGCATGTGCGGGCTGTTCAAGTTCCCACAGATACTCCGAAAGTCCGGCAACCGTGGCCGAAGGATTGAAGACAATCTCGGCTCCATTCAATCCCAGAATGCGCGCGCCCTCGGGAAAATGT
>JBAWBG010000268.1:0-31919 GCA_049589695.1 Candidatus Sulfotelmatobacter sp. | reverse complement strand
CGATAGATCAGTTTGATTTCTGTATACACCGAAGGCGGGTCTTTGGCGCGTTCGGCCTGAGCGCGCACTTCAAGACTGGTGAGCGGCTCGCGCTTTTTCTGCAGGATGGAGACGACATCATAGCCGGTGCAGCCGCATAAGCCGATTAGAACGAGTTCCATTGGACTGTTCCCTGCCGTCTTGTCGCCATCGACGACAATTGTGTGGCCGCTGTCGGAGACTCCGTTGAATTTTTGTTTCTCGATCCAGGTGGAGCGGGCGTTGGTCATGAAGCTCTCTTCGGTGGAATTGCTGATTTCTGATTGCTGATTGTTGATTGGGAACGCTTCTTTGCCGTTACGCGGGACGCGTTGAAAATCGCAACCAGCTGATTGGCTTCGGACTTTAGATCTTTTAGCTTTCCTTCAGATATTAGTCCACTCTCGACCAGCAATTCCAGCCAGAAGGCAGACTCATCGGCCTCTTCGATCACAATTGCGAGCTTCGCGAGGAATTCAGGCCGGGAACGAGCGCGACAGACTGCGCGATAATTGGCAGCTACGGAAGTGCCTGACCGCAGCAATTGGTAGCCGATAATCCGTCCCTCACTCCCGGTCGGCAAGGACCGGACGACGCGAATGATTCTCAACGCAAATGCCTTGGTTCGATCCTTCAGCGCTTCGGCTTTGTGATCCATCGGTAGGCTCCAATCAACAATCAACAATCTGCATTCAATAATCTGCAGCCTACTCTCTGGGTACGTCTGTGACAGATGTCACAAGTGACTCACTACCTTCGGTTGTCGGTGCTGGGTTCGGGGTGGATGAGGACGCGGAAGAGTTCGGGGGCGGCTTGTTTGAAGCGGATTTCGAGTTCGGTCTGAATGTCGTGGACGCGTGACAGTGAAAGATCGTCGGAGAAGGTACAGTGGCAGGAGACGTAGAGGCGTCCGCGAACTTTCTTGATTTGAATGTCGTGCATGTCGACAATTTCTGGAAACTCCGCGGCTAACGATTTTAGCCGGCGCTCAAGGGCCGCGTCACGGACCGGTTCGTCGCCGGTCTCGATAGTGGCGGGTTCGCTTTCGATATGAGTGAGGATGTCGCCGATCTCGCGTACGTCGCGGCGCATATCGGCTTCGAGTTCGGTCACTTGATCGTGAGCGCTTTTGAGCGACATCCGCTCGTCGAGCTCAACGTGCTGCTCGACGTGAAGTTTGCCGGCGAGATCCTGCACGCTGATGTCGTGAACGTTGAGGTTGTGGCGCGTCGCAACGGCGCGAATGCGGTCGAAGATATTTTCCGAGCGCTGCGCACGCGGCAGAGGCTGGACGGTGACGTCGGCGTCGGGAAGAATGTTGCGCACCGCGGCAGTCACCGCTTCAACGAGTTGTTCGGAACGCTGAAAGGTGACGGTGCGGGCGAAACCAACAGCCAAATCGGCGAAGTAGCGGTTACCGGAGCGGCGAATGCGGACGCGGCCGATTTCAAGAACACCGTCCACGTGGGAGACGGCATCGGTAATTTGGGCGCGCACTCCGGCGGGAGCGGCATCGAGAAGGGCGTCAACGGTGCGGCGAGCCAGGCGCCAACTGACAGAAACTATGACGCCGGCAACAAAGAGCGCCGCGATAGGATCGGCAAGGCGAAGCCGATCCACGTGGTAGATACGGCCGACGAGGATAAGTGCGAGTCCCAGGACAACGACGCCTGCGGACCAGACATCCGTGGAAAAATGCAGTGCATCGGCTTCGAGGGCCTGGCTTTCATATTTGGTGGCAATGCGGCCGAGAGCGCGGGAGCGCCACCAGTCAACAGCCATGGAGCCCAGCATGACGGCGAAAGCCCAGATAGATGGCTCGACTTCGACGCGCCGGAAAAATAATCGTATGACGGCTTCGTAGACGACCCAGATGCAGGTCAGGAGAAGCAGGCCGGTTTCAACGAAGGCGGAAAAATTTTCAACTTTGCCGTGTCCATATTGATGGTCGGCGTCTGCCGGCTTGTCGGAGACGCCGACGGAGAGATACGTGAGCAAAGCGGCGATGAGATCAAGCGCAGAGTGCGCAGCTTCAGAGAGGATGCCAAGACTGCCGGTGGTGACCCCGACGATTACCTTGCCGGCCGTGATGAGGAGGGCGGCAAGTACCGAGTTCCCTGCGACCGCGCGCTTCTCGGCGCGCATGGCATGGGGCGAGTAAAGGGCCGGAGTCCCGGACATGAAGGGATTATCGCCGTTAACGCAAAATTGCGCCAAGGGAATACGCGACATGGGAGTGGCTGCCTGAATTCATCAACCACAAAGGACACGAAGTTCCACGAAGAAGGACACCGCCAGACATCTCCGTCGGCACTTTTTGCGACGGGCTCAGTATTTAGGAAGAAGCTCTCTATGCTACGATGCTAGGTTCGAGTTGTTCCAACTTCCTGATCTACCAATCCTGGAGGGTTTTTGTATGCGTAAGAGTTGGCTGCTGTGTGCGTTATTGGGAGCGATGGCTTGGGGACAAGCACAACCGGTGCAGACTCCAGCTTCAGCGGAGGGTCCGTCCGGCGCTCTGAAGGCTGGGAGTACCGCTACTCCAAGCGCAGCGGAAGTGCCGGAAAGTGCGGCGGTGATCACAATTGTCGGAGTTTGCTCGCCGACCCCGAAGGCGGCTGCGGTTTCCAAAACTGCAGCTGGAAAAGAGGCGGCTGCAAAAAAGCCTGCCGACTGCAAGACTGTGATTACCCGGGCGAAATTCGAAAAACTTGCCAGCGCGCTGCAGCAAGGCACGACTCCGCTGACTCCGCAGCAAAAACACATGCTGGCCACACAGCTTCCCGGGCTGATTGCGATGTCGGATGCGGCGGAAGAAAAAGGGCTGGAGAAAAGTGTGCGATTTGAGGAGACGATGAAGTTCCTCAAGATGAGGGTGCTGAGTTCCGAACTGCAACATGCGGTGCAGGAGGAGGCGGATAACGTCCCCGAGCAGGAGATTGATGAGTACTATAAGAAACATCCTCAGGCCTATGAACAATTTTCGCTGGAACGGCTGTTCATTCCGCGGTTCAAGCAGGAGAATGCCGAGAAGGTCAATCCAGAAGAAAAACTGAGCGAGGAGCAGCAAAAGACCAAAGACGCGGCGGAGCGAGCGAAGCAGGAACAGGGCGAGCAGGATATGACAAAACTGGCTGATAGTCTGCGGGCGCGCGCCGCGGCTGGGGAAGACTTTACCAAGCTGCAAAAGGAAGCATTTGAAGCCGCAGGCATGAAAATGGATGCCCCGACGGTGAGTTTACCTACGGTGCGGAGCACCGGGCTGCCTCCGGGGCACGCGGCGGTATTCGATTTGAAAGCGGGCGAGGTCTCACAAGTCCTTTCCGACAACGGCGGACATTATGTTTACAAGGTTGTGAGCAAACAGACGCTGCCGCTGGAGCAGGTAAAGCAGGAAATTCACGCCACTTTGAAGATGCAGCGGATGAAGGAAATGATGGACAAGTACACCAATTCGTACAAAGCAGAGACTAATGAGGCGTATTTTGGGCCGTCGACGCCCACCGGGCCGGGAGGACGTCCGATGCTGCCTCGTCCGCCGCGAGTTCAGCCGGCGGGGAACGCACCACCGGCGACGAATTCACAGTCGCAACCTTCGGCGCAACCGGCTCCTCCGTCCAAGCCGAACTGATGGAGAGCGCAAAACCTGCTGTCGTAGTCACTGGCATTGCGGGAAACCTGGGATCCAGATTGATCCCGCTGCTGGAAGACTTTTCGGTGATTGGGGTGGACGTGAGTCCACCCCAAACCGATTTGCCGCTGCAATTCGAGCGAATGGATTTGGGTGATGAATCCTGCACTCGCGTGCTGTACGAACTGTTACGTGATACGCGGCCGGTTTCGGTAATTCATCTCGCGTTCGTGATTGATCCGGTACGCTCGGGCGTGCTCGAACCGGAACGCATGTGGCAGATCAATGTGGCGGGCACGGCGCGCGTAATGGAAGCGATTACCGAGAACAATCGCACTACGGATTCAGGGATCAAGCAATTCGTTTTTCCCAGCAGCGTTGCAGTGTATGGTCCCAACCTTGCGGCTCCTGCAACTGAAGATTCGGCGCGCGCGGCGCATACGCTGCCTTATGCCATTCATAAGAAGCAGTGTGATGAGGTGGTGCAGCAACGCTCATCGGCGCTGCGCGGCTGCAGCGTATACATTCTGCGTCCTCATATCTTTGCCGGAGGCAGCGTGGAGAATTATCTGTTGGGAGCGTTTCGCGGAACGCCCAACGGAAAAGGTGCGCGCGCGGAGAAGATGCGCAGCAAGGGAAAGCGACTGCCCTGCATGCTGCCGCACGGACAAAAGTATCTGGATAACAAAATTCAATTTGTGCACGTGGACGATATGGCGCGCCTGCTGGCCCACATTCTGCATCGCGATCCGGAACAACAGCGGTTAACGATTTTGAATGTTGCCGGGCGTGGAGAACCGCTCACTTTCGCCCGGTGTATTGAGATGGCGCAGGCCAAACTGATTCGCGTTCCGGGAAAGTGGGCGATGAGGCTGGCGCTGCAATTTTTGTGGAAGAGGCAAATTTCGGCAATCCCGCCAGAAGCGCTACCGTACATGACTGGCGAGTACATTATGAATACAGATCGACTGCGTACGTTTTTAGGCGAGGAATATGAGAGCGTGGTTCGTTACACGATCGCCGACGCCTTCGCCGACAGTTTTAAAGCATCAGCTCCGGCATCGCAATCGACCATTTCAACTTAGACTCTCCCGTTTATGGGACAATGTCCGGCGCTCAAAACCTCGTCCATAAAATAATTCCGATAGTTTTGGGAATAAATTCCCGCCTCGCCGGTTTACTCTATGCGGGTGCCAGAACAGCAGCTCAATCCGGCGTCGTTTGAAGATCTGGCATTACCCCTGTTCGATCAGCTTTATAACTTTGCGCAGTGGCTTACGCACGACAGAACCGAGGCCGAGGACCTGGTGCAGGAGACTTTCGCAAAGGCGTTGCGTGGATTTTCTTCGTTTCGCGCTGGCACGAATTTTCGAGCATGGATCTATCGCATCCTACGAAATTCCTTTCTGAGTTCGCGGACTGGGCTGAAGACGATGGTTGCACTGGATGAGGAAGGTGGCATTGAACTGGAAGCGGAAAATCCTACGCCAGAAGTTCGCCTGATTGAGCAAGCCAATCGCGAAATGGTCCAGGCGGCGTTGGAGAATCTGCCGGTGCCGTTCCGCGAGATATTGCTGCTTTGCGAAGTGGAGGAGATGTCTTACCAGGAGATTTCCGAGACTCTGTCAATTCCGATGGGCACGGTGATGTCTCGGCTATCTCGCGCACGCAAAGCTCTGCGTGTCGATTTGCTGGCTAAGAGAGAGGGGGCGCGGCATGGCGTGTGAGGAGTGGCGCAAGCAGCTCGACCTCTATCTGGATGGCGAAGTCTCGAGTCCTGAGGCCGCAGCGCTATTGGCGCATGTTCGAGAGTGTCCCGCATGCGCTGGTGAAATGCTAGCGCGAGTGCAATTGAAACGCTCAGTGCAGATGGCGGGGAAACGGTATGCGCCGAGTTCGGAGTTTCGAAGCAAGATTACGAAGCAAATCTCGGCAAAGTCCGGAGCGGGAAATGTAAGAAGGTGGCGACTTGTTTTAATTCCAGTTCTGACAATGCTGATTGCGACTCTTTTGCTGAGTGCTTATTTCGAGCGGGAGCGCTCCGCGCAAAGGCGGGTGTACAGCGAACTGGCCGACCTGCATGTGGCCACGCTGGCTAGCTCCACGCCGGTGGATGTGCTTTCCACGGACCGGCATACGGTGAAGCCGTGGTTTCAGGGCAAGATTCCGTTCACGTTTAATTTGCCGGAGTTGGCGGGATCGAACTTCACGCTGCTCGGGGGACGAGTTTTTTATCTCGAGCAAACGCCCGGTGCTCACCTGATTTATCAGCTGCGAAAGCACGAGATTTCGGTTTTCATTCTGCCGGAGAGCACGAATGAGATGCCCCGGCTACCTTCGGGAGTGGCCGATACTCTTTCGTTTCAAATGGACTCATGGACGAAGAATGGACTCCGATATTTTGTGGTGGGGGATGCAAGCGCGGATGATATTCGGGCATTGAGTAAGTTGCTGCGGGATGCGGGTTAAGCTGAATCCTTCTTTCCACGATACAGTCCGGCTATGCCGAAGGTGTAGGGTGTCCAACTGACTTCACGGAAGCCAGCGCAACGCATGCGGTCGAGCATTTCTTCTGGCTGGGGGAAACGTGCGACGGAGTTGGGAAGATAGCCGTAGGGTCCGCGAACACCTGAAATCATAGTGCCTACTCGTGGCAATACATGTTTGAAGTAAATGCGATACAGACTGCCCATCACACCTTTGGGTTCGCTGAAGTCGAGGATGCCGCACTCGCCGTCAGGCTTTAACACTCGTACAATTTCGCGCAGGCCGGCATCATAATCCGCGAGATTGCGGAAGCCAAAGGCCGAGGTCACAAGACTGAAATGCGCGCTGGGAAAAGGAAGGCAGAGCGCGTCGGCTTCGATCCAGCGCGGGGCTGCGGCGTTGCCGTTTTTCTCTACCTTGTCGCCAGCCTTCGAATGGGCGCGCTGCAACATGGCATGAGAGAAGTCTGCGCCCGAAATTTGCGGATGATAGTTCCCGGCCTGCTTGAGCAAAGCAAAAGTCATGTCGCCAGTGCCGCAACACAGATCAAGAATTCTGGAATCGGGCTGGGACAAAATGTGCGCGAAGGTGCGCGCGGTGCGCCGCCACCATAGGCGATCCACATTGAACGACAAAACGTGATTCAGGACATCGTAGCGCGGAGCAATGGAGGTGAACATCTCGCGCACGGCGCGCGCCGCGGAGGAGGGATCAGTAGCGCCGGCGGGCGCGGCACCTACAACCGTCGGGCTTTGCGCGTTGGATCCCTGAGCTTTGAATCCTTGAGGCTCGGATGTTTGAGTTTCAGCCACGCAACTTACTTCTTCCAGACCCAGCCGCCATGGGATAAGCGGCGTAGTTCCTCGACAGCATTGAGGATGACTTTGTCGGGCACATCGGAGGCGATTTCGACCTTGCCGATTTCCCGAGGCAGCACAAAATGTACAGCCCCGTTTTGCGTTTTCTTGTCAGCCTGCAAGCGCGCGAGAATTTTGCGGGCGCTTACTTTTAGTTCGGGCAAACGACCCAGGCTGAGCACGGCATCGGCGATGCGACCGGCGGTCACGCTATCGGTTCGGTCCACGGACAGCGCAATGTTGGTGGCAGCAATTATCCCCCAGGCGACCGCTTCGCCGTGAAGCAGGCTCTTGTAGCCGGTTTCGGCCTCGAGCGCATGGCCGATGGTGTGGCCGAGATTCAGGACGCGCCGCAGGCCGCCCTCTTGTTCATCGGCGGAGACGATTTCGGCTTTCAACTTTACGCTCGAAGCGATCAAGCCTTCGACCTCCACGGGATCGCGCTTCAGAATCTGCGAGCGCTTTTGTTCGAAGCGTAGGAAGAGATCGAGATCACCGATGATGCCGCACTTCAGCGCCTCGTAAAGTCCCGCCCGGTAGGCCCGCTCTGAAAGCGTGCGAAGAACTTCGGGGTCGATGAGAACCACACGGGGATGGTGATAGGTTCCGAGCAGGTTCTTCCCCGCTCCGAGATTTACTCCTGTCTTGCCGCCGACGGATGCATCCACCTGGGCCAGGACGGTGGTGGGAATCTGAACCAGGTCGATGCCGCGCATGTAGAGAGAAGCGAGCAATCCGGTGACGTCGCCGACCACGCCTCCGCCGAGCGCGACCAGGACGGCTTTTCGGTCGGCGCCCAGACGAACCAGCCTTTCCGCCATGGTTTCAATGGTGGCCAACTTCTTGGCGGGTTCGCCATCGGGAAGCCGCAGGACTTGAGCTTTGAAGCCCGCGGAAGCAAGCGAACTCAGGAGTTTTTTTCCCCAGCGACGGCGAACCGGGAGAACCGTGACCACAAAGAGTTTACTGGCTTGTGGCAAAAGCTCGGCGAGGAGCGCCCCCGCCCGTGGCAGGAGGCCGTTCTCAATTCGCGCCTGGTAGGGCCGCGGGGGGACGTGGATGGTGACTTGCGCCATGGAATTCCATAATAGCCTATGCGCTGGCGAGGTTTGGTGGAGTTAGATGGGGAAGTGGTACCATTTGCCGACTATGAAAGGTCTGCCGCCCGAGACTGATTTTGTGGTAATTGGAGCTGGCGTAGCCGGCCTACGCGCCGCCATCGAACTGGCGAGTGCTGGACGGGTGCTGGTGCTGGCGAAGAAGGATTCGAATGCCCAATCAGCGCAAGGAACCGCGGCCGCGCTTAGTGACGAAGACGAAGTCAGCCTACACCTGCAAGATACGCTGAGCGCGGGAGATGGCCTGTGCGTGCCGGAAGCGGTAAAAACGCTGGTGGAGGAGGGTCCGGAGCGGATTGCGGAATTGATTGCCTGGGGGACGCAGTTTGATCGCAGCGGGACCAAACTGGTCTTTGGACGCGAAGGAACCAACACCCACAACCGCATTTTGCACGCGCAAGGCGATTCGACGGGACGGGAAATTTTGCGGGCGCTGTATGCCAAGGCGCAGACGCTGAAAAATATCGCCGTGCGGGAATACGAATTTTCCACCGGTCTGGAATGCCAGAGAAATAGAGTGACCGGTGTTGCGCTGCTTAATGAGAAGGGTCAGCCGCAGGAGGTTGCGTGCTCCGCGGTTTTGCTGGCCACGGGAGGCATGGGGCAGGTTTATCGGAACACGACCAATCCGGAGGTGGCCACTGGCGATGGAGTTGCCATGGCTTTTCGCGCGGGCGCAGAAGTCAGTGACATGGAGTTCATTCAGTTTCATCCCACTGCGCTTTACTTGAAGAAGGCCCCTCGATTTCCGCTGTCGGAGGCGTTGTGCGGGGAGGGCGGGTATCTGCGCAACATTGAGATGGATCGCTTTATGGCCAAGTATCACTCATTGGCCGAACTTGCCCCGCACGATGTAGTGGCGCGCGCCGTCATGCATGAGATGGAGGTGAGCCACGCCAAGGATCCTTACGTTTATCTTGATCTCACGCACCTGAAGGCGAGCCAAGTGCAGAAGCACTTTCCCCGAATCTATTCGACCTGCCTGCAATACAACATCGACATTACCGAGGATCTGATTCCAATTCGTCCTGCGGTTCACTATGCAATGGGCGGCGTGCGCACTGATTTAAACGGCAAGACAAATCTCGCTGGTCTTTATGCCGCGGGGGAAGCGGCGGCGACCGGAGTGCATGGCGCGAACCGGTGGGCCAGCAATTTCCTGCTGGAAGCGCTGGTGTATGGGGCACGGGCGGGAAAGGCGATGCGCGAGGGATTGAAGGAGTCGCGGGGATCGACAGCCGCTCCGAAAGCCGCGTCGCAGAATGGACCGGTGGATGCGGGCCTGGAAGAAGTTGTCGGGCAGATTCAGGACATTATGTGGAAAGACGCGGGCATTGTCCGCACGCGAATGGGGATGCAAGAAGCGCTTGCAAAACTGCAGGCTTTGGCTTCGCGCGTGGCGAATCCGCGTACCCGACGAGCATGGGAGGCGGCGAATCTGCACCTCGTGGGAACGCTGGTAGTGCGAGCGGCGTTGGCACGCGAGGAGAGCCGCGGCGCGCATTACCGAACCGACTATCCGACGCATGATGACAAGAAATTTCTGAAGCACTCCGTACTCAAGGGCGAGAGTTTGAGATTTGTGTAGGAAGAAAAGAGGGGAGCGCTCAGTAAGGCTTCTCGGAGTATTAAACATCAGGGCGTAAATCCTTATTTTTGGGGAATAGCAGCGACGCCACTATGGAAGTCGCGAGTACTCCGGCCACTACACCCAACATTGCCAGGGTCGGCACTTTGTAGTAATTCGCTGCGATCATCTTCAAACCCATCAGGACCAGAATCAGGGCCAAGCCGGAGTGAAGAAAGCGAAAAACTTTCATCAACCCAGAAACTGCGAAAAAGAGCGACCGCAGGCCGAGTATGGCAAAAACATTCGAGGTGTAGACGATAAAGGCGTTGAGCGTAATAGCCAAGATCGCCGGAATGGAATCGACGGCGAAAAGCAGGTCCGTGGTCTCGATTACTATCAGCACCAGCAGCAATGGCGTGGCATAAAGCCCGGAATGGCCTTGCCAGCCGCGCACGAAGAAACGGCCCCCCTGATAACTATCGGTCACTGGTATTAGGCGTCGCATCGCCTTCACCACCGGATTCTTTGCTGGATCGACTTTGTGCTCGCCGGTGAATCCAAGCCGGATTCCGCTGTAAACAAGCAATGCGCCGAGAGCGTAAAAAATCCAATGGAAACGCTGGATGAGACCAATGCCTGCGAGGATGAAGGAGGCGCGCATCAGCAGGGCGCCGAGAATCCCCCAAAAAAGCACGCGGTGCTGGTATTCCTCAGGGACTGCAAAATAGCGAAAGATTACCAGGAAGATGAAAAGATTATCGACGCTGAGCGAAAGCTCCAGCACGTAGCCGGTGACGAACTCGATGGCGACCTGCCGGCCTTGCCAGAAAAACACCAGCGCCGCAAAAGCCGCGGCCAGGGCAAACCATAGAGCGCTTCGCGCCAGCGCTTCGCGAGAACGCACGCGGCCGCGCCGGTGCAGGATGCGGAGATCCAACACCAGCATGCCGATCGCGAAGAGATTGAAGATGATCCAGAAATAGAGCAAGGCCGATTGCCGAGTTTCGATTGCCAATTGTCAATTGGAACGGTCGAATGAATCAATTGACAATTGGAAATCGACAATTGGAAATTCATATTACTTCTGCCGGCCCAGTTTTCCGCTCTGCCATGCATCCCACATTCCTGAGTCTTTGAGCATTTGTTCGGAGCCGGTTTCGCGCAGGGATTGTTCGATCTGTGCGCGGGTGAAACGGGGGCCGATTTTTTCTGAAAGATTGGCCAAGGCAAAGGAAAATTCGGCGGCTTCGGCCACATCTTTCTTAAGCTGCTCGAAATCTACCTTGTCGTAGGTATCGGAAACGGCATGGTAGTTTTCGAGATAGTTTGCCTCGTCCTGGTCGGCGACGAAAGTCGGAACACCCTCCAGCATGAAATCGAAGTGATCCGTGCCCCACTCCATGTCGGTCTTCAGTTCGGTGAGTCCAAATTGGCGGAGCGGGGTGATAATCGTCTTTGCAGTTTCAAGGACGTCTTTATGGCCGCCGGTGGAGAACCCCGTGGTCTTGCCGGTTCCGGAGTCGTAGATAATGACGCCGGCAGCTTTTTCGAGTTCAGGCCGATGAGCGGTGGAATAGGCTCGTGAGCCGAGCAGACCTTCCTCTTCGCCGGAAAAAAGAATGAAACGGATGGAACGGCGTGGCTTCAGGCCCGAAGCTTTGATTGCCCGCAGTGCGTCCACGACCATTGCGGCGTTGCAACCGTTATCGAGTGCCCCGGTGCCCAGTTCCCACGAATCCAGATGAGCTCCGAGAATCACGAACTCGTCGGGCTTCTCGCTGCCTTTAATTTCAGCAACAACATTTGCGGACTTGATGGGACCGCCGATGCGATCGGGAATGTTTAGGTCCGCCCATACCGGATGACCGGAGGCAAGGAGACGTCCGATGCGTTCGCCATCTTCGCGGGCCAACAGAACTTGAGGAATGCGGTCGATTTCTCCGGCAACAGAATTCGTGTGACGGTAGAGAATGTCGTGTTCGCGCGTGGCGATAAAGGCGACGGCTTTGGCTTTACCGTGCACAGCCGCAGTGACGACCGGCGGAGCAATTGCGTATTCGGCGAAAAGATCGTCCCAGGTTTTCAGTACGACGGAATGCACGAGCACAATTTTGCCGCAAATGTCACCGGCCTTTTTGAATTCGGCGGCGCTGCCGCTGCCGACATCGACCACCGGAACGTGCTTGACCGGAGCCAATGCGGGAGCCCACGCGATGGATACGCAGTGAACACGGAAGTGGACAGTGGGAATGTGCGTGAGCTTGGGATCAAGCGCGGTTCCGGTGGCGCTGACGGTCATCTCGGTCGCGCCTTCCGCCCAGGAATGAGGGATGGTGAATTCTTCGGTGTGGACGCTATCGGCGCCGGCCACTTTGAACATGTGCACTCCCCAATCGATGGCACGCTGCATAGCGGGTGTCCCGGGGATGCGGCCGCCGATTTCATCTGTCAGTTCGCGCAGGTTGTGCTCGATCGGGGACGGTTGAAGAGCGGATTGAATGATGCGAGCGTCGTTTTCGGAGTCGGTTGGTTGGGGCGCCGCTTGGGATAGGCAGCCCAAGATGAAGCATAGACAAACAACTTTCGCGGGTCGCATCGGGTGCATTAGAAATGAATTTCTGGAAAAGAGCAATGCACGGAGTGCGGACGCGGAGATCGCTGAGAGACCCTTCAGTTCCCGCTTACTTCGGGGGTAGCGAGGTCATTTTGTCGAGGATGTTGACCGTCTCCAGAATCGTGCTGCCGGTGATTTCCAGGCTTTTCGGGCTGAGCTTATCCACGGTATCTTGGGGCGTGTGCCAGAAGACGTTGTTGTAGCCGTAGTCGAAATCGATGAGATCGGCGCAGGGTACGCCTCTTTGCATAAACGGAATGTGATCGTCCGTTACCTGATTGTCGCGGGCAAAGAAGTGCGATTGATAGCCGAGGCGCGAGGCCGCCTGATAGACAACTTCTTCCAGCCAAGGGGTTGAGTTTTCGTCGCGATCGATGTTCAGGTCAGCGTCGCCGATCATATCTGCCAGTAGGAATGCCTTTATCTTCTTTAGCGTTCCGTCCGCTTGCCATTTTTCGGCCAGATGACGAATTCCGTACAGGCTATCTTTTTCGAAAGGCATTTCGGTATCCGGCTTCATGGCCTCTTCTGCGTCGTCCCAAACCAGCCAGACGCTGTAACCATCACGTTTCTTGCCGCGCAGTTGATTCGCTATCTCAAGCAAGAGCGCGCTGGAAGAAGCGCCATCGTTAGCGCCGATGTAGGAGGTATTGCGCAGGGGATAATTCGTATCGTAGTGGCTGGCGATGACGATGATGCCGTCGCGCGTACCGGGGAATTTCGCGACGATATTCCGCACGGGGAATTTGCCCTCGGGAGTATCGGCGGTAAACATATCGTCTTCGACTGTATCTCCCTTGAGCTGAGAGGTGATAAAGGATTCGACTTTTTTATGATTCGCGCTGCCGACGGGGCGCGGGCCCAGAGCGACCATTTGTTTCACGTATTGCATGGCGCGTGCTGAATCGAAGGCCGCAGGCGGTCCGCTATCGGCGGGAAGCGAGAGGGTTGGGAGCGCTGGCGGCGCAGCCGCGGGCTGGGTTTGCGCTTTTGCGGGAGTCGCATCCTGATCGCGGTTGCAGGCGACGATGGCAATCGCGACTGAGAGCAACAAGATTCGCAGCGCCATTTTCTTTCTGATCATTTTCTCCTTGATCATTGTCTCTTTGATCATTGATTGAGCCTCAAGAGTCAGCGCCGATGTTTGCCCATACTATGCCGCGGACTTTTTTCCCTCGCGCGCGCGGCGCTGCTTGGGATGGACCGCCCAGGCAATGCCAATGCTGATGGCATATAGCGCGATCATGGGAGCGGCAAAAATGCACATGTTCAGGACATCGGGTGTGGGGCTGACGATCGCGGCAATGATGAAGATGACGAGGATGGCGTAACGGAAATTTTTCCACATAAACCCCGCCGTGATAATGCCCATTAACGCCAGAAAGAAGATAAGGATGGGCAATTCGAAGACCAGGCCCATGCCAAGAATGATGCTGAGAAACAGCGAGGTGTACTCGCCGATGGTGATCATGGGCTGAAATTGCCGGCCGAAATGAATAAGAAAACCGAGCGCCTGCGGGTAGACGACTTTATAGCCAAAGTATCCACCAGTCGTGAACAACGCGATGGTCGAAACCATGAAGGGGACGACGTAGCGCTTTTCGTTTCGATAGAGCCCGGGAGAGATAAACATCCAAACCTGGTACAGGACAAAAGGCGAGGTTAGAAACAACCCAGCGAGAGCGGCGATCTTCAAGTAAAGGTTGAAGGGTTCGGTGGGGTTCAGGTAGACCAGGCGCTCCGACATGCCATTATCTTTTAACGCCTTCATGATGGGGCGCTGCATCACGTCATAGATAGTCTCAACCTTCCACCAGCAGGCGAAAAAACCAACGGCCACGGCGGCAATGGAGTAAACGAGGCGGGTACGCAACTCCTCAAGATGATCGAGAAAGCCCATGGTGGGCATGGCGTCGCGCTTCGGGTCATTCTCTAAAGCGCGGGTTAAGTTTTCAAACATGCGAATCCTGCGAGGTTGTGGCCCCCTCCGACTCGGGGACGGATGTGGGCGGGGCGGCGGGAGGTATATCGGAATTCTCTGCGATCACGTTGGCGGTGGCTAAATTCGAGGTGGCTAAGTTGCCGCCAGCGAGTGTCGCCTCAGCGGGAGCGGCTAGAGTTGCGCGCGATTCGGGCGAAGCAGGCTCGCTGGCGCTGGGGTTCAAACTAAGACTGGCGACCGCACCCTGAGGCGGCGCGGCGGGAGGCAGAATGTTCTGCTTCTTCTCGACCTCCAAATGCGCGATCTCGGTTTCGATCTGCGACTTGAACTCGTTCGACGCGCGGCGAAGTTCAGCGAGCAGACGCCCAGCCTGACGAGCGATCTCCGGCAACTTCTTCGGCCCGAACACAATCAGGGCCAGAACGAACAGGAAGATAGTCTCGGAAAAACTCATACCTCATCATAATGCGGGAGTGCCGAGTCGGCAATTTTTGGAGTTCGGTATCGATCTGGTCCCAAGTCAATTTCAAGTAACTGCTCGTAGAGAAATTGCTATGGGGACGGCTTGAGAACCACGGTGTTTCTTTCATCGCCGGCGATGATGCGATAGAACTTTTTCAGGTCTTCGGCCTTGTCGACGGGCACGCTTAGCTCTTTGACTTCAAAGGTTCGAGTGTAGTCGACCATGTTACCGTTCACGACCGTTTTCGAGTGGTAGCTCGCAAAGCCATAGTCCGCGTCCACGGGCGGCGGAACATCGTCCACCACGTAACCCGGCGGGATCGTGATTTCGAAGGAATCGGTGTCCTGCGCAGGTTCCTCGAATTCGATGGGAAACTTTCTTGGTTCCTTTGTCTCGAGCAATGCTGACCCTTTCATTCCGATCACGCGAGGGCGCACCAGCAAAAGGGTACCGGCACTCTTGGCGTAGTTGGGAGACTCGAACGAATAGTTGAAGCCAAAAGGCCGGTCGGTCTGTTGGACGTTGAGAAGGGACGCACGGGTGATTTGAAAACTTCCCAGGGAACCGGCCAGAAGCTCCTCGATTGGTTTGATGCGGTCGGTGTCTTTGCTTACGGTACGTAATCGCCGGCGTTCTGTGGAAGCGCGCTCGCCCAGCCGCACCTCTTCGACGTTGCCCCTCAATGTGCCATTCTTATCCAAAGTCAGCTTGGCGGTACGGCGAATACTGTTCATGACCGAGGGTTGCTGAGGGAGTTCGATCAATTCGCCACCGTCGGGAGTGACGAGGAGGCCATAGTTGGCCTGGAGTTGACCGGCGAGTTGGCCAAAAGGGATCAGGTAATTGGTTGGGTCGAAGAAGAGGAGTTTGCCGAGTTTGGGATGTTGAATGGTGGCAATCAGCGAGGGGTCATTCAATCCGTCGGGCAACTTGATGGCAGTGATCACATGGTTGAACCCGTTGTGCGCCGGAGTTTTCGGCGTAACGGCGCCCCGTTCGGTGTAGATGACGACGTGGTAGGAGTCAACGCCAATCTCGCGCAGCATGGATCGCAGCAGCGTGGCTTTATCTTTGCAGTCGCCATAGCGATGCGCGAATACCTCCGATGCGGGATGGGGCTGGTAGCCGCCGATGCCGAGTTCGATACCCACATAACGGACGTCGCGTTGTACGAAAGCCGCGAGCGTCTGCATTTTCTCCAAAGTGGTGGTCTTCGAGGCAGTCAATGCAGCGACCTGCTGTTTGATCTCCGCGGACGCGTCTACGCGACTGCCAATCAGATTGATATACCACGTTCCCATTTCGTTCCAGTTGGCAAAGGCGTTTAAGACACCGCCCGGAGGAAACAGAGAAATGATCATGAAGCCGGCCACGCCGTCTCGAGGCGGCATGTCCGGTTCTCTCCGGATCCCTTTCACATCATGAACGACCCACTGCGAGACATTTCCACCGACCGCAGTTACCGAGACTTCCTCGTGGTTCAGCCACGACGCCTTATACTCCCAGCCGGCAGGAAGTTGCAGAGAAAAATGGCTCTCGCGAACTGGATCCGTTTCCTGAAAATGCCACAACTCCTGGAGAAAGAAGGGCTGCTCTTCCACTTCATACTCGTAGCCGATGATGTTGCCGGGATCGGGCGCGGGAATGCGAAGTACTTTGAATTTCACGTCGGAGATCAATTCCCCGCCGTTGACGCCGGGCGCAGCCTCAATCACGTCCTTGTCTTTTACTTCGAAATCTTTGCCTTGCGCGGGAATACACCATCCATGCAAAGTTCTTACTTTTCTTTGCAGATTAGAATTCACATACACGGTGCCACGTCCACGCCCATTTGGCCGGAGAATTTTGTAAGCCTCGCGAACTTGAGTCCTGATCTTATCGGTTGAAATAACCGTGACATTGGTTTCGGAATACAGGAGCACGGCGTCGGTCTCCTCGTCGTACGTGGGCAATGGAGCATTGACGAGCGCGTGCATCCACTGAGGCGCGTCGCCGCTTGCGAGAGCGTTGGGTGGGCAGAGCAGCAGGCTCAAAGCCGCAAGGGCGCAGGCTGCCCGGGCCAGATTTTTAATTACTCGCGGTCGCGGAACCGGGCTGCAACACGATTTGCCCCTCATCGCCTGTCCTCACTACTTCGAAGAAATTGCGCAAAGCGCCGTAATACTTAGCGTCCAAGATCAAGAAATCGACAGTCAACTTTCGCATCAGGTGCAGAGTGTTTTTGTCGTTTTCGACCTTGATGTTGTAGGCGACAACATGTCCGTCTTTGGTCTGAGGTGGCGGGACACTGCTTACTCGCCATCCCGGAGGCAGCTCAATGGTTACATCGTCCTGCTTCTCATACGGATACTCGAAATAAATGGGATGAGTGCGTTGGTTGTTTTCGAAGATGTGCTTTTCCACGGCGGTAAATACTCCGGCAGCCAATAACACTCGCCTGCCTGCGTTGGAGGCCCAACCCGGAATTTTCACATCGAACTCCGCAACCAGCGGGGTTTCCGAGCCGCTCCAGTCAGGCTGATTTACCAGTTCGACTTCAACGCCTACGGGCACTTGCTCTTTCAGGTGATCTTCCAGAAATTTCTTGCGGGCTACATCGTCCGCATGGCGCACGTTTAGCCTTTCGTACATCGCCTCCAAGCCGGTGTAAGTAACCGTAAGCTTGCCTTCGAGGTCGCCGGTGTCGGAGAGCTTCAGGTTTGCCTTGCGCTCCATGCGCGACTCGGACGCCACGGGAAGCGTGGTCTGAATCCACGTTCCGCCATCCTTATCCAACTTCAAGCCCGGTACTCCGGTTTCGTACCAGGTCAATAAGCCGAAAGGGGTGTACTCCGCTCCCGGATCGAAGTAAAGATCTTTGCTGTTCAGTCTGACCAGCACAACATTTGCGTCAAGCTTTCCCGTCTGCATTGTCTTGGGAGTAAAGAAATACTGGCTTCGGTCCGCGACCCAGCAACCGTAAGCCTCAAAGTCTGCGGCTCGCACCAATCCCAGAAATAACCAGGTAAGTTGCACACCATTCCCGTAGCCGCGCTTCCAAACCTCCTCGACATTTTCCGGCGGCTTTTCTTTGTCGCGTTTTTCTTCCTGTTCTGTCTTTTTCAACTCATACGATTTATTCCGTATTTGCTGGACGCGATCGTAGATTTTTCGCAGCTTCACTTCCGGAGGATCGTTGGGTGAAACGATTTGAGCAACGGCTTCTTGCATGGCCTTGCGCTTGTCCACAAAGCCTTCTAACTGCCCATTCCGCTTTTTGCCGAAGTTTTTCCAGAATTTGTCAGGATTTGTTTCGATCAAATCATTCTGATAAATGAAATCCACTCGCGCTTTTAGTTCGTTGGCGGGTGGCATGAAATCCTCCGTCTGAAAGCCGGCGAGGTTGTTCACTTCCATGCGGACCACGTGATCAGGGCCCTCTTTTGGCAGGTTCCCTCCAGGTAAGCCTTGCCAGGTCCAGCGTAGCGTCACTGGCATGTAATTACTTTTGTAGGGCTTCAAAGAAAATCGGGCGGTCTTGGTGAACAAATCCTGACTGAGAATCCAGTGAGAATCGTAGATATATTTTTCGCTGAGATCGTAGGTCCAGCGATATTCGATAACGGAGCCAACCTCGACATCGGGCAGGGTGAACGTTTTCGCGAGGTAACGCATGCCCCGGCCTTTGACCAGCGACTTCTCGAACACCTTGCCGTCGAACTCGACCTCCGAGCCGTCGGGCTTAACGGTGCGGCCTTTAATGGCAACCACGTTCTCGCTCTCCTTGGAGAACTGCAACTCGACGTTGGCCCGCTGCCGCCCCTCTTCGGTGAGGATTTTGATCCGTATGTAGTTATCTTCGTGCGAGGTACGACCATTGTCATCGCGGTCAACCTGGCGGTAGAGGATGATTGCGGGCACGCCCGGGGCGAGCGGTTCGCTCGTCATCTTCAGTTCTTCTGGAGAAATGGGCGGGAAGCCCTCGCTGGCGTGAACCGCGGGGCTCCAATATGCACCAGCGGCGAGAACCATACACAGGGCAGAACTCGCCGCGAACACTGCTCGACGAAGTAGCATGTTCGGACTCCGAGCGTTTCAATGATGAACCAAAACGGCCCCCGCGTTTTGGTGCGGCCCACAATATAGCGATTGAGCGCTCTGCGTCAATAGCCTTTTCACCTTTTCGCCGGCAATCAAGACTCCAGTTGTTCGAATCGAAATCAGGAGAGCCTGGAAAAGTGGAACCCGGCAGCCCTCCGGCGCATCTCACTAGGAGGCGTAGGGAGAGTTACTGACGGTGACCTTCCCGGTTCGCGGCCGTCTAAAGTGGTGATATACTGCGTGTATTCAGCGCGCTAGCTCGGGACGCTCGAGGTCCCTCAAACCGAAGGAAATATTCAAAATGGCACGTAGTTCTCGCCGCTCGCTCTTCCTGGTAGTTTTTTTTCTGCTCGCCTGTGGTTTTCTGGGAATTCTTTTCGCCCAGCGGACAGGGCAGCAGGCGTCCTCGTCATCGAGCGACTCCGACGTTAAGGACAGCCTGAAGCAATTCACCGATGTCTATTCGGTGATTGAGGACAACTACGCGGAGCCGGTGAATCCGGATAAGGCGATCTACAACGGCGCGATTCCGGGCATGCTGCACGCGCTCGATCCGCACTCGAATTTCTTCGATCCCAAGTCCTATGCGCTGATGCGCGAGGACCAGCGCGGCAAATATTACGGCGTGGGTATGACGGTCGGTCCGCGCAACAATAAAGTGATTGTCATTTTTCCGTTTACCGGCACTCCCGCCTACAAGGCTGGCATTCATCCCGGCGATGTGATCATCGGGGTCGATGGAAAGTCCACGGAGAATATGAGTACGCCGGACGTGGCCGACCTGCTGAAGGGGCCGAAGGGAACGACGGTACACATCAGCATTTCGCGCGAAGGCGTGGAGAAGCCGATGGAGTTCACGCTGGTGCGCGACGAGATTCCGCGCTATAGCGTGGATGTACATTTTCTGATCCGGCCGGGCATTGGTTATTTGCACGTGACCGGATTCAACGAGACCACGGAGGAAGAAGTCTCGAAGGCGCTGGATGAGATGGGCGACCTTAAGGGACTGATTTTGGATCTGCGAGGAAACCCTGGAGGACTGCTCAGCGAAGGCGTTGGCGTGGCTGACAAGTTCCTGAAAAAGGGCCAGCTCATTGTTTCGCATCACGGGCGGGCTTCCGCGGAGAAGCGTTATGTAGCGCAGCATGGTAACGGCGGAAAGGATTATCCGCTGGTCGTGCTGGTGAACCGATTGACCGCGTCGGCGGCGGAGATTGTTTCCGGTGCGATTCAGGATCATGATCGTGGTTTGATCGCTGGTGAAGTGACGTTCGGCAAGGGGCTGGTGCAGACGGTGTATCCGCTATCGGAGAACACTGGGCTGGCGCTGACGACGGCGCACTATTACACCCCCAGCGGAAGGCTTATTCAGCGCGATTACAGCAATATTTCGCTTTACGATTATTATTACAACCGCGATGCGGAAGCCGGCAGCAATGCCAACCGCGAAGTGAAGCTGACGGACAGCGGCCGCACGGTTTATGGAGGTGGAGGAATCACACCGGATGTGGTAATTCCCCCGGTAAAGGGAAACCACTTTCAGGACACTCTGCTGCAGCATTATGCTTTCTTCAACTTCGCGAAGGTTTATGTTGTGAATCATCATCCGACCAAAAGCTTCGAGGTGGATGACGCGATTCTGCAGGATTTCCGCAAGTCGCTGGACGAGGCGAACATCGCTTACACGCAGGCCGATCTGGTGGATAATAATGACTGGATCAAGTCGAACATCAAAGCTGAAATTTTTGTGGATGCTTTCGGCCAGGATGAAGGCTTGAAAGTGCGGGCGGAATCGGATCCGGAAGTGCAGAAAGCTCTCGACCTTTTACCGCAAGCCAAAGCGCTGGCGGACAATGCCAAGAAGATTGTAGCGGAGCATAACAGCGCTGGGGCGTTTAGCCGGTAATCATTTGAACTTTGAGAAGGCCCGGATGAAAATCCGGGCTTTTCTTTTGCTGGCTTTTCTTTTGGTATCTTTTCTTTGCTAACTTTTCTTTGGTAACCCGGGACCCTTGCCGTTCATTGACTTCGCTATTGGGCTGTGTGAAAATCCGCGTCAGCGGTGCCTGAGAATTACCCTCGGCGAAGGGCGGTTGCGGTCTGCGAAGTCCGGTTTCATCCGAATGAACAATCCCGTTCAAAGACGTCTGCAATCTGCTGCGGGGTTTCTCGGCCCGGCGGGACACATTTGAAGCCGGTGTTGTGGGGCTTGGCGATGGCTTTGGCCGTGGCGGCTGGCGGGACTGACTGGCGTTGGCGCCGGATTCCGAACTGGCTGACGGTTCCGGGGCTGCTTGCGGGTGTCGCAGCGAACGCGGCGGTGAGCGGAGTGAGCGGGGCTAAGACTTCCCTGCTCGGAGCGGGACTGGGACTGCTGCTGCTGTTGCCATTTGTTTTCTTGCGCAGTCTGGGCGCGGGCGACTGGAAGTTGGCGGGGGCATTGGGATCAATCGTGGGACCGGGAACGCTGCTGGATTTGCTGATGGGGTCGATTTTAGTTGCCGGTATTATGGCGCTTGCGTTGGTCATCTACAGGCGGCGGGTGAGGGAGACTTTTCGCAACATCGGACGAATACTGATATCGATGTTGACGTTTCGCATGCCGGGAGCCGAGGTGTCGCTGGATAATCCGCAATCGCTGAAAATCCCCTACGGAGTAGCACTGGCTCTGACCACATTACTTTTCGGAATTGGCAAGCTAGCGGGAAGGTTTTAATCATGTTGCAAACGCGATGGACGATATTACGGAACATCGCCAAAGACACGCGCGGCACCGAGATTGTGGAGAGCGCCTTCGTGTTGCCGATCGTCTTTATGTTCGTGATTGGCACCATCTGGTTTGGCTTGGTATTTCTGATTTACGGGACGCTCGCGCAAGGAACGCGGGCTGGGGCGGAAGCCGCCGTGGCGCCGGTTTGCGCAACGTGCGGGAGCACGCCGAGTCCGGCGGCGAGCGCGCAAACAGCGGTGTACAACGCGCTAGCTGCGGCGCATTTGAACAAGAGCAACCTCGTCCCGTGGGGAGGAACGTCTCCCAAGTGGACTGTGCCGCCGCTTTGCACTTGCGTGGTCAATAACCCGAACCCGTCCTGCACCGGCACGCCAGTCACATGCGACAGCACCGTCACCGACGTTTGTGTCCAGACAAATGTGCAGTTGTCATATCCGAGCCAGGGTGGAGCGGGCACTTGCGGAGCATCGGTGAGCGCGAGGTATCGATATCCATACCATTTCAGTATTCCGCTTACACCGTTGGATATTGGGAATGTGCTGGTTCCGGGGCAGGCGCAGATGAGGGCGGAGACGCAATGAATTCAGTCTCCAGTCGGGGGATTGGGCTGATTGCGACGCTGAGGCGCGGCTGGACGGACGATTGCGCCTCTCAAGTGGTGGAGTTGGCGCTTTCACTTCCGGTGCTGGTGCTGTTTGTCGTGGGGATTTTTGATTTCAGCGGGGCTCTCACGCTGAAGCAGAAACTTACCAACGCCGCCCGCGAAGGCGCGCGCGTGGCCGCCGCCGATCCGGCAAGCGATATGTATGCCAGCGTGCCCGTAGCGGTGAGCGATGCCTTTCAGGTGGTCGATAATTATCTGCTCTCGGAGAAGATCAACGATTGCGGCCTCTCGGGAGGAGGCACTCCGCCGACGCCGACGCAGAGCGGGCTTACGTGGACTTACACCTCCACTGGTTCCGGTTGTCCGGGAACCGGGATCACGCTTGCGATTAACCGGGGATATTCACCGCCGCCGGTGAACGGCGTCTATTTGATTGGCACTTACGTTACCATCAGCTACGCCTACAAATGGCAGTTCAACAGTGTCGGCGGTCTGGTGGGCACAAGGTTTCTTGGTCCTAGCACCATTAAGACTGCCGCTGTGGCGTTTAACCAGAACTGAGGAATTTCCATGCTGCCACCACTCATCCGCCGGGCGCGAAAGAATACGGGGCCTCGCTCGAAGCAGCGAGGTTTCACCATGGCTTTTGTGGCTATCACCATGGTGGCCATCATTTCCATGGCGGCGCTTTCGATTGACCTGGGCACGCTTTACGAGGCCAAGGCAGAGGCGCAACGCGCGGCGGACGCGGCGGCATTGGCGGCGGCACAGGTGATCTCGACATCCGGCATTACGGGCGATCCAACGAATGGCCCGACTGACGGAAGTTGGACCGCGGCTTGCGGCGCGGGTGGCCTGGCTACCTTGGCGGCTACTAATGTAGCCAATCAAAATCTGATTGGCGGAAATGTGCCTTCCAAAGTGACAGTGAACTACGGCACCAGCGCTGGTGTCGGGACGGCTACAAGTTGCACCGGCTTGGGAGCGGCGTTTGCTGCGAACCCCGTAGTCCAGGTTTATGTGCAGCAGGCGAAGTTGCCGACTTTTTTCGCGCGGATTTTTTCTCTGATACCCGGTGGCACTTTTTCGAATTCCGGTGTAAGCGCAACCGCGGCTGCGGAGGCTTTCAATCCTTCAAGTTCGAGCCCCATGGTTCCCGTGCGGCCACGCTGCGTGAAGCCCTGGATGGTTCCGAACTTCGATCCGGGGCATGGGGCCGGGGCTGTGCCTTTCGTCAGCGCGTCAACCGGAGCGCTCACCACACCAGGCACTTCGACGAGCGGAGTGATCGGCGAGACATTCAGTCTGGTACCTGACTGCGGGTTTAGCGGAGGCCGTCGCTCTCGGCCCTGTACTATATCGGAATCGCCGCAAGCGAAGAGCGGCCCGCCGCCAACACTGGATTACGTTCCGGGCCAGACGCCGAGCTCCTCGATTGCAATCGCTTCCAATAGCAAGATAGCGGCCTGCTCTGAGGCGAGCAGGAATGACTACACAAAGGCCGTCGCTGGATGCGACCAAACCACCATATATGCATGCGGAGTTAGCGGAGCGGGGAACGCGGTGGACCTGACAGAGGATCCGGGGCCGCCGAGAAACGATAGCGCGAACGCCGCGGAATGCCTGATAAATGCGGATGGCGCGGGCCCTGATTTAGGCCAGGACGTGCTCGTCCCCGACACTGCCGGTCCTCCATATAACTATCCATTTCAGATCAACGCGGGGACTGAGAGCGCACTTGTGACAGCCGGTGGAATCGCGAGCGGAAGCCAGATTTCGAGCAGCCCTTCTATCGTGTCTTTGCCTATCTACGACAATACGGTCGCACCAACAATCGGTACAGGTTCCACCGGTACGATTCCAGTCACGATCGTAGGTTTCCTGCAGGTATTTATTAATAGCGTAAATAGTGGTACAGGAGCTATAAACGTCACCGTAATGAACATCGCCGGGTGCGGCAACAGCGCTGCATCTCCACCCGTATACGGAACCTCTCCCGTGCCGGTGCGGCTGATCACGCCGCCTGTAGCCGCGACTCCGTAATCTGCTTGGACATTTCTTCTTTGTTATCTGGTTTGCCGCTTGTCGGCTTCGCCGAATCGAATCCAGAAAACTTGGCTTAGTCTGGGACGTCGTTGGTCTGCGGGGCTTTGGCCTCGGGTGGGACGGGCTGGACTGTTTGGACTGGAGGCTCGGGCTCACCATTGCCCTGGGACTGAGCCACTGCCGGCGACTGGGCGCTATAGACCGGCGTGGTTCCTTCCGGCCGCGCGCTCAGAATCACCCGATCGAGAGAGCGAGGATCGTTGGCCGAACTCAAGATGAGGAAGTTAAATTTGGAGCCGTTCAGCAGGTGAGACAAAACTTCTGGCGCGGGTGCGGGGCCAAGTGCGGCCACTACTTTTTCCTGCTCGGCTCCCGCCGGGATGGCGATTTCCGCTCCGGTGCGCTGATGCACTGCGAAAAGAACTTCCGACAGAGTGGCCTGGTTGGAAGTGATGGTGAGAAGCCCAGACTGGAATATGACTACCAGCGGAGGTGGCGGCGGGGGTGGCGTGATTTCGAGCGACCTCACGTGATAAGTGGTATTTACCAGCGCGGCTGGCGAAGGCGAAGATACGGCTCTGGAAGTATGTGACCCACCACTCCCAATCTTGATGATTACAGTTCTGCCGGAGGGAAAAATCTGGTACGCCTGCGGACCGTTCAAATCCAGAACCACCCGCGTGACCGGAGGCTTCGACGAGAACAGGCCGACGCGAACGCTTTTGATTTCCTCACTATTCAGCGTTTGATTTCGTAGCTGAGCGCCGGGAACGGCGTTCGCGAAATCCACCACCAGGCGGTCGGGATCGGAAAGAATTTGCGCTTGCGGGACGAGGCGCTCGCTACCCTCGATTTCAATCTCGAGCGGATTCTGTTTGCTCAGCACCTGCACGCTGCGTACCGAGGGCGCCGCTTGCGCTTGCGCCGACTTTGGCGCGAAAAAATATACTGCAGCCCAAACCAGCAGGCTGGCAGCGGCCCTGAGGGAGGGATTCATAAATATCCTTAGTGCTATGCGAACGGGATACGGTGCGGCTATTGCGATTCTAGCAGCGTCTACGAAGAGCGAGGCTTACGAAAGGACTAGCCCTTCGAGTCGATAGTTCACAACCAATTCGCGATCGCCGTGCCGTCGCTTACGAAGTTGCGGGTCTCTGAATATCAAGCGCGGAGCTTGCGGCGCGCCCAGTAGATGGCAGCCAAGCCAGACACAAACATGATCCACGTTTCAGGTTCGGGAACAACCCCGGGAGAGCCACAGGGGCCACCTTTTTTCTTGGGGTTGCTCACTTCGCCCGCACAACAACCCGCCTCGACCGTACCGTTCTTCTTGACCGCGCCACAAAGCGAAGACTCGAGCGGCGGCGGGGCGATGGGTATCCAACTTCCACCGACAAACGGATCGTACAAAGTGAGCGGCCCGGCGGGTCCCATGCCCGGAGCCGCCGGCTGCTGCAGAAGGGCGGATTGGAATGGAGTAGGAGGAGACTGGATGGCCGTGCCGCCGCTCTGCGCGATGGGCTGATCAAATTTTTCCACCGGGGGCTCGGCACGCGAGGTAGCTTGTTGCGGCAGTTCTTCCACGCGATTGGCGCAACGCACGCGAGCCGCCATGCGACCATCGGTAATTAATTTTTCGCCTTTGTGAAGCGTGACGCGGTGGCGGGTCCAATAAACATGATTGCCAATCCGGTACGAGAGGTAAACCGTCCGGGCCAGCGTGAGCCGTACCACGCGCGCGTGATCATAATCGAAACCAGCGTAGTGCGCGCCAACAATGGGATCGTGCTCGGCGACCCACTTCAGCTCTTTGGCGTCCTGCACTCCGCCCGGCACCAGCGAATAGGGATATACAGGACGATCGGCGGAGGGCTGCGCCTGGGAAAGAATCTCATTCATTTCGACGACGCGACTGCGGCTCAGTTCCGCCTGCTCAAAGCTGGGAGGGGCGGACTGCTGCGCGCGAAATAAAGAAGGACTGAGATATTGCAGCGCAACGGAGGAGGCCGCGGCTGCACAGGTCGCGAGAGTTAAAACGCCAAGCCAACGACGAATGCTTTGATTGCGCCGGTGCCGGCGGCTGCGACGGCGCCGTACTTTCTGGACGTTCCCTCCTACGGGATCACTCACTCACTGCTCCTACCTGAGGCGACGGCCTTGGGCTCAAAACCGGCAGCGCTCCTCCACGGACTTAGCGGCAGTTGGAGCGCCAGATCGCGACTTGCGGATCTAACAAACAGAAGAAGATCCGCGTTTAATTTGGCGACCATGTTAGCAGAGGGAGAAACGGTTTGCACAATATAAGTTGTGGATTTCTCAGTAGCTTCCCAGATTCGTCCCGCATCTTGGACAGTCTCAGGTAAGTACCGTAGGCCGCGAAGGATCATTCAGTCTTTTGGAGGAGTGTTTATCCGCAACTTAGCTCGAATTTCTGACACGATCACCGCCGGAGTCGCGTCAGCGTCAACGATGACGGCATTCTTTGGTTCTTCCAGCGCCTCCAACTGGCTCTGCAGCATGGCCTCGGTCATGAAGTGTCCGTGGCGCTCGTGCAGCCGCTGATGCAGGACTTGAGGGGACGCTCTCAAATAGACAATGCAGACTTCGGGTGAGATCCGCAGACTGTCCCGATAGGATTGCTTTAACGCGGAACAAGCCAGAACAGCGTTTTTACCTGACGCGAGCCAACTCGAGATCAGCACGCGCAACGCCTCCAACCATGGGGCGCGGTCTGCGTCGGTCAATGGAATCCCGTTCCGCATTTTTTCGACATTCGTCGCGGAGTGGTAATCGTCCGCATCGGCGAACTCCCAGCCTAGCTGAGAGGCCAGCAATGTGCCTACGGTCGTCTTCCCTGCCCCGGCTACTCCCATCAGCAGAATGATCACTGTTTCTCCGTCATGCGGTGCCTCATGTTATTCTCTCAAACCTGTTATCAAAAGGGATTCTCATGCCGGTATCGCAACCGCTGACCTTGCTCTGTATTACGACGTATGAGAAGGGGCAGGATTTTATGCGGGAGTGCAAACGCCAGGGTTGCCGCGTGTTACTGGTGACGGCGGAAAAGCTGCGAGATGCCGATTGGCCGCGGGAAAGCCTGGATGAAATGTTCTATCTTCCGAACGAACTCCCTCTCGCCGATATCGTGCAGGCGGTCACGCACCTGGCGCGGACGCAAAGAATCGACCGCATCGTGGCGCTCGATGAATTCGATATGGAGACGGCCTCGACCTTGCGCGAGCATTTGCGCGTGCCCGGAATGGGGCTCACCACGATGCGGTATTTTCGTGACAAGCTGGCCATGCGTATGCGTGCTCTCGATCGCGGAGTGCGCGTGCCGGATTTTGTTCCGGTCATCAATCACGATGACATTCGCTACTATCTCGGCCATGTTGGCGGGCCCTGGGTGCTGAAGCCGCGGCAGGAAGCCTCCGCCATTGGGATCAAGAAGATTCGCGCCGCGGACGAGCTGTGGCCAATCCTCGAACAACTGGGAGATAAACAGTCCTCTTATCTGCTGGAGAAGTTTGTTCCCGGCGAGGTGTATCACGTGGACTCGGTAGTCTCTGAGAACGAAGTGGTCTTCGCCAACGTCAGCAAGTATGGCAAGCCGCCCATGAACGTGGCGCAGGGCGGAGGGGTTTTTACAACGTACACGGTCCCACGCGGAAGTGAAGCAGATAACGGCTTGCGTGCGATTAACCGAGACCTGATCGGCGCGCTGGGGCTGGTGCGAGGTGTGGCGCATGCGGAATTTATTCAAGCGTATGAAGATGGCCAATTTTATTTTCTAGAATGCGCGGCGCGCGTGGGCGGAGCTTATATCAATGAGATGGTGGAGGCTGCTACCGGTATCAATCTATGGCGGGAGTGGGCACGGATAGAGATCGCCAGCGGGGATGGCTCGTACAGACGTCCGGCAGTGCGCGAGGATTACGCGGGCGTCGTTCTCTCGCTGGCGCGGCAGGAAGATCCGGATACTTCCGCCTACAACGATCCGGAGATATTCTTGAGGATCAAAAGGCATCATCATGCGGGGTTGGTTTTGCGGTCGAGTGATCCGCAGCGAGTGTCCGCGTTGCTTGAAAGCTATGCCAGACGATTTGGGGAAGAGTTCCTAGCGGTCGAGCCGCCGCGGGAGAAGCCTACAGCGTAGGAGAATATGAGTTTATATAAATATGTGACGTCCGAGCGGCTGGATGTACGTAGAAATTTGCTTATTCGCTTCACTCAGCCGACGGCGTTGAATGATCCATTCGAGTTCCGTCCTCTGGTGAGTGGACTCCGTCCTCCTAGACTCAGCTGCCAAAGACTTGGCGGCGGAACTGGAGCGACAGCTTCCTCAAGAAATCGCTAAATACCAAGCTATCCTAAGTCCAGCACAAGCGGCTCTCCTGCCAATCCTCGCAAATCAACTCAAGTCTACGATGATCGGTCAGGCAATTGAACAAATCGATGCATTTTTCCCTACGCTCAAGAAAAATCTTTTCGACATGCTAGGCGGCTCGCTCGGGATACTGTCTCTCAGCGAATTGCCCTACAACCTTCTAATGTGGGCGCATTATGCGGCGAACCATACTGGATTTGTCATCGAGTTCGACGACAAGCACCCGTGGTTTTGGGCGAAGTTGGCGGAGACGGACGAGTTCCGCCATCTGCGAAAAGTCAGTTGCTTAGACTCTCCCCCGTCGCCATATTTGGCCGAATGGAAAGGGCATGATGTCTTTTGTAGCAAGCTTTAAGATATGGGAGTATGAACAGGAGTGGAGGATCATCCGACCTCTGCAGGAAGCCTCGAAGCGAATAGGCGCCGACATCTACCTGTTTGAGGTGCCGCCCGAAAGCATTCGATCGGTGATCGCTGGAATCAAGACTGCGTCAGACTTACGTGCAGAATTGTCGACAATTCTTAAGGGCAATCCGAAGCTCGCGCACGTGCGTAAATCTCAGGCGCGACTTTCCGCCAGCGCCAATATGATCGAAATCAATCCAGCCGCCTAGAACGCATCAATCCCCGTCAGGCTCTGACCGATGATCAGCGAGTGCACGTCGTGGGTGCCTTCGTAGGTTTTCACCGATTCCAGGTTCATCATGTGGCGCATCACAGGATAGTCGTCGGCGATGCCGTTGGCGCCGAGGATGTCGCGTGACAGGCGGGCGCACTCCAGGGCCATCCACACATTATTACGCTTGGCCATCGAGATGTGCTGATGCTCCACTTTGCCTGCATCTTTTAATCGTCCCACCTGCAGCACGAGTAGTTGGGCTTTTGTGATTTCGCTGATCATCCAAGTGAGTTTGTCTTGCACCAGTTGATGCGAGGCGATGGGCTGGTCGCGCCACTGCTTGCGGAGAATTGAATATTGCAGCGCGCAATCGTAGCAGGACATGGCCGCGCCGATCGCTCCCCAGGCGATGCCATAGCGTGCCTGATTCAGGCACATCAGCGGCGATTTTAGTCCGCCGGTTTTTGGCAGCAAATTCGACTCTGGAATATGCACATCTTGCAGCGAGAGCCCTGAAGTTACTGACGCGCGGAGCGACCACTTGCCATGAACATCCTGGGCCGAGAATCCTGGACGATTCGTTTCGACCAGAAACCCGCGAATCTTATTGTCTTCGTTTTCAACTTTTGCCCAGATGATCGCGACGTCAGCAATGGTGCCGGAGGTGATCCACATCTTCTCGCCATTGAGAATGTATTCATTGCCTACTTTGCGGGCGCGGGTGAGCATGCCGCCGGGATTTGAACCGAAGCCGGGCTCGGTGAGGCCGAAGCAGCCGAGTTTTTCGCCTTTCTGCATGGCCGGAAGCCAGGTTTGCTTTTGTTCCTCGGTGCCGAATTCGTAGATCGGATACATGCAAAGTCCCGACTGTACGCTGACGAAGCTGCGCACGCCAGAATCTCCACGCTCGAGTTCCTGCGTCATCAGGCCATATTCGACGTTGCCCATGCCGGCGCAACCGTAACCTTTCAGCGATGCGCCGAAGAAGCCGAGATCGGCCATGGGCTTGACCAATTCGCGGGGAAAGCGGCCGGCGCGGTTGCACTCTTCGATGATGGGGATGAGATTGTCCTCGATGAACTGGCGCGTGGTGTCGCGGACCAGGCGCTCTTCTTCAGTGAGGAGAGAATCGAATTGAATGAAATCGACGCCGCGGAATTTGATGGCAGACATGAGAAATCTCCGTGAGCAATGAATCTCTAAAACCTGGGGCGGATAAAGCCAGAGGTTTGACCGCCCGCAGAATAAACGCGCGCAGAAGGGCAAACATATGACGGTAGCAGGAGTGAAGAGTGGGGGTCAACGCAAGTGCAGCAGGTGCTGTCTTAAATGACAGTGTTTAAAAAACCGTAGAACCAGGAAAATAATTCGGTAGGCCCGCTCATCCTCTTGAAGCGGGCATCTTACATGTTGCTCGATCCCATTCAATGAACTGCAGGAGTGAGAAAAGATATGACGCGCCACGTCCAACTCGTAGTCTGCCTGGCTGCCATGCTGTGTACGGAGGCGGCATTCAGCCAAGAGTCCCCCACCGAGGTTGAAGGCAGCAGTGAAGCCGTGGTTAGCACGGCTCCCGTCGCTTATGTGTATGTCTCCAGCAACGTTTATGCGAGCAACCCTCGAATTTACGCTTACGCTACGGCATCGAATGGGAAGCTGACGGCTGTGGCGGGATCGCCGTTCACCGCGGCGATTGCCTATGGCGGGTCTCTAGCGGTAAACGCAAAATATCTTTTTGCCACGAACGGGGTTGATATCTTTTCATTTGCGGTTGCATCCAACGGTGCACTTCGTCGCGTTGCCTCACGCAACGCACAAGGGTTTAATCAATCCGATTGCGGTGGGCCGGTAGCTTTATTTGTCGATCGGAGTGGTGCCACTTTGTACGACGAAGACATTTATAGTGACTGCGCCAATAATGCTTACCAGTTTTTCGGTGTCGGCGCTTCTACAGGCGATCTGACTTATCTGGGAACAACCGCGCGTATGACGCCGGAGTTCGAAGTGCCATTGAGCTTTCTCGGAGGCAACAAGTATGCATACGGTGCCAGTTGCTATCACTGGAACCAAGTGATTTTCGGGGTCGCGCGTAATAGCAATGGCAGGCTGACATCTTTAGCCATAGATCCCGCGATGCCAGAGCCGCAGAATGGAAACTTTTATTGTCCGTACCTGTCGGCCACGGATTCCACTGATCATGTGGTCGTGCCGATGCAACCGACGAGCAGTGCTTCGTTCCAACCTTCCGGCGCGTACCAGCTTGCTATCTATACTGCGGACAGCTCCGGAAACCTGACTACGAGCAGCACATATTCGAACATGCCTAAAGTCTCGGTTGCGAGTGTCACGAGCATTTCGATGTCGCCATCGCGGAAACTTCTTGCCGTCGGCGGAACGGCCGGCGTGCAGGTGTTCCATTTTAACGGCGCGAATCCGGTTACGCACTTCACCGGGCTTCTCAACAACGTAGAGGTGGATCAGATGTCGTGGGACAGCGACAATCACCTTTATGCCATCAGCCAGTCGGCTGGAAAATTGTTTGTGTTTACGATTACTCCGACGAGCTATAGCCAGGCTGCGGGATCGCCCTACACGATTACGCAGCCGCAGAACATTAGCGTTCTGGCGAAATAGAAGCACCGTTGTTTCAAGAGATTGAAGCGGGCGACCGGCTCCAGATAAAGGAAATCAAAATCCCCGCCCTGTCTCTCCAGAAAACGGAGAGACAAAGGCGGGGCACCCTCTTCTTACC
>JBAWBG010000267.1:0-2533 GCA_049589695.1 Candidatus Sulfotelmatobacter sp. | reverse complement strand
CTTTTACTTTGGCCAGCAGATCGCGCTCCAGCACGCCCGCCTTGCGCGCCGCCGAATACATGTCATCTTCAAAAATGTCCCAGCCGGTGAAAACGAGATCATTCAATCCCGCCAGCGGAACAAACTCTTTGACTTTCGGCGAACGCCCATCCGTCCGCTTGCCGAGACGAATCGTTCCCATCTGCGTGAGCGATCCAATCGGCGCGGCAATTCCCTTCCGCACCGCTTCGACGCCGGCTACAAACGTGGTAGCGACCGCGCCCATGCCCGGAATCAACACACCCAGCTTGCCTTTGGCGGGCTCAATTGCGAAATTCTCAGATTGTTTTTCAGAACCTCTTGCGGAAGTAACTTCGATACGCGGCTGTTTCTTAGCACTCTTTGTAGCATTCTTCGGGGAAGCTGCCATTTCGGTTGAATCCTTATGACTTCAGTGAGATGTGGGCAATTGGATATGTTCTCGCCTTTGCGCCCACAATGCAAACTCGCGCGCCCGGATTGCACAAATTCAACCGTCAATGGTTACGAGCGGCGCCCAAACTGCGAATTCCCTAAGCTCATCTGCGCTGGTAACAAATGTTAAAATTGAGTGTGTTCGCCAATTCCCTTCGCCTTATTGCCATCGATATTGACGGCACGCTTCTCAATCCCCAGTTCCAGATTTCCGAAACCGACCTCGCTGCGCTCCGACGAGCTAACTCTCTGGGAATCGAAGTCATCGTGGTCACCGGACGACGCCACGCCTTCGCCCTACCCATCGTGCAGCAGCTCGGTTTCGACCTCTGGCTGATCAGCTCGAATGGTGCGATCACGCGCTCTCTTGTCGGAGAGACGTTTCATCGCGACCTGCTTCCCCGCTCCACCTGCCGCGATCTGATTCACTTCATGCAAGAATTCCGGGGTCAGACCGTTCTTACTTTCGATACCGATGGCGCGGGCACGATCGTGGTCGAGCGACTGGACAAGCTCGAACAGAGCATCCAGCGCTGGCTGGAAAAGAATATGGAATACATCCGGTTTATGGTTCCGATCGAGAACGCGCTCACGACAGATCCCGTGCAAGCCATGTTCTGCGGCCCGGTCGTGTTGATGCAGCAAGCGCTCGCGGCTCTCGAACGCTGCGGGCTGCCCATCACTGTTCTGCGCACTGAGTATCCGGGCCGCGATCTGTCTATCGTCGATGTACTTAATGCCGACTGCTCCAAGGGCCACGCACTGGAGCGCTGGGCGAATTATCGCGGCATTCGCCGCGAACAGGTCATGGCCGTTGGTGACAACTACAATGATATCGAGATGCTGGCTTTCGCCGGCCAACCCTTTATCATGGGGAATGCGTCGGAGGAGCTGCGCGACCGCGGCTGGACCCTGACACGTTCAAATGCCGAAAGTGGCGTAGCGGCGGCGGTTGAAGCTGTGCTGGATGGCAAGTCGCTGGAATCGGTAGTTGCGAAATAAAACAAATCAGTGGAAATTGATTAGGATGAAAGCAACAAAACCCATGGCGTCGCGAGGCTTTCGCGCGAGTTCCCGCGCGATTCTTTATGCTGCCCTAATTCTGGGCCTTAGTGTTTCCGCCCTCGCGGCCGACATTGCAGTCCTCAGCAATGGCTTCACTATCCGACATGAACATCGCCAGGTGAGGGGCGAGATGACTCGTCTTTATTTCTCCGCTGACGATTCGAGCTTCACCGATGTGCCCACGGCCCAGATCACCGGCTTTGAGAGAGACTTGACGTTGCCTATACCGGCGCCCGCGTTCGCATCCACGCGCTCAAACTCCATCGATTCGAGTTCTGCCCGCCCCACGATGGATCTGAGCGAGGTGGTCAATTCCGCCAGCGCCACCTATCACCTCGACCCCGATCTCGTGAATAGCGTCATCCACGCCGAAAGCGGGTTCAATTCGCACGCTGTGTCACCCAAGGGTGCACGCGGATTGATGCAGCTTATGCCTTCGACTGCCAACGACTTGGGCGTGAAAGATTCCTTCGATCCCGAGGCCAACGTAGGCGGCGGAAGCCGTTACTTGCGCGAGTTGCTCGAGCGCTACGACTTCGATCTGGTCAAGGCACTCGCCGCCTACAACGCAGGCCCGCAGCGGGTGGAGCAATACAACGGCGTTCCACCCTTCCACGAGACTCGCGCCTACGTGGCTCGTATTGTGCACGAGTACAACCGCAAGAAACTTGCGCAGGAAAAAGCTGCGCGCGTGCAGCGACTTCAAATCGCGCAATCGAAGAAGCAGCCGGCTGGAAAGACTGGTGCCGGACAAGGCGACACACGAAAAGCCGGATCAACGAATTCCGCGGGAGCTCCTCACACTCCGAAATCCTCCGCGAAAATGACTTTGCAGCTGGCCGCCAATCCCACATCTTCCCCTTCCAAGCGTTGACCCTGACTGATCTCTCATTTACCTTCATGTGGGGCAGTGCTCACGACAGCTTCGCCTTCTCTGCGATTTCGGGCTGCTTGATTTCGCGTCGCCGCATAAAAGATGCCACATAAAAAATACGTTGCGTATGCGGTCGTTTTT
>JBAWBG010000266.1:0-11852 GCA_049589695.1 Candidatus Sulfotelmatobacter sp. | reverse complement strand
CATATCTGCTTTTGGCGGGATTAGCTACGCCTCTTGTGCTTTCGGTTCACACGGTCGTGAGTTTCGATTTCGCCATCGGCATCGTCCCAGGCTGGCATACCACGATTTTCCCGCCCTACTTTGTAGCTGGCGCAATCTATTCCGGATTTGCGATGGTACTGATGCTGGCAATTCCTATCCGCAAGATTTACGGTCTGGAAGATTTCATTACCGAACGCCATCTGCAAAACTCGGCCAAGGTGATGTTGGCCACCGGACTCATCGTCGCCTATGGCTATGGCATTGAGGCTTTCATGGGCTGGTATAGCGGAGATCGCTATGACGCATTCACCATCTGGAATCGTCTCCACGGCCCCTACGCCATTCCCTACTACCTTCTGCTCACGTGCAACATATTTATTCCGCAGCTATTGTGGATTCGCAAATTGCGTACCAGTCCTGTGGCGCTATTTTTGGTTTCGTTCGTGGTCCTGGTGGGCATGTGGCTGGAGCGCTTCATTATCATCGTGGTAAGCCTCAGCCGCGACTTCCTCAACTCGTCCTGGGGTATGTACTACCCCACGCGTTGGGACTGGATGACTTTCATCGGCACTCTCGGTATGTTCCTGGCCGCGATGTTCCTGTTCCTGCGTTTGCTGCCGATGATTTCGATCTTTGAGATGCGCACCCTCCTGCCGGAAGCGGAGGTAAAGGAATGAAGCGCGATCCCGTTTACGGCATCATGGCGGAGTTCGATTCGGCGCAAGCTCTGATTGATGCAGCCAAGCAGACTCATCAAGCGGGCTATCAAAAGATCGATGCTTACAGCCCTTTTCCGGTCGAAGGTTTGGCCGAAGAAATCGGCTTTCATAAGAATGCGGTTCCTTTGGTGGTATTGATTGGCGGCATCATCGGCGGTCTCAGCGGTTACCTGATGCAGTGGTGGATCTCGGCAGTGGATTATCCGATCAATGTGGGCGGCAAGCCACCGCACTCCTGGCCCGCGTTCATTGTAATTACTTTTGAAATGACCATCCTTTTTGCAGCGCTCTCGGCTGTACTGGGCATGCTTGCGCTAAATGGTTTGCCCATGCCGTATCATCCCGTGTTCAATGTGCCGCGATTTGCGCTGGCATCGAAGGACCGCTTCTTCCTGATCGTGTTTTCTTCCGATCCCAAATATGACGCGGGGGGAACGCGCAAATTCATGGAAAGTCTTGCCCCGCGCTCAATCTCGGAGGTGCCCAGCTAAATGCTGCGCCTTCGCCAAATTTCTTACCTGGTTGCGTTGATGGGTATTGGTTTGCTCACCGGCTGCCGTCTCGATATGCATGTGCAGCCGCGCGTGAATCCGCTGGCCAGGAGTGATTTTTTCCCCGATCAGCGTGGCGCTCGTCCGCTGGTCGAAGGCACGGTGGCGCGTGGCGACTTGCGGGCGGACAGGTATTTCTACACCGGAAAAATCGGCAGCAGTCCCGGCGATTACATGCCGTTTCCTGTAACCAAAGAAGTTCTCGAACGCGGACGCGAGCGCTTTAACATCTATTGCGCTCCCTGTCATTCACCTCTCGGCGATGGCAACGGATTTATCCCTTCCCGTGGCTTCTCGGTTAAACCTCCGTCGTACCACATCCCGCGCCTGCAGAAGGCGCCTCTGGGATATTTTTACGACGTGATGAGCAACGGCTTCGGAATCATGTCCGATTATTCTTCGCAAATTTCGCCACGGGACCGCTGGAACATTGTGGCTTATATTCGCGCACTGCAGTTGAGTCAAAATGCAACCATGGCGGATGTTCCCGCCGGACAGGCTGTTCCCTCGCAACCGCCCAAGTTCGGTGGGGTGGATGGCTCTGGCGCAACCTTGCCCCTCATCGCCCCTGCTGGACGTTCCAAGTCGGAGGACCAACCATGAGTGCAGTCACTCCACTCATTGATTTGACGCCGCCTCCGGTGGTCAGGAGAATTTCCCAGCGCTCGCTGGTTATCGGCGGTGTCTTCGCTGTGATTGCAGTTATCCTGGCGCTTGAGGAGCCAGATAAGTTTTATCGTGCATATCTTCTTGGTTTTATGTGCTGGCTGGGCGTGGCACTCGGTTCCATGGCGATTCTTATGATCCGCCACCTGACCGGCGGCGGTTGGGGTACGGTAATTCGCCGCATCCTGGGCGCGGCCATGCGCACGCTGCCGCTGCTGGCGGTGATGTTCATTCCGATGATCATTGCCGTCGCACAGCACCGGATTTACCCATGGGCGATGCCGCTGGAGTCGATCCAGGATTTACACATTCGTGAGCATCTCGAAAAGCACAGCTTCATCAAAGAAAGTTACCTGAACTTTTCCGGCTTTCTGATCCGTGCGATCATCTACTTCGCCATCTGGAACCTGCTCTCGTTCTTGCTTTCCAAGTGGTCGAAGCAAACCGATCGTCCAAGTGCGCCGGATAATAGCCAGCGCTTCAAAGCAGTCGCTGGACCGGGTCTCATTCTTTATGGATTCACGATTTCCTTCGCCGCTATTGACTGGGTCATGTCGCTCGATCCGACGTGGATCTCGACGATCTTTGGCTTGATTCTTCTGATCGGAGAAGTGCTTTCGGCAATGTGTTTCGCGGTCGTCGTCGAGCGGATTCTTTTCGACTACAAACCGATGTCGGAGTTGCTGAAGCCGAGTTTCGTTCATGATCACGGCAAGTGGATGCTCACCTTCATCATGGTCTGGGCATATTTTTCTTTTTCCCAATGGCTCATCATCTGGGCGGGCAATCTTCCCTCGGAGATTACTTTTTATTTGAGACGGATCAATGGGGGATGGGGATTTGTTGCGCTGATCCTGGTTCTATTCCACTTTGCCATCCCTTTTTCAATGTTGCTCTCCCGGCCCTTCAAGCGCAATGTTCGACAGTTGGTCTGGGTAGCCGTCCTATTACTGCTAATGTGCTACGTCGACCTGTTTTGGATTATCGAAGCGAACTTTTCCACGACCTTCGCCATAACTTTGGCGGACATCGTTGTCCCCATCGCCATCGGCGGAATCTGGCTTTGGTATTTTTTCCGCAACTTGGCTTCGCTTCCCCTTCTGCCGGCCTATGACCCGGATGCTTACGAAGTTCTGCAGCCGGCTCATGAGTAATAAGAAATGAATGAGACCTCAAAACACGGGAGCAGCCAAGAGCACGAGAGCTACGAGCACCAGGACCTAAGGGCGGCTGGGATTCTCTACTTTCTGTTGACCCTCGTGGTGGTGACCGTGCTCTGCATGTTCGGGCTCAAGGGACTCTACGCTTTTCTCGATCACCGCGAGAGAGCCACACAGTCGCCGGTGAATCCGCTGGTCAAGAATGTTCCCGAAGATACGCGCCACGTTCCTGGCGGTTATCCGCAAACTGCGTTTCCCAGCCCTCGTCTCGAAGAGGACGAGCGCGGCCAGTTGAATGGAATCCGGTTGCAGCAAGATGACGAGCTGTATAGCTATGGATGGGTCGACGAAAAAGCGGGAACGGTTCGCCTTCCCATCGAACGTGCCATGGATTTGTTAGTGCAACATGGCCTGCCGGTGCGCTCCCAGGAGGCGGATGAAGGCGCGGCCGCCCAGACTGAAGCATATGCTGGAAGAAGCAATTCTAAAGCGATCGCTAGGGAGGGTGAAAAGAAGTGAGCTGTCAGAAATACAATTCGATTTCGGTTCTTGTGTTGTCGTTCGCGCTCTTCACACCCTCGGCTTGGGGTCAGATCAACAGCGGCGTGATGTCGCCTCCGGCGAACACGCGGCCCCCACGCCTGGAAAATGTTGGCATTGAACAGCATTTGAACGCGCAAGTCCCACCAGATCTCACCTTCCGCGACGAAACTGGGAAGACCGTAAAGCTCGGCGACTACTTCAGCCACAAGCCGCTGATCCTCAATCTGGTTTACTACAACTGCACCATGCTTTGCGGGGAAGCCCTGGCCGGACTTGCCAGCGCCATGCGCCTGGTGAAGTTTGATGTGGGCAACGAGTTTGACGTTATCACCGTAAGCTTTGATCCGCGGGAAACTCCGGAGATGGCCGCCGCGAAAAAGATTGACTACGTCAAACGCTACGGACGGCCCAATGCCGCCGCCGGATGGCACTTCCTCACCGGACAGCCGGATTCAATCAATGCGTTGACGAAGACTGTTGGTTTTCAGTATCAGTACGACGCTAAAAGTAACCAGTTTGCGCACGCCACGGCAATCATGGTGCTCACACCGCAAGGTCGCATCTCGCGCTACTTTTACGGGGTGGATTTCCCACCCAAAGATTTGCGCATGGGCCTGGTGGAAGCTTCGCAGGGCAAGATCGGCAATGCCGTCGATGCCGTGCTGCTCTATTGCTATCACTATAATCCCGAGACGGGAAAATATGGCGCCATGGTGGGTAACATTCTGCGCCTGGCGGGAGCCGCAACCATTCTGCTGCTCGGCGGCTTATTTCTCGTTTTGTGGCGCCTGGATCGCTCAGTAGCCAGCTCAGTGAATAAGAAAGCAGCAACCAAGACCCGGTATGCTCAATAATTTTCCATTATGGCCGCAGCAGGCTTCCACCTTGGCGGCTCGCGTGGATGCTCTCTACATTTTCCTGCTGATCGTGACCGGGATGATGGCCTTGCTGGTATTTGCCTGCGTCATCTTTTTTGCGGCGCGATATCGCTATCGCCCTGGCGTTCGCGCCGAACAGATCGAAGGCTCCAACGCTCTGGAAATTACCTGGAGTGCGATTCCGTTCCTCATCTTCATGGTGATATTTGTCTGGGGCGCAGCAGTTTACTTTAAAGAGCGCACCCCGCCGGCGGATGCGACCGAAGTGTATGTCGTGGCGAAACAGTGGATGTGGAAGGTAGAGCACGCCGAAGGTCAGCGCGAAATCAACGAGCTACACGTTCCCGTGGGACGCGACGTCAAACTCATCATGACTTCGCAAGACGTGATTCACAGCTTTTATATTCCCGCTTTCCGCATTAAGCAGGATGTGCTTCCCGGCCGCTACACCGTGGAATGGTTTCGCGCCACCAAGCCGGGCGTATATCACTTGTTCTGCGCGGAATATTGCGGCACGCAGCACTCCGGGATGGTTGGCTCGGTCGTGGTTCAGGAACCAGCGCAGTATGAGGCGTGGATGAATGGCGCTTCCACCGGTCCGCTCTCTGCGAGCGGAGAGAAAATTTTCGCTGAACTCGGCTGCTCCACCTGCCATCGCAGTGATGCGCAGGGGCGCGGGCCCAATCTGCAGGGAGTGTACGGTCAGCCGGTTGAGTTGGAAGATGGCCGCACTGTCACGGCCGACGAAAACTATCTGCGTCAATGCATCCTGGATCCCGGCGCGAAACGCGTCAAGGGATTCCAGCCGATCATGCCCACGTTTCAGGGTCTGGTCAACGAAGAACAGGTCAATGCTTTGGTTGCTTACATCAAATCGATCTCCACGAACAAGCCGGCTGGTGGCGCGAGAACCAGTGAACGAGCGCAGGCACGACCGAATGCGCAACCCAACAGAAGTCAGGTGCAATGAGTATGGCTGCTACCGCGATTACTCAACCCACTGAACGCGAGAATTATCTGAACAAGGAGTACGGAGTTTGGTCGTGGCTGCTCACCACAGATCACAAACGGATCGCGCTTCTTTATCTCGTCTCGATCACGTTCTTCTTTTTCATCGGCGGCTTTTTTGCGCTGCTCATCCGGCTCGAGTTGCTCACACCCGCCGGCGATCTGGTGCAGGCCGATACGTACAACAAGCTTTTCACTATGCATGGCATGGTCATGGTGTTCTTCTTCCTCATTCCTTCCATTCCCGCCGTGCTCGGGAATTTCCTCGTACCGATGATGATCGGGGCCAAGGATCTCGCTTTCCCCCGCGTTAATCTTCTCAGCTGGTACCTCTATATCATCGGCGGCGTGATGATGCTGCATTGCATGCTGACGGGCGGTGTCGACACGGGTTGGACATTCTATGTGCCCTTCAGCGCGCTTACAAATACCAAGTTTGTTGAAGCCGGCCTGGCTATTTTTGTCGCGGGGTTCTCTTCTATTCTGACGGGCTTGAATTTCGTGGTTACCATCCACCGCATGCGCGCTCCGGGCATGACGTGGTCGCGGCTGCCTCTATTTATCTGGGCGCATTACGCCACCAGCATCATTCAGCTTTTGGGCACACCGGTGATCGCCGTCACTATCGTGCTGGTCGCTGCCGAGCGTGCTTTGCACCTCGGCATCTTCGACCCGAAACTCGGCGGCGATCCGCTGCTCTTTCAGCATCTGTTCTGGTTCTATTCCCATCCTGCTGTCTACATCATGATTCTGCCCTCCATGGGCGTAATCACCGAGATTATCGCCTGCTTCTCGCGCAAGCGCATTTTCGGCTACAGCTTCGTGGCTTTTTCTTCTATTGCGATTGCTGTCTTCGGTTTTCTGGTATGGGCCCATCACATGTTCGTGGCGGGGATTTCGGTCTACTCCGCGCTCGTGTTTTCCTTTCTGAGCTACGCCGTGGCGTTACCCTCAGCCATTAAAGTTTTCAATTGGACGGCCACTCTGTACAAGGGCTCTATCCATTACGATGCTCCAATGTTGTACGCCTTCGGCTTCCTTGGCTTGTTCACCATGGGAGGCCTCACAGGTCTATTCCTGGCCGCATTGGGCATCGACGTCCACGTCACCGATACTTATTTCGTCGTCGCTCACTTCCACTACATTATGGTTGGAGGTGCGGTCATGGGCTATCTCGGCGGAATGCATTTCTGGTGGCCTAAAATTTCTGGCCGCCTTTATCCGGAGGGATGGGCGCGTCTGGCCGCGCTGATCGTCTTCATCGGTTTCAACCTCACATTCTTTCCACAGTTCGTGCTTGGTTATATGGGCATGCCGCGGCGTTACTACGATTACAGTCACATGCCGGAGTTTCAGGTTTTGAATGTGCTGTCGACCGCTGGGGCTACCGTGCTCGGCATCGGCTATCTGCTGCCGATGGTCTATTTCCTGTGGTCTATGCGCTATGGCAAGCCCGCGTCGGACAATCCATGGAATGCCGCCGGACTCGAATGGCAGACGGCTTCTCCCCCGCCGACTTTCAATTTTGACAAAGAACCCGTCGTGACCTGGGAAGCTTATAACTATGATGAACTAGACGCACCGCACAAGGAGGAGGTGACCGTTGCACGATAACTCCTTTACCGCGGTTCACGATCACGACGGCGAAGCTCACCTCGCGCACAACCCTGCGTTGCTGCACCATTTCGCGGAGCCTGAGCAACAGCGCGATGCAGCGAGCTTAGGCATGTGGGTTTTCCTCGGCACCGAGATCATGTTTTTTGGCGGCTTGTTCTGCTCTTACCTGGTTTACCGGCAATGGTACTTTGGCGATTTCGGTGCGGCCAGCAAATCCATCGACGCTACGCTTGGCGCCACCAATACGGCTGTTCTCATCTGCAGTAGTTTGACCGTGGTCCTGGCGGTCTGGGCGGCACAAACAGCGCGTCGAACCTTACTGATCGTCATGCTGGGAATCACCATGCTCCTTGGCTTGGCCTTCCTCGGCATCAAGGGCAAAGAATACAAAGACAAATTCGAAGAACATCACGTCCCTGGCGCATCCTTTAGTTTCGACCATGTTCCCATCCCCGGGCATCCCGGCGAGTTCGCGAATCCACGGCACGCGGAGATATTTTTTTCTCTCTACTTCATTATGACCGGGCTGCACGCGCTGCACATGATCATCGGCCTGGGCATTTTTACCTGGCTCTTAATCATGGCCTGGAAGGGACGCTTCACTCCGGAATGGCACACCCCGGTCGAGATTGGCGGGCTCTACTGGCACTTCGTCGACATCATTTGGATCTACTTATTTCCATTGCTCTATCTGATTGACCGTCACCCGTGAGGTTGTTATGGCTGAACATGCAAAGTCCGAACACGCAAAATCCTCGCCGCTGAAGATGTATTTTGGCATCTGGGCGACCTTGCTCATCTGCACCTACGTTACTTATAAAGCCGCCTTCATCGAACTCGGCCGGTTTAACGCCGCCGTTGCTTTGGGTATCGCAACGCTAAAAGCAACTTTGGTCGCTCTCTTCTTTATGCACGTTTGGCATGCCAGCGAAAAGCTCACGAAGTTGGTTATTGTCGCCGCCCTATTTTTTTTGTTTCTATTGCTTGGGCTTACCATGACGGACTACGCCACCCGCCCATGGAGTTAGACTCCGCCTGCACTCCCGTTCATTCTGCGGTATACTCGCGCGGACCATTTAATTCGCTGCTCTGCCTGGGGTGATCTATGGCGTTCTGCAATAAGTGCGGCGCGAATCTGACTCCCGGAATTCGATTCTGTAACAAATGTGGAGCGGCAGTAGTTGCCTCCTCGCCCGCGCCGAATATCGCGAACTCCGCGATGGCTGCTGGTCCCACAGTTCCTGTGGCTTCCGTCCCGCCCGCGACGGCCGGCCAGGGAAGCGGCGCTCTTAAAGTTATCCTCATTGTGGTTGGGGTGCTCGTGCTGTTGGGGATTCTGAGCGTTGGCTCGGTGGCCTTCTTCGCCTGGCGCGTGGCTCGCCATGTGCACGCCCACCAGGATGGAAACAACGTAAGGGTTGAGACTCCATTCGGTAATGTTGAAACCACCGAAGATCCTGCTGACGCGGCTCGTAATCTTGGCGTCGATCTTTATCCTGGTGCGGAATTGATGAGAAATGGTTCGTCTACGGCGACATTTGGAGGAGTTCACACAGCAACCATTAGCGCGGAGAGCAGCGATCCGGTAGATCAGGTTTTCAATTTCTACAAGGCTAAGTTCCCGAATGCCATGGTCACCACCTCCGATGCGGGCAGTTCCACACTTATCTCCAACAATAACAAAAGCATGGTTACGATCAACGTTGAATCTCAAAGCGGTAGGACGAAGATAATGATAACCAGCGTGTCGCGTAAGTCCGATGCGGGAAATTCGCCTTCGAATTAAAACCTCCGAGTTAACGTCTGAAGCACTGAGCGTGGAAGCGAAGAAAGCCCGGGCGCATGGCGGATAGATTTGCAGAAGTTGCACAGGCCGCCAAGTCTGTGCAAGTAGATGCATCAGGCCTGGCTGAAGCGCTGCGTTCTCGCATTCGTGGTGAAGTTCGTTTCGATCACGGTAGCCGTGCACTCTACGCAACCGACGGCTCCAATTACCGTCAGGTACCCATCGGCGTTGTGCTGCCTCGCGACGCAGACGATGTGATCGTCACCGTCGCACTCTGCCGAGAATTTGGCGCTCCTTTGCTTTGCCGTGGCGGCGGCACGTCGCTTGCCGGCCAATGCTGCAATGTCGCTGTTGTCCTCGATTTCTCCAGATACATGGCGGGGATCATCGAAATCGATCCTGCCCGCCGAGTTGCCCGAGTGCAGCCGGGAGTGGTGCTCGACCACCTTCGCATTGCGGCGGAAAAACACCATCTCACATTTGCGCCCGATCCAGCCACCCACGATCGGTGCACCCTGGGTGGAATGATTGGCAACAACTCCTGCGGTGTGCATTCCGTCATGGCTGGCAAAACGGACGATAACATCGAGACGCTCGAAATTCTCACTTACGACGGCGTCCGGATGAAAGTTGGAGCCACATCGAGCGCGGAACTAGAAGAGATTTTTCAGCAAGGCGGGCGTCGCGCCGAGATCTATACCAAGCTCAAAACGATTGCAGCAACCTACGGCGATTTGATCCGCCAGCGCTTTCCAAATATTCCGCGCCGAGTCTCAGGTTACAACTTGAACTACCTTCTGCCGGAGAATGGCTTTCAGGTTGCCCGCGCGCTGGTCGGTACCGAAGGAACATGTGTCACCATACTCGAAGCGACCTGCCGGTTGGTCGAGAGCCCACAAGAACGCGTGCTACTGGTTGTCGCCTATCCTGACATTTACCAGTGTGCCGATCACGTGCCTGAAATCATGGAGCACAAACCGATCGGCCTTGAAGGTTTCGACGATCTTCTGGTCGGTTATACGCGAACGAAAGGGATTAACTTCGAGGGCCTCGCTCTTCTACCTGAGGGCGGAGGCTGGCTGATGGTGGAGTTCGGCGCAAAAACGGCGCCAGAGGCCGAATCCGAAGCTAAGGGCCTGATGCAGGCCTTGGGCCGAACCGGGACGCATCCCGCGATGCGCCTCTACAAGGATAAGCAGGAAATCAAACGCGTGTGGGAAGTTCGCGAATCCGCTCTCGGGGTGACGTCGCATGTCCCGGGCGAGCCGCTGAACTGGGAAGGCTGGGAGGACTCGGCGGTGGCTCCCGAAAAACTTGGCGCTTATCTCCGCGATCTGCGCAAGATGATGGCGGCCTACGGCTATAAAGGCTCACTCTACGGCCACTTTGGCCATGGGTGCGTCCATACGCGCATCAACTTCGATCTGCGATCGAAAGAAGGCATCGCGAAATTCCGCAAGTTCATAGAAGAGGCTGCCGACCTCGTGGTGAGCTATGGAGGCTCGATCTCAGGCGAGCACGGCGACGGTCAGTCTCGCGGGGAGCTGCTTCCAAAGATGTTTGGACCCGAACTCGTGCAGGCGTTTCGCGAATTCAAGTCGGCGTGGGATCCAGAATGGAAGATGAATCCTGGCAAGCTGATCGAGCCTTACAAGCTCGATGAAAATCTCCGGCTGGGTGCAGACTATGCGCCCTGGGAGCCTAAGACGACCTTTCAATTCGCCGCGGACCACGGCAGCCTGGCCGAGGCTAGTTTGCGCTGTGTGGGCGTGGGCAAGTGCCGCCGCGAAGAAAGCGGGCTGATGTGTCCCAGCTACCGCGCGACGCGCGAGGAAGAACATTCGACGCGCGGCCGCGCTCACCTGCTTTGGGAGATGACGCAGGGCGAAGTGATCCGTGACGGCTGGCGCAGCGAAGAAGTGAAGCAATCGCTCGATCTATGCCTGGCTTGCAAGGGATGCAAAACTGAGTGTCCGGTCGGCGTCGACCTCGCTACCTACAAGTCCGAATTCCTCTCGCACTATTACGAAGGCCATGTGCGACCGCGAAGTGCGTACGTTTTCGGCAATATCGATTTGTGGGCACGAGCTGCGTCACACGCTCCCAGCCTCGCCAATCTTTTAACTCAACTTCCGTTTCTGAGCGACATTTCGAAACTAATCGCTGGAATCCCAAGGCAGCGCGCCATGCCGGCGTTCGCCACAGAGACTTTCAAGAGCTGGTTTCACAGTCGCCGGAGCCCATCGCGTAAAGGCGAAGCCCCGCCGGTTCTCCTCTGGCCCGATACTTTTAACAACTATTTCCATCCCGCCACCGCTAAGGCGGCCGTGGAGGTCCTCGAGTCAGCCGGATTCAGCGTCACGGTGCCAAAAGCCCGCTTATGCTGCGGGCGTCCGCTTTACGACCATGGAATGCTCGATCGTGCAAAGTCGCTTCTGCTACGGATCCTTGATGAACTTTCACTCGAAATCGCAGCAGGCGTTCCCATCGTTGGCCTCGAGCCTAGCTGCGTCGCCGTATTTCGTGACGAACTCGTCAACCTTTTTCCTCACGACGAACGGGCGCAGGCGTTGTCGCAGCAAACTTTTCTACTCAGCGAATTTCTTGAGACTCGCGCGAAGAATTTCGTCCCGCGGCATCTCAATCGTAAAGCAATCCTCCACGGTCATTGCCATCAGAAGTCTCTTATGAAGATGACTGCAGAAGAGGCCGTTCTTACGCGCCTCGGCATCGATTTCCAGAGTCCCGCTGCGGGTTGTTGCGGGATGGCTGGATCTTTTGGATTCGAGCGCGACAAATATGATATCTCGATTGCTATTGGCGAACTCGAACTTCTCCCGGCAGTTCGCAAGGCCCCATGCGACTGGCTGATCATTGCTGACGGCTTCAGTTGCCGCGAGCAA
>JBAWBG010000265.1:0-5020 GCA_049589695.1 Candidatus Sulfotelmatobacter sp. | reverse complement strand
ATGATGTGTTCCAGGTCTCCCGTGTCCCCAATTTGCCGGGAGACGGTCATCAGATTGGTCAGCGGTCCAGTAATCGATTTGGCGGTCGTAAAGGCAACCACGCCACCCAGTCCCAGAGCGAAAAGCGTGCTCAGGATGGCGGCAAGAATCGTATAAGTGCTGGCCGACTCGTCGGACTTGCGCCCCGCCTCAACCAGTTTCCGGTTTTCGCCATCGGCCACGTCCAGCGCATCCGTGGAATTTTTCACCCACGAAGACGCATCTTTCTGTAAGTAGTAAATCTGCAGTTCGGCCACGGTCGCATTTCCGGAATCAACGTCTTTCCGTTTGTCGATCAGAGGCTGAGCGAACTCTTTGCTCCAGGACTGCTCCAGTTGTTGCACCCGGTCCAGGGCCGAGCGCTCCTGTTCGGAGTTCGAGAGCTTCAGACCTTCCTGGAGTTTTTCGGTGAGAGTGTGCAAACCGTCATTCATCCGGTCGACTTCCCGGCTGTCGCCGCTGAGCAGGTAATTGCTCAGGTACAGACGGTTCTGCATCATTTGAAAGCGCACGTCGTCGGTAGCATCTGCCAGCTTCAGTGAAGCGCTAGCGGCGTCCTTGGCGTCGTGTTCGCGGTGCACGGCCAGCAGGTTCACGATGAACAGCACTACTACCATGCTCAGGATGATTCCGAAATTTACGTAAAGCTTTTTGCCAATCGTCATGCCGTTTCCTCCGGCCGCCCTCTGCCCTGCTATTGATGAGGTTCGAACTTGAAATCCACCACGCCCGTGCTCTCCCCCGGCGCGGGCTCAAAGCGCCACTTCCTGACCGCCTCCAGCGCGGCGCCCGCAAGCACCGGATGACCTCCTACAACCTTGGCTTCTTTCACCGTCCCGTTAGGCGAAACCACCACTTGTACTTTTACCGTGCCAGTGATATTCATCTTGCGCGCCAATTCCGGATACTCGGGCTGCACTTTGCTCTTCGCCCGTCGCACAATTTCGGTGTCATTGTTCTGCGCGCGTACTCCGAACGTCCCCACTCCAGCCAATACTGCAAGTACTGCCAACAACGTCCCCATCCGTCGCAAAGACACAGTTCCTCCCGGCAATATTCCTGGCAGTCCCTTTCGAGCAAAGCCGGGGCCACGCGTGACTTTTCGAAAAAACCAAAGTCACTCGCGCAGATTCGGCTACGAAATAAAGACTTAGCGTGGGCTATCGACGATGCCTGCAACTCGAGATGAATATTAGCGTCGTCTCATTCCAAGCGATGTGTTTGGCTTTGCCCGGCAGCTTTCTCAAACTGAGAGGCGCAGCTCCGTTATTCTCGGGATTTCACACTTAGGCACCCCGTTCCCCCATTTCACTTGACTCAAAATGAGATGGCAGGATACTTTTCCATTAGATTCAATCACTTGTAAGAATCATTAGATCCTTCACTACGCGGTGACGTTCTGAACATGGTTGGAAGCAATTCGACTTCGTCACCCGAGGATCCACCCCCCGGTCGGGTTCACATCGACTCCGACGATGCCTTTCAGAATCTCCTTCTGCGTATCGCCCAGAAAGCGGCGGAACGCTCCGATCCAAATTCCCTAATTCAACTTTTCTGCCGCATCACCCGCGAATTCTTTCAGTGCTCCGGAGTTTATTTCTGGAGGCGTCACACCGGAGATGAACTCGTAGGGGAACAGGCCGATGGCAAGCTGGCCGAGCGCTTCATCGGACTCCGCCTGCTTCCTCAACAAAGCGCAGTTACCGCCGATGCTGTCCGCTCTCGCCGCACCACTTTCGCCAATCACGTACAGTCTTCCGTCGCGGCGCTACAGAAGTTTGGCGCCCGCTCGCTCATGGCTGCTCCCCTGGTGGTCTTCGATGAAGTCATCGGCGCGCTGACCTTCTTACATGATTCGGAGGACGAGTTTTTTGATGAAGATCTCTCAGCCAAGGCCACCATCCTGGCGGGACAACTGGGCAGCCTACTGGAAGCAACCCGGATGGCCGAGGTTTCCCGCGAGGAGCACCGCCGCGCCGAAGTGCTGGCTGAGGTAGCCACAGCACTGCACGGAACTCCGGACGTCGACACGGTGATTGAGGCACTGGCCGATCGTCTCCGTCTGCTGCTGCGTACTCGTCTGGTCTCAATTCTTCTGCGCCGCGAGGGACCCTTTGAGTTGCGCGCAGTCTCAGCTGAGACAACTCAGCTGGCAACTTCTTTCCGGGCTCGCCACGACCGGCAAACCATTCGCTTCGCCGCCGATCTGGCCCAACGCGCTGTCTCCGCCGGCGAAACCATCACAATCTCTGTGAGCGGCGATCAACATTCGCTCGGCAGCGTAATCTCTGCCGGCATGCTCATTGCCGCTCCCTTCCGCACTTCTCGCACCGAGGGAGCGATCCTGGTCTATCCGCGCACGAATGGCAGTTTTACCGCAGAAGAAAAATCTCTGGTTTCCGTCATCGCCGGCTTTGGCGCGGTCGCGCTCGCGCATGCTGAACTATGTTCCACCGCCCAAGGCCAGGCCCGTGAACTGCACCAGTTACTCGAGATTTCCTCCGAACTTAGCTCCAGTGGCGATCTCGATCATTTCCTTCAGGCCTTCGTCGTTCGCGCCTCGGATTTTCTGGGCTTCAGTCGCTGCTTCATCGCCCTGCTGGAAGACGAACAATTTCGCATCCGCCACAGCGTTACTCGCGGACAGTCCGAGCGTGTCGATAATATTTTTCCCGAAGGGATCGCCACGCGCGCCTTACGCGCGAAAGAAGTTTTCTGGTCCGATAATGTGAGCGAGGAGGCGGGCGTCAATCTGCCTGCCGTGACCCGTTATAAAGCCCGGCAGTTGCTCGCCGTCCCGCTGCTCAGCGCCGAAGGAAGCGTCCTGGGAATGTTCGGTGTACTCGATCGACTCGACGATACCGGAATCTCGCGCGAGGATGTGCGCCGCGCCCGCGCCCTGGCTGCGCAGGTTTCGGTCGTGCTCGAAGTCGCCCGCAACCTGCACCAATCCGAACTCAACCGCAGGCGATCCGACGTCTTAATCGAACTTGCGCGTGAGATTGATGGCATCCTGCGGCTGCCCGATTTCGCCCGCAAGTTTGTCGATCGCGCCATCGAACTCACCGGAGCGCGCGCCGGAGCGCTGGCTTTATTTCAGGAGGGACGGTTCCAGACAGTTGCGCTGTATCCTCTCCCGCCTGCACCTCAAACCACATCGTCACAAACTGCATCGCCGCAAGCTGAATCGCTCCATTCCTTACCAAGTGATCATCGGCAGCCGGAAACTCTGCACAAAGATAATCCTCCTCATAGTGGACTGGCCTCACAGCCCCCGCACTACGATGTTCTCTCGGTAGAAGCTCGATCCCGCCCGGATGATCAGGCACTGCAGCAGCGCTTCGCGCGGGCAGTGGCCGAATTGGCTGGCAGGCACGTGGAAACCATCGTTTCCGGCGCCGCGTCCGATCTTCTTAGTCCGGAGTTGGCGTCCGATTTGCGTTGGAGCGATTGCGTGGTGGTTCGCCTACCCGGTTCCAACGGAGAACTCGCCGGCTTGCTATGCCTCTCTGGCCGGTCCCGGCCACTGACTTCGGAAGATCGTGAACTGATCGAGGCTGTCGCCGGTCACGCCGCCATGGCCTTGGACAATGCCCGGCTGTTCACGCGTGTGGAACAAGCCAACCGGCATTGGCTGGAAATTTTTGACGCGATTACTGACTTGATCGTGGTACACGATGAGACGGACAAAGTTCTGCGCGTGAACCGCTCCCTGGCTGCCATGATCGGGGTTGCCCCCAATGAACTGATCGGGGTTAACATGCGCGCCCTGCTCGCTCTTACCAGTGAATCCACGCTCTATTCGTGCCCGTTTTGCAGGTCTGTAGATGAAGACGCCGACGAATACGTTCATCCCGCGCTGGACCGAACCTATCTGGTTTCTACTTCCCGGGTTCACGGCGCCGCCGGTGAAAACCTGCAGACCATCCACGTGCTCAAAGACATCACCGATCGCCGCGAAGCCGAGCGCCGCTATCGCGAATTGTTTGACAACATTCAAGAAGGACTTTTCTTCAGCACGCCTGAAGGCCGGTTCATCGAAGTCAACGACGCTCTGGTCGCCATGCTCGGTTACGCGAGCCGCGATGAACTTTTGCAAGTCGACATTCCCACTCAGATCTATTTCACTCCCGAACAGCGCTTGTTCCACAGCCAGGCCATGGAAGAAAACGGCCACATGCGGAACGTTGAGGCCACGCTTCGCCGCAAGAACGGCTCCCCCATTTACGTCCTCATCAATGCATTCGGCATGTACGACAGTCTTGGCCGCCTGATGCAGATTCGCGGCCTCATGCTGGATGTCACCGGCCTGCACACCTATCAATCCGAACTGCAACGCGAACGGGATTTCTCCGGCAAGATTCTCAGCAACACGCAAAGCCTGATCCTGGTTTCCGACACCGCCGGGCTTATCAGTTACGCGAATCGCCGCTGGTATGAAGCTGGCTTCGAACAACGCGAACTCCTGGGCCGTCCCTTGCTCGAGTTGGCTGCCCCAGGCTACGTCCGTCCACTCGCGGAAGCGCTGCAGACCATCCTTCTCGGCGGACAAGTCGACAACCTGGAATTGCAAATTATGCGCGGCAACGGTCAGGCCGGCCAGTTCTCCGTCAACCTTAGCCCCATGCGTGACGAGCAGAACAACATCAACAGCATCGTCGTCGTCATGACCGACATCACCGATTCCGCGGAGCTTCGCGGCAAACTGGTTCACGCCGAAAAGATGGCCGCCGTTGGACAACTCGTCTCCGGCGTCGCTCACGAAGTAAACAATCCTTTAACTGCGATCCTCGGTTTCGCCGATCTGCTGCTCGAAAATCCCGATCTTCCCGAAACCGCCCGCAAGGATCTGCGCGTCATTCTGCAGGAAGCTCAGCGCACCAAACAGATTGTCCAGAATTTACTCAGCTTCGCCCGCCAGATGCCGCCGCAGCGTAATGCCGTCCAGCTGAACCTGATTCTTCGCCGCACCATTCAACTT
>JBAWBG010000264.1:0-7667 GCA_049589695.1 Candidatus Sulfotelmatobacter sp. | reverse complement strand
AAAATCTCTTCCACCTTGGCCGCGTCGCAGATCAGATTATCTTTCGGAGGATTGAGTATCTGAACATCGTCATTGACCAGCTGCATCATATCTTTGTCGCTGGAGACGACATAGACGCAATATGACTCGGCCGCGGCTTTACGGGACAGCGTGCCGATCACGTCGTCGGCTTCGAAGCCCGCCAGTTCAAGGATCGGAATGCGGTAGGCCTCAAGCGCGCGGCGAATGTAAGGAATTTGCTGCGCGAGATCTTCCGGCATGGCGGCGCGGTTGGCCTTGTAACCTTTGTATTCGATTTCGGTGAACGTCTGCGTCTTGATGTCGAATTTGCGAACGCTGGTAATTGCCTCCGCCTGCGTGTCGCGAAAAGTCTTGGCGGCAACGTCAAAGACAGCTGCAAGATAGGCCGGGGAAAAATCGTCACGCAGCTTACGCAGCATGTTCACGAACACATACACCGCAGCGGTCGGTAGTCCGGTTTTGGTGGACATGGAGCGCTGGCGCGCCATGGCGTGATAAGCGCGAAAGATGAACGACATCGTGTCGATCAGGAACACGCGCTCTTTTTGCTGGCTCGGCTTAAGCGCGGAAGATGCCGCAGGGCCTTCCAAAGAATGTTTACGAACGGGCAAGCTCTTAGTCTAGCAGCATCAATGCTTGCTAAAAGTCGACTGTGAAGTCAGCTTGCACGATTTTCTTAGCCGGTCCACCGGGGCTCTTGCGGAAAACCAGATAGTACTTTTGCGGCTGATCCTGCGAAGCGGGAAGACTGAAGTCGACATCCTGATCGTGCGACGCGTCCGCGGAGAAAAGAGCTTCGCCGGCGTGCCCGTGAATAAAATCGGCGTATTGATCTTCCTTCAAAATGAGGAAGTCGACATTCGCGCTATCGTCGCTGGCATCGGCGGAGATCTGCTTAACAAAAGCTTTGTAGGTTCCGTGCAGGTGCGGCATGGCGGCGTGGGCAGGAATCTCGAACGGAAAACTCGCTGTGGCCGTGAGCGAAAAAGTCTTGTGCAAAATGGTTTGTGAACCCGAGGGCGAAGCAGCCACGCGATCCATGGGCAGAACAACGTCGTCGGCAGGCGGCTTCTTACTCTGGCAAGCGGTGATGAAGGAAGCCGTCGCCGCCAGAACGACTAGAAGGACGAATCGGCCGCGATTTTTCAAATTCATCCTCGAACCGTTTTTCCGTATTCCGTGGTGTAGTGCAACTGAATCTCTCCACACGTTCCCTGCTCCGCGGAGTAGACCACGCAAGTATCAAAAGGACGCGAATACACGTGCAGGCTGACGGCGCGCTGATTAAATTCGCGCGGATTGAAGACCCGATGCACCGGTTCAAGCGGGTCAACCGCGCAAGGATGCTCCGCATTCATCTCCACGATTTCGGTGGGCTGGATGGCAGACTTGCCCGCAGGAATGTCCTGGTGAACAACATGATAATTCTCCACCAGCAAACGGCCGATAGGGACCGCCATCCAGCAGTTCTGGTCGCGATGATTGTGGATGGAACTGGCCTGTCCCACCTCCCAGCAGACCGCGATCAACTCGTAGAGCGCGTTCTTATCGATCAAATTCCTCGTGTAATGTTGTCGATCCCACGTGAGGTAGGGGGTCAGGGAGTCCGGGTTAAGCAGATTGTTCTCCAGGAATCTGCGGATTTGCTCCGTGGGCCCAAATGCGGCTTCCGGAAATTTGCGGAGCGCGGTCACGAACTCGTGAATTGGAATTTGTTTCGTCGCAGTAGCCATGGACGCTCCGGAAAATTATAACGGATGTGCCTCCTCGGTTGTTTACTCGATGAACATGCAATCTCCATAGGAATAAAAACGATACCTTTCCCTGACGGCGTGTCCGTAAGCGCGCAAAACATTTTCTTTCCCGCCGAATGCGCTGACCAGCATCAGCAATGACGATTGCGGCAAATGGAAATTCGTCAGCATCGCCTGGACCACCTGGAATTTGAATCCTGGGTAAATAAATGTGTCGGCCATGCCGGACCCTGGAAGGATCGAGCCGGCTCCAGCCCGAACCGCGTGTTCCAGAGTTCGAACAGTGGTTGTGCCGACGGCAACGATGCGGCGTGCCTCTTGCAAAGCCCGAGTGATTGCAGAGGCCGCATGCGAAGAAATGGAATAAGGCTCCGAATGAATCTTGTGATCTTCCACCCGCTCCACGCGAATAGGCTGAAACGTTCCCAACCCGACGTGCAGAGTGACGTCGGCGGTCTCAACGCCTCGCCAATGGATGCGATCGACGACTTCCGCAGTGAAATGAAGTCCGGCAGTTGGAGCGGCGACCGAACCTCTCGGCTCGGCATAGACAGTTTGATAGCGCTCGCGGTCGCGAGAAGAGTCCTCGCGAGCGATGTAGGGTGGGAGCGGAACGTGGCCGATGCGATCAAGAATCGAGAAGAAATCCTCGACCGGCCGAAAGCGAATATGGCGCTCTCCGAATTCCCCGCGGGCAAGTACCTCGGCTTGCAGCTCATCGTGCTCACCAGAATCATATTCGCCGAAGAACAGCCGCTCCCCCACTCCGATTTTGCGTCCGGGACGAACAAGGCACTCCCAATCGTTCGGCTCATTCGAGATCTGCCGTGTCAAAAGAATTTCGATACGCCCGTGGAGAAACTCTCTGGCGGCAGGATTACGGGCGCTGACGGGCTGGGCTCGGGCGCCTTTGCGGCGGCCATAAAGCCGGGCGGGAAAGACACGAGTATTGTTAAATACTAATAAATCGCCCGGGTGTAACCTTTCGGGAAGGTTGCGAAACAGGCGGTCCGACCATTGTCCTGAGCCCCGCTCCACACACAACATGCGGGAAGCATCTCGGGCGGCGAGCGGTTCCTGAGCAATCAATTCTTCGGGAAGATGAAAGTCGAAGTCAGAAACCAGCACGGTGTCGATTATAAGAGAATGCTGGCAACCTACTTCCAGCGTAGGGCCAACATATTCTGTGATCTTTGGTAAATTTGTTTGTCTGCCACGAGCAAGGTGCGATACTATGCGGGGGCTGGAGCTTTAGCCGCTTTCGTCACTCCCCCAAGAGAGTTTTCCATGTCCGCTGAACGCAAACACAGGGAAGAGATTGTTCGCTACGGACGCATGCTGCATCAGCGCGGATTCGTGGCGGCGATGGACGGAAATCTTTCGGTCCGGCTGGACCATGAACGAATCTTGGTGACGCCCACCTGCGTCAGCAAAGGCGCGATGCGCGCTGGGGACATGGTCATCGTGGACCTCGATGGCAAGCGAGTGGCGGGACGGCGCAATGTGACCAGCGAAATCGGGATGCATCTTCTGATTTATCGCACGCGGCCCGACATTCAGGCGATTGTGCATGCTCATCCGCCCACCGCAACCGGATTTGCCGCCGCAGGTATGGCACTAACGGAACCGCTCGTCTGCGAAGTTGTTATGGGCCTGGGATGCATTCCGCTGGCGCGCTACGGCACGCCCGGAACTTCGGAGCTGGCCAAGACGCTCGAACCCTACGTTCCTCACTACGATGCCATTCTGATGTCGAACCACGGCGTGGTGGCCTACGGCGACACCATTGAACACGCCTACATGAAGATGGAAACCGTGGAGCATTTCGCGCAGATCGCTCTGGTTACGCACCTCTTGGGGCGCCAGCAGCCGCTCAGCGGGGTCGACATCGAAAAATTGTTGCTCGCGCGGACAAAATATTTCGGCGGGAAGATGGCCGCCTCCATGCCCCTGGCTATGACAAGGCCTCCAGAAAAAGTCAGCTAGCTCAGCCGTCTGAGTAGAAATTAGCGGCACGAATTCAAATTCGGGCCGCTTTCATTTGTGCCCTCGCCAACTATTCTCCGCCGATGCGGAAGCGAAATCCCGCCCGGAAATTTATAGGCAAAGCCGGATAGCCAACCACTTCGTTATAGCGGCCGTCCAGAGCATTCTCTACGTTGGCATAAGCAGTCACGCGTGAGTTGAAGGCGTACCATCCGCCAAGATCGGCGCGCACGTAGCCCGCCGCATGATCGATATTGAATCCAAAAAAATCATCGTCCGGCCGGCGCCCGACAAAACTTCCACTCAGATTCGCGCCCCACTTACTCCCCAGATATGACAACAATGTAGTAGCGGAATGTTTTGGCCGTCGCAGCAGCGGCTCCCCGGGAAGATATTGCGAATCGATGGGAGCGGGATTGCTGAGAATCTCTGTCGACGTGTAGGTGTATGCCGCATCCAGCAACAGTCTGCTTCGGATCTTAGCCTGCAGTTCCACTTCCGCCCCTTGGGCAAAAGCCTGATTCACGTTGAAATATTCACCAACAAACGTCGTGGGATCGACGGTCACGTAGTTGATCTGATCATGAAACAGGTTGTTGAAATACGTGGCATTCAGAACATATTTTCCACTGTAGAAATTCTGCTGGATGCCCGCTTCGAAAGCGCGAACCCGCTCCGGCTTCAGGCCAGGATTCGGAATGGAATACGGTGGTCCGGCAAAAGTTTCCTCCAGCCGCGGCTCTTTATATCCAGTCGCATACGAAAAACGCAAACGCGTGCCGGAAACAATCTCTCCCCCGCGCCGCGCCAGCAGAGTTAGGGCAACGCGCGGCACGCCGGTATTGCCGAAGACGCTGGAATGAACGAAGCGCCCGCCTGCAACTATCGAAAGCCGACGCCACGTGATTTGTTGTTGCAGGTAGACATCCTGATTGAGCCGCTGGCCGGGAGTTTGTGCTCCAACGCTCCCCACAAATCCGTTTTCGTTCTCGACGCGATATCCAAACGTGCTCTGCGCCCAGCTTCGCTCGGAATAGTTTCCCTGATATTCGAACCCCGCGCGGTTGATGTTGTCGTATTCATGATCGGGAAAATCGAACTGCCCATAGAGCGGACTCACGCGCGCTGGATCGCCATTCAGATTCACATCGTTGTAGCGGTAAAGATAATCAAATCCGGTGAAGTGATGTTGCCAGCCTGAAGGCTCCGCCACCGTGATTTCCGCACTGCCCAGCAAGCTGTTCAGCTGTGACCATTCGTTGGGATCGGGCGGGAGCGGCTGCGTTACGCCATTCACATCCACCAGCGGATCGTAGCCGTTGAAACTCCATTCGCCAGGAACGCCGGTATGACTGTTCGAATGCCGCACGTGCAGGCGCAAAGAAGTTTTGTCATTGATGGCAACGCCGACATTTGCGCCCTGCAACGAGTCAGAATATGCATTGTTGATTCCCGAGCCGTTGGTATTGAACTGGTCAGCGAAAAAGTTATAGTCGAATCGCCCGCGAGCCCCGGAGATTGCAGCGTTGCCGTTGGCCGTAGAAAAATTTCCGCCGTCGGCGCCGAATAGCAATTCGGGCGTGCGCGTGCTCCCGGTACGAGTAAACACCTGCACCACGCTGGTCATGGCATCGGAGCCATACAGCGTGCTCTGCGTCCCGCGCAGAAACTCTATGCGATTGGCTTGGGTGAGCGGCAGCGTTCCGAAGTCAAATGTCCCGCCCGGCTCGTTGATAGTGACGCCATCGACAATCACTTTGTTGTAATTTGACTCGCCGCCGCGGACGAACAGGGAAGACAAGCCTCCTCGCTGCCCCGCCGTATTCACCACTGCTCCGGGAAGAAAGCGAACGGCATCGTTGGCGGCTACTGGCTGCATGGTTTCGAGCTGTCCATTCTCAAGCGTAGAGACGTCGGCGCCACTTTCTTCGGCGAGCGCAGGAATTCCAGTCGCAGTCACAACCACGGTCGCCGAGGCCGTAGCCAGGTGCAGCTCAACCGTAATGACTTTAGGATGAGGTCGAACGTCCGATATCTGCGGCGCGAAACCCGGGGCCAGGACCTCGATCCGATAGTTTCCCGAGGCCAATTCGCTGGGCTTTAATCCGCCGAACGAAACCATTCCTTCGGCTGACGTGCTGGCAATCTGCAAAGCGGCGCCGGTTCCTTTTGCAAACAACGAAACCTCAGCTCCAGCAACAGCGGCCGATTGGGGATCGATGACTTTAACCGTTAGATCGGCAGCGGATGCTGCCGCGAGAAAAACGAAAATAAAAACCGAAGCGCAAAGTGCACGCATAACCATCCTCCTTTTCGCGCGAAAGGGGTTAAGGTGGACGGTTTACGCCGGTCTCCTGGCTTTGCGAGTGAGGATGCCCGAACCTTGAGTTCAGACATCCGAACGCCTGCAGAGGGCCTTCCCGGAATTTCTTCCAGTGGCCGGCTGCGATTTCCTCGCTTACAGTTGCGCGGCAGCGCGGGAATTGCACCCGCTTCCCTGTCTTCGCCGCAAGGCAAAGACGCGCAAACCGAAGGACATTAGAAAGAACAGAAATGCTGGTTCGAAAAATTTACCGGGGCAGGCGCTGGAAGTCAACCGGCTGCCTTGGTTTGGTGGCAAAGCCAGGCTTACGAATGCAAACAAACCGCCCAAGTGATCGGTCGATTCTGGCGTTTTGAGCGCTATGGGGATTTTACGACACTAATCGGCCCTTCACTCCCAACCCTCAAGTCCCCCTCAACGGAACATCATCAAGCGCTTGTGCGTACATGAGATCAAGGAGCAACGCATATCGTGTTCACGAGGGCGAAGGTATTGCTGCCAGTCTCTGGGATTGCTGTCGCGCTTCTCTTCGGTATAGTCGCGAGTCTGCAACGCCCGACCGCCCTGCAAGACAACTCACCATTTGTGGCCCCAGCGATAGAGCTGTGCGAAGCAATCAATGCTCCAGCCACACTGTTGCTCGGAGGACTGCTACTTTTGGCACACTCGATTCATTTCGAGCTGGAGTTTTCACGGACGCCAATACCGCAGATATTTTTTCTTGTCGCAGTCGCACTACTCTGGTTCGTTATGGGTCTCGAAGTTGACCAGAGACTAACTAAAATGTCGCTGGCGGGGCACAGAGTCGCTGCCGCCTCGGTAGCGATAGCCGTCGTCGTGGCACTTGTATGGTTTGGAGTTGCAGCATGGCGCCAGGAGCAGGCCACTCTGACCTTAGGATGTGCAGCGTGGTCCACCGCCCTGGCGCTCTTCTACTGCATTGATCTGGCTCGACTATGGCGTGTCCAAGCGAAATGAGCCTTTCGAGCAACTGTCGAAATCAGGCCGTTAGCACTCGCCACTGGAACGGTGGGATTCGGATTCTGCGACTGTTCCGGGGGCAAACCGGCAGACTTAGGTCTGCCTATAATACGCAAACTCTTCAGTCCCGACCTTGCTCACATTCTCTTCCGCGAATTGGCGGACGCGGTCGAGCGAATCTTGAAGCTCCCGCTGATAGCGTTCAAGGTCTTCGTCGCTTGCGTCAGCGGGGACCGCGATCAGCTTGCCGAAGCGCAATAACACCCGGGAGAATGGCTTCGGAATCATGAGACGGTCCCACGTATTCAAGACCCATGCCCGGTCGACGGCCATATGAAACATAGTCATCGGCACGCCGGAAGCCCGCGCCAGCGCGACCGGTCCGGGCTTGACCTTATAGCGCGGCCCGCGCGGCCCATCCAGAGTAAAGGCTACGGTCCAACCCTCGTCGAGAGCGCGCCGCAGCCCAAGCAGCGCCCGCACGGCGTTGCGGCTGCTGGATCCTTTGACCGGGACGAATCCTAATTTGCGGACGATTCGTCCCATGTATTCGCCGTCATAGCTATTGCTACTCATCACCCGGATACCCATATCACGGAACA
>JBAWBG010000263.1:0-9543 GCA_049589695.1 Candidatus Sulfotelmatobacter sp. | reverse complement strand
CATATTCGATCAGAGTCAGCGTCCCCTTATTCGGATCGATCGCAAAGACTGCAATGCTGTCATGCCCGCGGTTAGAGGCATAGAGAAACTTGCCGGACGGATGGACTTCGATCTCAGCGTCGTCATTATTCTGTCCGGCGAAGCCTTGGGGAATGGTTGAGATTGTCTGCACCGGATGCAGAACCCCGCCAGCGGCATCGTAATCGAAAACGGAAACTGTCGATCCCATCTCGTGGATCACATAAGCGAACTTTCCATTGGGATGTAGCGCGAAATGCCTGGGACCAGCTCCGGCGTCGGCTTTGGCAAATGGAGGATCGTTGAGTGTAAGCGAGCCTTTGCTGCTATCAAATTTGTAGACCAGTGTTTTGTCGAGGCCAAGATCGTCAACAATAGCGAAACGATCGTCGGGCGATAGATCGATCGAGTGAGCATGCGGAGCTTCCTGGCGTTTTGGGTTCGTGCCGTGGCCAGTGTGCTGCACAAAAGCCGCAGCCTCGCCCAGCCTGCCATCCTGCAGAACAGGAAATACAGATACGCTGCCGCCCGTGTAATTCGCCACCAGAACGAATTTTCCAGTCTTGTCGACAGTGATGTAGCAGGGATCGGCCCCGCCCGAGGCGACTTCGTCCAATAGAGTTAGTTTGCCGGTTGCGCTATCGATGGCGAAGGCGCTGACTGCTCCACTTTTCTGTCCCTGGTAATTGGCGACTTCATTCACCGCATACAAGAAGCGATGATTGGGATTCACCGCGAGGAACGAGGGATTGATCGTCTGCGCTGCCACGCCGATGGAGGTGACCTTTGCGCTACCCGGGTCGTAACGATAGACGTAAATGCCTTTGCTGGTGCTGCCGCCCTCTTGGGTGTAGGTGCCAACGTACATGAAATACGAAGCTTTGTTCACACCGTCCTTGTCCGAGGCGCCTATGAGACCCGGAACCGTTAGGAAAACGAACAGGGCGAACATGGACACGATTGTGCGGAATGAAAGTTGACTGGTTTTCATATTTTCATCGGAGCATTCGACAGATGTCTTGCGATGGTTACTTTTACTTGGTCAATACTACAGGCACGCTTTGATCGTACGGCTGAACGATTACGCTAACAGACTTCCGCTGATTGAATGCGTCCAGGGTCACAGGAAAAGCGACGATCACGGTGCGCTTGATTTCCTGACCGGGCTGCAACTTGTCTTCCGGCGAAAGAGGCGGCTGGACGTTCGCTTTCAAGGCGGGAAACGCCTGGTAGTAACGTTCGAAGTCGACGGCCGAGACGGCATCGCTGTTCTGCTCCCCACTGGTTGTAACCAGCTTGCCTTGAATGTCATGCACCCACAACGGTTTTTGCCCCGAATTGCGCAGGGTGAATGTCAGCGCTACCAGGGATGTGGTCTGTCCCGGGATTTGTACCGCGGTTACATTGTCGAGCGATCCGGCGCCCTGTGGCTTGGCGCGCTGGAAAAAGGCGAAGATGCCCGCGATTACCAGCACACCCGCAAGCGCAAGCAACAGAACTTTAATTGGCGGAAGGTTGCGTTTGGCAGTGCCGAATTCGTCGGCAATATGGATGGTCGGGCCGCGTTGTACGTTGGCCGGTGTGCCTTTCGCGGGTGCGCTTGGGGTAGCTGGAACGGCAGCAGGCTTCGCCTCTTGATCGGTCATCGATTCTTATTCTCCGCTTATTCTGAAGCACACGCCAGAGCCGCAGTCAAAGAACTACATACTGAACGGGCCGGCGCGGGCTGGGTGGAGCGGTCAACGTTGGATAACCCATATAAAAAACGAAAGTTGGCTGCCATGCCGGCTCGCCGACGAGTTCACCGAGTTGAGCGGTGCGCAGTGCCGGTCTTTCATGAGCCCTCTCATAGTCAATCATCTCTACCGCTTCATTGCAGGGGCGGCCAGCCACGCCGCGAGCCGTGGCCAGCAAATGAGCGGATTGCCAAATTCGCCCGGCGTGCAGACAGTTTTCCTGGTCATAACGGTCGCGAACGGTAATGATGCCCATCAGGGACGCACGCAACATCAATTGAAAATAACCATCCTTCGATCCTCTCGACGCAATCCAGCGATCCAGCCATAGAGGCAGGGTCTTGTAAGCCGCGGTCGCGAGTGGCGGCTGCCCGAAGGCATCGATGGAAAGGCCATCGCGAAATTTCTGGACGTCACTCCAACGGCTCCGAATCCACCGTCCGCTGCCACGTTCGACCTCCGGATCGGCATAGATGACGTCGTTTGACGCGGAGGTGATTGCCGCGAGCTTTTTGCGGTCGGCTTCTGCTGTGAAGAGAAAAAGTTTGACATCCGGTTCATCGCTGGTAAGGCGGCCTAGGGCATCGACGAACTCAGGAGGGAGCGGCTTCTGCGGAATGTAGGGGCCGCGATTGGTATGGCGCCGCGGGATCGCATCGTATAGTTCGGTTTCTTGCGGCTTGCCGGGAACGAGATCGAGACGAGCCAGAAGCTTTGGTGCGGGATCAGTGGGAATCGGACTGAGCTTGCCCGGAAATGTAGTTACCGTAGCTTCGTAGCCATTGGCGGCCGCAGCCAGGAGCAGATTTTGCAGAGCGCAACCCATACCGATGTGCTCTTCACGCATATAGGGATCAAGCGCGCCGACGTTTCTCCTCGGGTCGAGATACAACTCAACCGAAGAATTCGTGATCTTGAAGCGCCAAGGCTGCGTGTTGTGTGGGCTGGCCGCGAGAATTGCGGCTCGAACCAGCGCAAGGGGACCGCTTTGCGAATCCGTGCGCCAGTCTTTCCAAGGCTGGTAGGCCGGGCCTTCGCCGACAGTGAAAGCGCCCTGGTCGTAGGCGCGCCAGACTGCGCCCCCGACAACCGCAACGGTAACAACTCCGGCGCTTTTCAGGAATGATCTGCGATTCATGGCAGGTCTTGAATCGAGTATTGTTTCGATTTTACTGCACGCATCTCGGCCGCTGAAGACTCAATTCCACTGGTGCTTCATAGCTTTCGCAAATTCCTGTGCTGTCAGAGTATTCAAGACATCGCGCTTCGTGAGCCACGCCCGTCGCGCCTGCAGAATACCGTATCGAATCTTCTCCAAATGAGAGGTGTGGTGGGAATCGGTATTAATAACGACCCTCACTCCCTTCTGTTTGGCTTGGCGCAGATGTACATCGTTGAGATCGAGACGGTCAGGATAGGAGTTCAACTCCATGGCGACTTTGTGCTTCGCCGCTGCCATCAGGATTGCATCCATGTCGAACTGGTAAGCGTCGCGGCGAAGCTGCAGGCGGCCCGTGGGATGTCCGATGATTGAAGTGTTGGGATTTCCGATGGCTTTCAGCAGCCGCTCGGTCATCTTACCCGGTTCCTGGTTGAAAACCGAGTGCACGCTGGCGATTACCACATCCATTTGAGCCAGCACCTCGTCGGAAAGATCGAGGTCGCCATCGGCAAGTATGTCTACCTCGATTCCGGCCAAGATGGTGATCCCGTCGATCCTTTCATTGGCTTCACGAATCTTCTGAATGTGCGTCACGGCGCGGGCATCATCGAGTCCGTTCGCGAAGGCCAGGTTTTTGGAATGGTCCGTGATCGCCATGTACTTGTAGCCGCGCGCCTTGGCCGCTTCAGCCATTTCTTCGATGGTGTTGCGCCCGTCGGTTTCAACCGTGTGCATGTGCACGTCGCCCTGGAGATCATCCAGAGCGATCAAATCGGGCAGCACATGTTTTTCCGCAGCATCGATCTCGCCGAGATTTTCGCGCAGCTCAGGAGGAATGTAGTCGAGGTTGAGCTTCGCATAGATCTCCTCTTCAGTCGCGCCAGCGACAGGCTTCTCCGTCTTGAGATCGGCCAGGCTGTATTCGTTGAGCGTGTAACCCATCCTGAGAGCGCGCTGCCGCAGGGCAACGTTGTGAGCTTTGGAACCGGTGAAATACTGCATGGCGGCCCCGAACGATTCCGGAGGAAGCAGGCGAACATCCACTTGCATATCGGTGCGCAATCGAAAGCTGATCTTGTTATCACCCTGTGCGATGATGCTCATTAACGGTGGATACTGCGCAATATACTTCACCGCCTTTTCGCGCTCTTCCGCACTGCAGCAAGCCGCACCGGTAACCAAAATGTCGAGGTCGCCCACCGTCTCGCGGCCGCGTCGCAAAGAACCTGCGGTGGTGATTCGGTCAAAGCCGGGAAACTTCGCAAGGTAATCGCTGAGCTTCTTAGCTTCGGTCTCGGCGGCGTCGATAAGAAACCGCCCGGAGATCCTGCGATAGTCTTCGATTGCTTTCAGCAGTTTCTGTTCGTGCTTCTCTCCCATTCGCGGCAATTCGCGAATCTTGCCTTCGCGCGCAAGTTTCTCTACCCCATCGACGTCACTGACCTGGTAGGCGCTCCAGATCAAAGCAATCGTCTTTGGTCCCAAACCCTGGATCTTCAATAGTTGAAGCATCGAAGGGTGATATTTCTTCAGCAGTTCGGTTTGCATGCTGAGAGCGCCATCGCGGAATAGTTCCTGCAGATTGAGCAGCATTCCCTTGCCGATGCCGGGAATCGCGAGAACGTTCTTTGGCTCGCCAATAATGTCGCGAATCTGGTCAGTCAGATTTTCGATAGCCTGGGCAGCGTTGCGATAGGAACGAATGCGAAAGGAATCTTGCCCGTCGATCTCCAACAAGTCGGCGGTTTCATACAAGACCGTGGCGATGGATTTATTGTCCACGGGTTAAAGATAAACAAGAATCGAATACCGCGCCAGCGCTGCCCACAGGGTTTCTCAAGAACAGAACTTCCCTTTATCTTGAGGGCAGCCGAACCGCGATCAAGGATTTGAGTCAGATACAGGGGTTAGGCGCTCTTACTTACGTTAGCCGCTTGCGGCCCTTTCTGTCCCTCGGTAATTTCGAACTCCACTTCATCACCTTCCTGAAGGCTTTTATACCCCTCGGATGTGATAGCGCTGTAATGCACAAATACATCGGGACCATCCTCACGTCCGATGAACCCGTAGCCCTTTGCATTGTTAAACCACTTAACCGTGCCTTTCACTTTCCCCTTACCCCCTTTTCCCCACGTCTAAAAGCGGGGGCCCAGACATGACTCGGAAACTAGGATGCATTCTGGAATAATTAGGATGGAGTAGCAAGACAAATATGTGCGGAGGGTAACCACTGTATGCCGTATACCGTACATACCTCAGGTTGCTCCGGGAAATGACCCGAGCACCATCTTTCGACTGACTTGTAGTCAAATGTTGGGCTGAAGAATCAGCGGGACGATTGCAGTCGATAGTGGTGCCTTACCTGGTGATCCAGCCACAGCACGGAGGAGATGGTCTTTGCGTCACGAATCGTCCCCTTCAGCACCATACGAACCGCCGTCGGTAACGGAACCATCCGCTGCTGAATCACTTCATCCGCCTCGGGCTGTGCCTTTCCGGCCTGAAGGCCGGTGGCCAGATACACGGACATGGTTTCATCGACAAAGCCGGGACTGGCGTAGAACTTGAAAATGCGCCGCCACCGGGCTGCGGTAAATCCCGTTTCTTCCAGCAGTTCGCGCTTCGCCGCGGGCAGGGCCTGTTCTCCGCTATCGATGCGTCCAGCAGGGATCTCCCACAGATAGTCATTTGCGGCATGCCGATATTGACGCTCTAAAAGCACATGCAACGTCGAGCGAGAGTCGTCCACCGCCAGAATCACTACTGACCCCGTATGGTGAATGACGTCGCGACGCGCGCGTACCCCATTTGGTTCCAGCACATCATCCGTCGTCACCCAAAAAACTGGACCGCGATAAATAACGCGGGAGGAAATAATTTTTGCCTTTGCTCCGGGGCTACGGGACGACCGCTTCGACTTTGTTTGGCTAACAGCTATTTTGGGCATCAGAACAATATAAGACACTGGGTCTAACCTTTGGGCGTTAGTCGCTCAAAATCAGCCAAACGACAAGTCCGGATCAATTGCCATAGCCGATTCTGCTATTCTGCCGATCATGCCCGAAAGGCCAGCTGCGAGGCGGGTGGTCAAGCCGCAGATTGCAATTGTAGGAGCCGGCAGCCTGGCAACTTCACTCGCCCTGGCCTTGGGCGATGCGGGCTACGTGATCGATGAAATCATCTCCCGCGAGCCTGCCGCGTCTCTACGGAAAGCCCGGCGACTGGCGGAGCAAGTAGATGCTTCTGCTGTTCCCGTGACGCGAGCACAAATTCGCGCCGGTGTGATCTGGTTTTGCGTCCCGGATGGAGCCATCGCCAGCGCCGCGAATTCGTTGGCCAATGCGACCGGCTGGCACGGCAAAGTGGCGCTGCATGCCAGTGGAGCTCTCACCAGCGACGAGCTCGCTGAACTGCGCCGTCGAGGCGCGTCCATCGCGTCGGTTCATCCGCTGATGACGTTCGTCCCGGGATCGCAGCCTCCGCTTTCCGGAGTCCCTTTCGCCATCGAAGGCGATCAAAAAGCGGTTCGAGCCGCGCGTGCGATTGTTCAGAATTTAGGAGGCCAGCCGTTCCCCATCGGCAAGCGTCACAAACAGGCTTACCACGCATGGGGGATGTTTGTTTCTCCGCTATTGACAGCGCTGCTGGCGGCAAGCGAGAGGGTGGCGGCGGCCGCCGGCATCCGGAAAGGTGCAGGCAAACAGCGGGCGCTGCCTATTCTCAGACAAACGCTAGCCAATTACGCTGCCCTGGGCGCATCTCATTCCTTCAGCGGTCCCATCGCCCGGGGAGATGTCGACACCATCGAGAAACATTTGAGCGTGTTACGTGCAATTTCTGAAGCGCGGAACATCTACATTGCTTTGGCGCGGACCGCGCTACGAGATTTGCCCGGAAAGAATCGCGTGGCAGTGGAAAAGATTCTCAAGAAGTAATCGGTTCCGGTTTCACAATCGGCGCCTTTTCCGTCAGCGTGAGTTTTCTTTTGCGTCCCTGCCACAGCATCAGTCCGAGGAGCGCGCATACACCGAAGGGAATCGAAGCCGCGGTGCGGATAGGAAGCGTCAATAAGAAAGTAGAAGCAAATTCTTGAGAAACCATCGGCCGCAACGCGATTGCAAACGGAGCACAAATCCATTGCCAGAACAAAGCGAATGCAGCCACGGCCAGAGTGACGCGAAAGGGCTTGCTTGGGGCGAAATCCCGCCAGCACGACGCGATCAAGATTATCCCGGGCAAGAGAACGACGTCGTCGTATACCGCATGTCCCGGCACCACCGCGATGGTTGTAACCGCAAGGAGAAGGCTGATGGTCAATCGGAAGTCGCGAGAGTCCGAGGGAGCGAACCGCATTCGCCAGGAAAGCGTGGCCGCACTAAACAGAAGGGCCACGATAAGAATTGCACCCAGCAGCCGACTGATTTGATTGCCAAAAACTTGACTGCCGAGTAAATGACTTACGAGCGGCGGATTAGAATACCGGCGGTAAGAAGACAGTACGCGGACCCACTCCGTAATCCAGTGGGGCCAAATGAGCAGGGAAGACACGCCCAGCAGCGAAGACGTCAGGAAAAAACCGCCGGCGAAATGCCATCGAGTACGCCATCGAGCCAGGCTCCAGAGTAAAAGGTAGGTTCCGATCAACAACATTACTTGCGGCTTAATAAGAGCTAGCGCCAACAGACTTCCGGAGAAAAACAATCTTCGGCGGACAAGTGCGGCCAGCGACGCAGCCAAAAGAAATCCAACCAGCAATCCCATTTGTTCCGCGAACAAACCTTCGAGCACGGCATAACTGGACAGGGTGAGTATCACCAATACCCCGACAGTTAGCGGTCCGACACGAGGATGAACAATACGGACCCACAGGACGACGCTAAGCGCAGTCAGGGTGCCGAGAAATAATCCAAACCCGATACGAACCTGGGAAAATGGCAGCAGCCCAATCGGCCAGAGCAGCGCGTCTGTAATAGCGGGATAGGCGAATGTCCAATAGTCCGGAGGAGCGCCGAAGACCCGCGCGTCGACCGTCCGGCCGAAGAGATCGATCTGAACTTGACGTGTTGTCTGCGGACTGTAGGGATCACGATGATGAAGGAGACCCTCACGCGCGGTCAGCCAGATAGGATAGAAATCTGCGCCGAAAGAATATCCATTGCCAAACCCCTCAGCTGTGCGTACCTGCGAAACTCGGGGCACAAACAGCACGAGATGGTAATAGATCATGCATGCGGCACAAAGAATCACGATGCCGAGAATGCCGCCGGATCGCCATGCAACCGCAGAGTTGGACATGAAAAAATGCCGTAGACGATTTAAGCATGCGCTGCCGGGGAAGGCAAAACTGCGAGCAATTCCGATCGGGCTCCAGATCGCGCCGCGCTTTAACGCGACGAGAAAAGATGGCCAAGCTTCTCTTTTTTGGTCTTGAGGTATTCTTCGGCGTGCGGACTCGCCGTTACCTCGCACGGCACGCGCTCGACTACATCGATGCCGGCGCGCTCCAGAGCCTCCACCTTCTCGGGATTATTCGAAAGCAGCCGCACGCGGTTTACACCGAGCGTCTTAAGTATCTGGCCGGGCAGCGCAAAGTCGCGCTCGTCGGCCTTGAAGCCCAGCCGTTCGTTGGCTTCGACGGTGTCCAGGCCCGAGTCCTGCAGTTCATAAGCTTGCAGCTTAGCCATGAGACCGATGCCACGGCCCTCCTGCTGTTCGTAAATCAGAATCCCGGCGCCGAGGTCGCGAATCATGCCAAGCGCCATCTCGAGTTGCTGCCGGCAATCGCATCGTAAGGAATGAAAAACGTCGCCCGTGAGACATTGCGAATGGATCCGCACCAACGGCGGCGAGGACTGCACATCGCCCATGACCAGGGCTACAGCCTCCTCGACGCGGCGGTTTCCGTCGGAACCGAACTCGGCCCGAAAACCGTAGATGCGAAACTTTCCCCAGCGAGTGGGAAAATCCGCGGACGCCATTTGCTGAACCGCCTGGTTGCTCACATTCTGGGTAGTCACACTTCGATTATAGCGGCTACGTGAGGAGGTGCGGACCCCTCCGGAACCGATCTAGCCGCGCGCTTTGAAGGGGAAAATGGCATCCTGCTTCGAGGGGATCGGAACTCCGTTGCGGGTAGCCGGTCGAAAGTGCCAGCTTTCGAGCGCCGCAAGACATCTTTGGTCGATCATGGGACCAAGGCTCTGCAACACAGTTTTGCGCACGATTTCTCCTCGCTCATCGATCGTAATTTCGATAACGACTTTGCCCTCCGAATCTGGCCGTTGCCATGGATAAATGGCGGGATCGGCAGTCGCAACCGGCAAAGCCGGACGAACTTCGTCTCCGTACACGGGGCCGCCGGGCAGACTTCCATAAGGTAATCCGGCGGGTGCGCCATGTCCGAGATTTGACAGCGTAGAAGTCTTCGATTTGTCCTCGGCGGAAGATGGTGCAAGAGGGGCTTGTGGCAGCGGCAATTTTGCCACGGAAATATTTTGTTTCAGAATAAGTTTCTCATGGCCCAGCCGCTGATGACGATAAACCTCACTTGCACGGGCTGGCGAACTGGTCGTGCTGTCGTCCGGCGTTGCTGTGGGGAAGTAAATTCGAGTGACTACTTGCCCATTG
>JBAWBG010000262.1:0-2947 GCA_049589695.1 Candidatus Sulfotelmatobacter sp. | reverse complement strand
CATCCGCCGTCTCTAGCGGCTCGCCAGGGTGGTCTGGGGTTCCTTCTTCCAGGTCTTTATCTTTGGTCTTCGTCTGCGCCAGTAGCAACTGGTGATTGGGCGCAAGCGGCAAATCATGTGGAGTGTGCAGATATTCGAGCACCTGCTGGGTCACACGGCGGAACACCGGCGCCGCAACTTGTCCGCCCTGATGAAGACCTACGGCGGAATCCAGAATCACAGCTACTACGATCTGCGGATTATTTACTGGTGCGAATCCCGCGAACGAGCCAACATACTTGGTCTTCGAGTAGGCCCCTGTCGCGGGATCAACCTTTTGCGCCGTGCCCGTCTTCCCCGCAGAGCTGTAGCCTTCCAGAATTGCCTTGCGGCCGGTGCCTTCGAGCACGACTTTCTGCATCATCGAACGCATCTCGGCCGCGGTGTAACTGGAAATTACGCGCCGCGAAGTACCGGGATGGAATGCCACCGTCTGGGGCGAGTTTTTTCCTGGCGAGGTCTGCGGATCCAGAGTTCCGGCCACGATGCGCGGCGCGATCCAGACGCCATCGTTGGCGAAAGTGGAAATCAAAGCCGAGAGCTGGACGGCCGAGATACCGATTTCCTGTCCCATGGAAATCGCGGCGATGGAAACTTTTGACCAGCGGCTAACCGGCTTGGTCAGGCCGCGGGTTTCGCCGGGCAGTTCGATTCCGGTCTGCTGTCCGAATCCGTAAGCGCGAATGTATTTGTAGAAGCGGTCTTCGCCGAGGCGCAGCGCAATCTTGATGGCGCCCACATCGCTCGATTCCGCCAACACGCCCCACACCGGCAGCAAGCCATGCGGCCTCGAGTCGCGGATACGCATGCCGTTGTAGACGATTGATCCCATCTGACAATCGAAGATTTCGTCCGGGTTCGTGAGTTTCTCTTCGAGCGCCGCGGAAATTGTTACGAGTTTGAATGTCGATCCCGGTTCGTAGATGTAGCTCACCGCGCGGTTGGTCAGCGCGCCGGGTGTGATCTGTTTGCGCAGATTCGGATTGAACGTTGGCCGGTTGGCAAGAGCCAGAACTTCACCGGTGTGCGGATTCTCCACAATCACGGTGCCGGCAATCGCCTGGGTGTCGTGAATCGCTTGGTCCAATTCTTTCTCGGCGATGTATTGAATGTTCTTATCAACGGTGAGAACGACATTTTCTCCGGGCTCGGGCTGTTTCTCAACGTCGGAAAACCACTGGCGACGGGCGTCGACGGAGATGAACATTTTGCCGCCGTGGCCGCGCAATTCGTCGTCAAATTCATGCTCGATGCCGCTCTGGCCGGCGTCTTCCATTCCGACTGTTCCTACGACCTGTGCCGCGAGATCGCGTGCCGGATAAAAACGTTTAGGCTCTTTCTGGAAATGGATACCTTGTAAGTTCAGCGACTTGATGCGCTCGATGGTTTCGTCATCCGCTTTTCTCGCCACCCAGCAGAAGGTTTTGTGGCTGCGGCAATCGGCCAGGACAACATTGTGATCCTCGCCGGTGATGCGGGTGATCAGAGAAACAGCGGTCGGAAGGTCTTTCACTTCCGAGGGCACAGCGAATGCGGAGTCCACGAGCACGGACATTGCCAGTTCGTGACCAGCGCGGTCATAGATGACTCCGCGTTTGGCGGAAAGCGGAATCTCGCGTTGCTGTTGGTGTTCGGCTTGCTTTACGAAACTGCCATATTGGAAGACCTGCAGGTAGACCAGCCGCATGCAGATCAGAAGGCACCAGAAAAGGAGCATCCCTCCGAGCAAGTACAGGCGGGAGTTCTTGCCGGGAGTAAGGTTACTAGCACTCATGATTCCCGTTCTGAAGCTTTGGAATTCCAAACGCCACACTTTCAAGCTTTGTCATTCGAACCTCACGTAATGAGGAGAGCAAACTCGCTTTGTGGTAGTGCAGGCGAACAGCAGGTTCCTCGTCGCATTCGCTCCTCGGAATGACAAGTAGCGTGGCAGACCCGTCCTTAGACAAACATCTTTAGACAAAAGATGTTTAGACCAGCATATTTAGACAAATATGGCGGACCACCGTTCGGGCGGACCGCCAATAAACTCGTGTCGGGACAACCGCCCCTTCGATCCAGTGCAGGCACTCGGCTGTCCGCCGCGCAAAGCTCGGCTCTTGCTTACTGCCTCGCCAGCACTATGATCGGAGACGCACTCGCCATCACCGGACCGTTGCTTTGCTCCAGCGCAGGACCATCCATGCGGATCACCTGCCCCGGCTCCGGCGGCACCAGGCCCATGCGCCGCGCCATTACATCGATGCGTTCGGGATCGCGCAGGCTGGCATCTTCCAGGCGCAGTGCGCGGTTCATCTCCGTCAGATTGCTAAGCTCGCGCTTCGCCGATTCAATCTGGTAGCCGTATTCAATTGCACGGAAGTGTTGCCAGGCGTAGGTGAACACCAGCAGAAAGAGGACAGCCAGCGCGGTGCCGAATTGCTTCATCTCGCGGTTGTGTGCCGGATCTTCGGCTTTGACCAGACGCGAATTGTCGATCGCTTTAGCGAAGTAAATCTCGGGCGTGCCGGTAAAAAATGTGTTTCGCCGCGCCGCTGGAACTGCCATCCGAATTGCTGCTGCTGTTGCCATTAGGCTGCTCCCGCAAAGATGGGTTCTGTTTGCTGCGCACTCGGCAAATCGAAAAACCGCCGCAGGTCCATTTCTTCGGACGCGCGTTCCTCGGACGTGCGCTTCTGTTGAGCGCTTTGTTCCGCGCGTTCCACCGCCGCCATCAAGTCCCTGATCAAAGTTCCTGTGTACATCGCGCACCTTCCAACTCGAATTCCTACCCAGAACCTGGCTTCGAACCGGAAGCCTTTCCACATCGGCGGATCTTCGCCCACCTTTTTCAGAACCTGTTTCACTAGAATCTGAACGCCCGGCACGCCATTACAGCTGTGCCGGGGACTCCGGCAGGTTTTCCGGA
>JBAWBG010000261.1:0-6638 GCA_049589695.1 Candidatus Sulfotelmatobacter sp. | reverse complement strand
GTACTCCGCCGGCAAACTCAAAGCCGCCGCGCCGGCTTCCTGCAGCGGCGCGGGCGCGCCTACTGTCAAAAAATCGTGCACCTTGCGGATCGCATTCGTAATCTTTTCCGAAGCAACCGCCCATCCCACGCGCCATCCCGTCACGCTATAAGTCTTCGACATCCCATTGATCGTCACCGTCCGCTCCCGCATTCCCTCCAGCGACGCCATTGAAATGTGCTTGGTGCCGTCATACAAAATGTGTTCGTAAATCTCATCGGTAATCGCCAGGACGTCGAACTCCACGCACAAGTCGCGAATCAATTCCAGTTCCGCTCGCGTGAAAACTTTTCCCGTAGGATTGTTGGGTGTATTAAGAATGATCGCCTTCGTGTTCTTATCAAACGCCGCTCGCAATTCTTTCTCATCAAAAGTCCACTCGCCGCCTTCACTCACCGGTGGCCGCAATTTTGCAAACCGCGGCCGCGCTCCACTGAGCACCGAATCCGGTCCATAGTTTTCATAGAATGGTTCGAAGATCACCACCTCATCGCCCGCGTTGCACACCGCCAGCAAAGTCGAGATCATCGCTTCCGTCGATCCGCAGCACACCGTGATCTCTTTTTCCGGATCGACCGCAATCCCTTGCCACACGCCCATCTGCCGCGCAATCGCGTTGCGCAAATTCTTGGCGCCCCACGTAATCGCATACTGGTTCACATCGCTCTCGATGGCCGCGCGAGCCGCCGCTTTGATTTCCGCCGGAGCCGCGAAATCCGGAAACCCCTGCGCCAAATTTACCGCCCCGTACAGCATCGCCTGCCGGGTCATCTCCCGAATCACCGACTCGGTAAAATGCGAAACTTTGTCGCTAAGAAATTGTTTATTCTGGGTGGAAAGAGAAGAAATTACGTCCGCCATAGCTGGCAGATTAGCACAAGAAGTAATGATCGATCATTCATCTGCAACAGCGCCGCTGTTTCTAATGCGGCAATCCAGAACGAAGAAATCGAGCGACAGAGGAAGCCCTACCCTGTGCCCTCCGTGGCCTCTGTGGTAAAGCTCTTGACCTCGTTCAATCCACAATCCCTAAGCCCGGTGCACGCCGCCCAACCCCCGCAGCGCCGTGACAATTTTCTCGGACCAACGCGCAATCTGTTCATCGCGCAGCGTCCCGTCGCCCGACTGCAGTCTCACCCGCAAAAGAATCGAATATTTTCCTACCTCAATCGATCCTCCGCGAAAAATCTCAACTGGCTTGAATTCACGCAACTCGGAAATGCCCAGGCCCATCATCGCCCGCCGCATTGCCTCAAATCCCACATCATCGGAAAATACGAACGAGAAATCCCGCTCCACCGCCGGATACTTTGCCAGCGGCGCAAACCGCACCGTCCGCAATCCGTGCGCATGCAATTGCTCAAGATCGATCTCGGCCAGAAAAACATCCTGCCGCAATTTCTTCGTCGCCCTAACATCATCGGAGATCTGTCCAAACTGCGCCACCACGGCCCCATCCATCAGAGCTCGTGCCGAGCGCCCGGCATGAAAATATTCCGCCGTCTTTCGATCGAAACTCAGCTCACTGTATTCAAAAGCTGCCAGCAGATTCTCCACATCGCCCTTGAACGAACGAAAAGCTTCCGCTGCCGTAGCCTGTTCTCCCTTGCTCACATCGAGCATAAGTTCAGCGGGCAGCGAACTCTTAACCGCTGCCATCGTCGCTCCCAGGCATACTCGCGCTGGCTCAACCAGAGCCCCACCGCTCATTTCGTAGACCCGCCCCATCTCAAACAGCCTCACATTTTCCGAATCACGATTCAGATTCCGCGCCAGCATGTCGAGCATGCCCGGGGCCATTGACGTCCGCATCACCGATGCTTCTTCGCTCAGGGGATTCTCCAATTCCAGCACCGCTGCCGAAGAAAATCTCTCCGCATCAGCATGGGAAATAAATGTCAGCGATACGGCTTCGTCGTATCCCAGGGCCAAAGCCCGCCTGCGAAAAGTGGCGTCCATGGTCGCGTGCGGCGGGTCCGTCACCGCGCCGCTGAAAGCTGGCAGAGTATTTTCGAATTTATCGTATCCATGCAGCCGCGCGATTTCCTCGATTACGTCGATCTCGCGCTCCACATCCAGACGCCAGCTTGGGATATATATCCGAAACTCCGCATCCTCCTGTCCTTCAGGAATCACGCCAAACCCGAGCTTTTTTAGGATGCGAAAAATCTCTCCCGCCTCCAGATTGCCGCCCAGAATGCGCTGCACCTCCGAAAGCCGCAGCACCACCGGCGCCTGGTCGATCTTTCTCGACACCACGTCGATTGCATCGCCCACCAATTCTCCGCCGCCCGATTCCAGAATCAACTCCGTCACCAAATCGCACGATAGAATCGTCGATTCGAAATCCGCTCCGCGCTCAAACCGGTGCGAGGCGTCCGTATGAATTCCGTGCCGCCGTGAACTCTTGCGCACGGTAAGCGGATCCCACCATGCCGACTCGATCAGAATATTCCGAGTCTTGCCTGTGATCATGGTGTCGAACCCGCCCATCACTCCCGCAAGCCCCACGGGCTTTTTCGCGTCCGCCACCACAAGGTCTTCCGAAGTCAGAGTGCGCTCGACACCATCGAGCGTCTTCAGCTTTTCTCCATGCTTCGCTTTTCGAATGATGAGCCGCCCACCCTCAAGCAAATCCATATCAAACACATGTGTAGGCTTTCCCATCTCCCACAGGACATAATTTGTGGCATCGACAGCATTGGAGATAGGCCGCTGATCCAGCAATTGCAACCGGTGAGCAGTCTTTTCGGGCGAAGCCTTGATGCGCGTGCCGCGTATAACTCGCGCAGAAAACCGAGGGCAAAGCTGCGGCTCCTGCACTTGAATGGGGAAGTTTGCTTCTCCTATCGATGAAGGCAGTTTCGGATTGAGCGCCTTCAGCGGCGAGTCGTAAATCGCCGCTGCCTCCCGCGCGACTCCATAATGATTCATCGCGTCGGGACGGTTCGTCCCAATCTCCATCTCGAACACTGTATCCACGCCTGAACCGCTGACTCCTTCCACTGAAATTCCGACAGAAGTCAGATCCTCAGCCAGTCGGCGATCATCGACCGCGAGATCAACGAAGTCGCGAATCCATTGTGGAGAAAGTTTCATTTATAGCTTTGGCGCTAAGCGCTCCGGCTCTAGTGGCGGACTGCAGGGATCCTTCGGCGTAAAGAACGCACCCAGGATGACAGAGGCTGACATAGCCATTACGCCCACTGCTGCAAAAATCGCACGTCCCCCTGAAAGAACAACTGAATGTCATCGACGCCATACTTCAGCAGAGCGATTCTATCCGCGCCCATGCCGAACGCGAACCCTGAAACTTTCCTCGGGTCATACCCGTTGTCCTTCACAAACTCAAACACATTTGGATCCACCATGCCGCAACCCAGAATCTCAATCCATCCCGTCTGCTTGCACGGACGGCACGGATCGCTTCCGCGCCTTCCGCTCCCGCCACAAATAAAGCACGAAACATACATTTCCGCGCTGGGTTCGGTGAACGGAAAAAACGACGGACGAAAACTCGTCTTCACGCTCGATCCGAAAAATTCCTTCATTGCGTGATCGAGAGTCCCCTTCAAATCGCCGAACGTAATGTTGGTATCGACCGCCAGTCCTTCGATCTGATGAAACATCGGCGAGTGGCTCGCATCCGGAGGATCGTTCCGATGAACCGTCCCAGGAATCACAATTCGAAGGGGGGGCCGCATTTTTTCCATCGTCCTGATCTGCACCGGAGAAGTATGCGTGCGCAGCAACAGCCGCTCCCGCTGCGCTTTCGACTGCTGACCCGCGATGAACAGAGTGTCCTGCGTATCCCGCGCCGGATGATTGGGCGGAAAATTCAGGGCCTCGAAATTGTAATAATCAGTTTCGACTACTGGCCCTTCAGCCACGGAGTAGCCGAGTTTCTGAAACACGCGAACCATTTCGTTCGTGGTTTTGATGACGGGATGCTCGGCGCCGATGGGACGGCGGAGGCCAGGTAAAGTGATGTCGACGCGCCCTTCCTCTGCCTTATCGTCGCGTCCTACGTGCGCCCCCTCCACCAGCTCCTGAATCCGCACCTTCAACTCATTCACGCGGATTCCCGCTTCGCGCTTCGCATCCTTGGGAGCGCCCTTCAACCACAAATCATTGATCTGCGTGAGTATGCCGTTCTTGCGCCCCAGCCAGCGATCGCGGAAAGTTTTCAGTTCCGCCTCGTTGCGAATCGCAGCCGCTTCGCCCGCGCATGCACGAATGCACTCCGCGGCAGCCGCTTCGAGCGTGGCCGGCGAATAATCCGTCAATTTAGAAACGGTATACGCCACTCTTATCCGTACTAGTACGGCTTGTCATCCTGAGCGCATCTTTTGCGCGAAGGACCTATGCAACTGCGGGGCAGACTACACAGGTTCCTCGCTTCGCTCAAAACCACAAAAACGAAGAAATGATGAAAGGGAAGAAGATGTCCGACCCGTTAACCGATTGCGGCCTTCGCTTGCTGCGCCAGGCTGGCAAACCCCGCCGCATCCCGCACCGCTAAGTCCGCCAGAATCTTACGATCCAGTTCTACGCCCGCCACTTTCAAACCATGAATGAACTGGTTATAGCTCAGGCCATTCAACTTGGCGGCTGCGCCGATGCGCACGATCCACAGTGAGCGGTATTGCCGCTTTCGCTGTTTCCGTCCGGAGTAAGCGAACTTTAGTCCGCGCTCGACAGCCTCTTTCGCGGAGCGGTAGAGTTTGGATTTAGTAAGGAAGTAGCCGCTCGCGCGGTCTAATATTTTTTTGCGCTTGGCGCGGCGTTTGGTTCCGCGTTTTACACGTGGCATAGTGTTCTCCTTTTTGCTTTCTCTGTACCGGCGGCTGGAGGTAAGGACGATTCACCGTTGCGGTGATCGCTGACCTCTTCACGCGCCTAGCAATTGTTGATTGCTGATTTTTGATTGATGATTAAAAGCCCTCAACGGAAACGAGGATTTCAATCGACAATCAGCAATCACAAAATCAACAATGCTCTTACTGATACGGAATCATGCGCTTCACTTTGTGCAGATCGCCAGGGCTCACCAGCGTAGCGGTGCCCAGCTTGCGTTTGCGCTTGTGCGCCTTAGACGTCAGCATGTGGCGGAGGCCAGAATGTCCCCGCTTCACTTTGCCGGTGGCAGTTTTCTTGAAGCGCTTGGCCGCGCCCTTGTGCGTTTTTAATTTCGGCATAGTTCCTCGGAATCAGGTGCAGACCAGTTCTCGACCGCACCTTGTTGTTTTCAATAACTACTTCAATTGCTCTGGAATTGTCGGCGCGACTTACGCCAATGCTCGGCGAACTCGCTAAGCGTGCGAACCAGGGGTGCCAACCTCCACCGCTGGCTGCTCTTCTTTTTTCTCCGGCGCCAACTTGGCTTGCGCCATTTTTTCTTGCAGCATCTTTTCCTGTCGCTCAGCTTTCGCCTTTTGCTTGGCTTCTTTCTCTTTTTCTTTCTCGCGTTCCGCCGCCGACTTTTTAGGCGCCAAAATTGCGTGCAGAGTATTGCCTTCCTGGCGCGGCCGGAATTCCACAATGCTCTGCGGTTCCACGTCCTTAATCAATCGTTCCAGGATGGTTCGGCCCAGACCGGTGCGAGTCATTTCGCGGCCGCGGAAGAAGATGGTCGCCTTTACTTTATCTCCTTCATCCAGAAATCGCAGCACGTGATTTTTTTTGGTTTCGTAATCGTGGTCGTCCACATTGATGCGGAACTTGACCTCTTTTACCGTGATGGTCTTCTGGTGCTTCTTGGCCTCGCGCTCTTTCTTTTCCTGCTGGTACAGATATTTCCCGTAGTCCATGATGCGGCACACGGGAGGCTGAGCAGTGGGAGAAATCTCGACCAGATCCAGATTCTTACTGCGGGCTAACCTAAGCGCTTCGAATGGGGGCATGACGCCAATCTGTTCCCCTTCATCGCCGATCACGCGAATCTCACGTGCCCGGATGCGGTCATTGGTTCGGATAAAACGTTTATCGATACGGCCCTCCACGCCCCTAAGCGATTGAGAATACAAGATTATAACATGACGAATGCGGGGTATGCCCGCTGCTTCTCGCGGTTTAGTTTCCTCGGAACATCAATTCTTCCAGTGCCATGCGCCGCACTTGCCAGTAGTCACGGGGCTCTCCGTTGACATTCAGCTGGCACTCTCCCAGATCGTTAAACGTGAGCGTGACCTCGAACATCTCGACGCCTTTCTCATCCCGCACAACAATCGCATGTTCTGCGAGGACGAATCTTACGGCCATCTCCAGCTCTTTCTCTTTGGCTTTCAGAATCACTCTGAAGCCGTCGTCATTATCGGCAATCGAAAATTCATAAGGAGCATTGTTCGGCCGCAGGGAGTTGCGGGTCTTCACGTCCTGCTCAATTTGCAATCTAAGTTCCTTGAATATATTTGGCAGGGAGCAGGAGTAGCGCTGCGTGATCCAATCGAATTTGGGTTGCTGCTTCTCTTTTTCTTTGTTCGGTTCGTTGCTGTTTTTTGTGTTGTCGCTGTCGTTCACGGTTTCGCCTTCAGATTAATTTCAACAACGCATGTCAGTATTCCGCAGGCTGGACTCATGGATCGGCGTAGATAGAATGT
>JBAWBG010000260.1:0-1690 GCA_049589695.1 Candidatus Sulfotelmatobacter sp. | reverse complement strand
GCAGCCTTAACTAAACCTTGGAACATGATATCCTCCTTGGTCCATCAGACAATGCACAGTAGAACCACGCTTGGCTGAACTCGACCTGAATAGAAAGAGGCAATTTGAAGGCAACAACCCCACAACCTAAGTAAGCGAAGCGGGCAGCGGGAGCCGATCACCCATTACGAGGGGTTATGGGGCTACGGGGATTACGGTGACCCTTTACTCAATCCCCATATGCTTTTCTTGGTCGCCGCCCCTCAAGAGGAGAAAAGCGGATAGGGTGAGTTTGCCGGCGGCGACAGCCTCCGAATTGGTAATCTGTCACATGACAGGCAAGAGGCTTGCGCGATCGGAGGCAATCGCCTACTTCGCGCGCCGACGTCCATGCCTTTGCTCCTGAACTTTCGCAAATCGCCCGCGGCGCGAGAGATATCCAAGACCCAGGGCTTCGGCGTCATTCCGCCATAGCCTCAGCCTTCGCGATCTTGCGCACGACGACGACGTTGGTCTTCGCCATCGCGTCGACGCCGTATTGAAAATCGCCGATCCGCGGCGCGATCTGCGAGCGGAACTTCGAGCCGTTGAAAACGCCGTAATGACCGACGCCGAGTTGCAGATGGTGCAGCTTCTTGGCGGGCGGAATGTTGACGCAGAGATCGTGCGCGGCCTGGGTCTGGCCGACGCCCGAGATGTCGTCTTTTTCGCCCTCGACCGTCATCAGGCCGCAATTGCGGATCGCGGCTAGATCCACTCGCGTCCCGCGATGCGTCATCTCGCCCTTGGGCAGGCTGTGGCGCACGAACACGCTCTCGATCGTCTGCATGTAATATTCGGCCGTCAGATCCATCACCGCCAGATATTCGTCATAGAACTCGCGGTGTTTTTCCGCGGAATCGCCGTCGCCCTTGACCAGATGGTTGAACATGTCGACGTGCGCGTTGACGTGGCGGTCGAGGTTCATCGCCATGAAGCCCGACAACTGGAGATAGCCGGGATAAACCTCGCGCCCCGCCCCGGGATAGGGGAACGGCACGGTCTGCAGGCAATGGGTGCGGAACCATTCCACGCCGCGCTTTTCGGCGAGTTGATTGACCGCGGTCGGACTGCGGCGGGTGTCGATCGGACCGCCCATCAACGTCATCGTCGCCGGGGCGCACGGATTCTTCTCCGCCTCCATCAGCGCGACGGTCATGATGAGCGGGACGGCGGGCTGGCAGACGCCGAGCGTGTGCACCCCGGGACCGAGATGCTCCAGCATCGCCTGGAGATAGTCGACGTAGTCGTCGAGATCGAAATGGCCGAGCGCCAGCGGCACCGCGCGCGCGTCGGCCCAATCGGTGATGTAGACCTGATGGGTGGGCAGGAACGCCTCGACGGTGCCGCGCAGCAGGGTCGCATAGTGGCCCGACATCGGCGCGACTATCAGCAGCTTGGGCTGCTCCATGTGGCCCGGGAAGGTCGGGCGCACGAAGCGCAACAGATTGGCGAACGGCCGGCTCCAGACGATTTCCTCGAGCACGTCGTGCGCGACGCCGTCCACGACGGTCGATTTCAGGCCGAACACCGGCTTGCCGTAACGTCGGGTCAAGCGTTCGAACAATTCGGCGCCCGCGGCCACGTTCTTGCCGAACGTCGTCGCCGAGAATGGATTGAACGGATTGCGGAACAGGAAATAGGCGGCGTCGGACACCGCGCGGGCCGGCGC
>JBAWBG010000259.1:0-4896 GCA_049589695.1 Candidatus Sulfotelmatobacter sp. | reverse complement strand
AGAGAGCGGCGAGTATGACTAGTGTTGCAATGGCCAGTGCGATCCAGCGAAGCGCGAGAACCTCACAATATAACTTTTCAATCGATTTCATTTCGACTGATTTTAATGATACATGCTCGTCGAGCTTACCCGCCTCTGGTTTCATTTAGAATTTGCGGCATGAGAGCCGTTTTTCAGTGGAGCTTGAAGTCGCGCACGCTGGAGTTGGGAAAGCGCACGCTGATCATGGGCATTGTGAATGTGACTCCGGACTCTTTTTCCGACGGAGGACTGTATATCGATGCGGAAAAAGCGATTGCACACGCATTGGGTTTGCTCGAGGAAGGCGCAGACTTGATTGATATTGGCGGAGAATCCACTCGTCCCGGAGCGGCGGTTTCCGACGCGCCTGCAACGGCTGAAGGCCGAACGCAGGAGTTAAGGGCACATCCTTCGCGAACACCGAAGATTGCCGTGAGTGCGGAAGAGGAGCTACGCCGCGTGTTGCCCGTGATCGCTGGGCTGAAGAAACTGCGGCCGGAGGCGATTATCTCGATTGACACTTACAAAGCTGGCGTGGCGCGCGCCGCGGTTTCCGCGGGAGCGGAAATTGTGAACGATGTTAGCGGCCTGCGCTGGGATAGGGAGATGGCCAAGACGATCGCCGAATTGAAGTGCGGAGTGGTTCTGATGCACATGCGCGGCCGTCCGGAAGAGTGGCGCACGCTGCCTCCGCCTGGCGACATTGTTTTGCAAGTGAAGCGGGAACTTAGAGAGTGGATGGAAGCGGCGGTAGTAGCGGGAGTGCGGCGGGAGAAAATTGCTCTCGATCCGGGATTTGGTTTCGGAAAAAACTTTGAGCAGAACTATCCCCTGCTGTCCCGGTTCCAGGACTTGCAATCCCTGGGAATGCCGCTGCTGGCAGGGACTTCGAGAAAGTCGTTTATTGGCCGCATGCTGGCGAAAAATGGAAAAGACGCTGCGATCCCGGACCGGCTTTATGGAGATCTCGCCGCTCAAACTGCGCTGATCATGAAGGGGGCGCATATCTTGCGAACCCACGATGTGAAAGCGGCGGTGGATGCAGCGCGTGCCGCCGACGTGATCCTGGCCGCTCACTAGGCAACGTAAGTCGGAACTATTGAAACTGATTGAGCTGGGTTTTACCTATGAACTCCATGGGCAGACCCCAACGGCTATTCGGGGTCAATCGTGGGTAAGTTCGACCGGCCATGGTTCGAGGGCCGATCTTTTGGCGGATTCGGTATATGTCGGGGGCCGAGCACCGGGAAGCAAGAAATATATCGAACGGAATCTTTGGGGAAGATGTTCTAAGAAACTAAGTAGCTAAAAAATTTTGTTGGAGTCCAGCAAAATTGTCACCGGGCCATCATTGATCAGTTCGACCTTCATCATTTCCTGAAATCGTCCGGTTTCGCAGACGATTCCTGCCTCACGAATTTGGTCTATGAAGACCTCAAAGAGTTGACGTGCTTTCTCCGCCGGCGCAGCGGCGTCGAAGGAGGGGCGATTGCCGCGCCTGACGTCGGCGTAGAGCGTGAACTGCGAGACGGCTAGAACGCCGCCAGCAACGTCTAGTACGCTGCGGTTCATTTTTCCGCTATCGTCTTCGAAAATGCGCAGGCTGGCGATTTTCTGCGCCAGGTAGGTGGCATCGGCCTCGGTATCGTCGCGGCCAATGCCAAGCAGAACCAGCACTCCCAGGCCGATCTGGCCCGTGATTTCTCCGTTGACCGAGACTTTGGCGCGGCTTACCCGCTGGACGACAGCACGCATGTGATTTGGCCGTGGGTTTGACCGGTATGCAAGGCCACGTTACGATGCTGAAGGTATACCACAGCTCCGGCTGCTTAAAGTTCGGCGCTTCCTTTACAGCCATTCGCCGGGACCGTTACACTACACGTTCGCCTTTTCGATTGCAGTGGCATCGCTTTCAGGGACAGAAGGGCCGCGACACGCGTCGAACAACTGGTCGAACAACTGAAGAATGGCGACGAATCCTATTTCGGCGACCTAATACTTTGGATTTTGGCGACCCAGTACCTTGGAGATTTAGCTACTTCGGCAATCTAGAGTCCAGACATCGAATTTCAAATCTAATTAAAGGTTAAGCGAGGAGAAACATGGCAGCCGTTGACGAAAAAGTAAAACAGATTATCGTTGAGCAGTTGGGCGTGGATGAGGGCGAAGTCACCTCTAGCGCTTCGTTCGTGGACGACCTCGGCGCGGATTCACTGGATACGGTGGAACTGGTGATGGCCTTCGAGGAAGGCTTCGACATCGAAATTCCCGACGAGGATGCGGAGAAGATTCGCACCGTGCAGGATGCCATCGATTACATCTCCAAGCATTCGAAAGGTGGCAAGTAGTTTGGGACGCAGGGTCGTAGTTACCGGCATCGGCCTGATCTGCGGCGTGGGAAATACCACCGGAGAAGTGTGGCAGGCCTTGCTCGCCGGCAAAAGCGGCGTGACGCGCATCACTCAGTTTGACTCGAGTAATTTCGCCTGCCAGATCGCCGCTGAGGTCAAGAACTTCGATCCGCTCAATTTCGTCGAAAAAAAAGAAGTCAAGAAGATGGGACGCTTCATTCATCTGGCCCTGGCCGCCGCGGATGAAGCGTTCAAAATGTCAGGACTGAAGATCACGCCGGAAAACGATGAGCGCGTGGGCGTGCACATTGGCTCGGGGATCGGCGGTTTCGACATCATCGAGCGCGAACACAGCGCGCTGATCGAAGGCGGACCGCGCAAGATTTCTCCATTCTTTATTCCAGCAGCCATCGTCAATCTGGCCGCCGGGCATGTTTCCATGCGGTTCGGCGCGAAAGGCCCTAACGAAGCCACCGCTACTGCATGCACCACCAGCGCGCACTCGGTCGGCGATTCTTTTCGCATCATCCAGCACAACGATGCCGACGTGATGATTGCGGGCGGATCCGAGGCGGCGATTACGCCGATGGGCGTGGGCGGCTTTGCCGCCATGCGGGCTCTCTCTACACGGAACGATGATCCGGAAAAGGCCAGCCGTCCGTGGGACCGGGATCGCGACGGCTTTGTGATGGGCGAGGGTGCGGGCATTCTGATGCTTGAAGAGCTGGAACACGCGAAGAATCGCGGGGCTGTGATTCTGGCCGAAGTGGCCGGTTATGGCATGTCCGGCGACGCTTACCACATGACGCAACCGGCTCCGGAGCATGAAGGCGGATTTCGCGTAATGCGAAATGCGGTGCGCGATGCCGGCATCGGAGCCGAGAAGGTGGATTATGTGAATGCTCACGGAACATCGACGCCCATCGGAGACACGCTGGAAGCGCACGCCATCCGCAACTTTTTCGGTGAGCGCAAGATTCCCGTGAGCTCAACCAAGTCGATGACCGGGCATCTGCTCGGCGGCGCCGGCGGCCTCGAAGCCGGCATCACCGTTCTAGCGCTGCGCGATCAGATTCTGCCTCCCACCATCAACCTCTTCAATCAGGATCCGGAAACCAACGCGATGGATTTCGTTCCCAACCACGCCCGCAAGGCAAAGCTCGAATACGCCATGTCGAATTCCTTCGGCTTCGGCGGGACGAACGGGGCGCTGCTGTTTCGGCGCTGGTCGGAGTAGAGGTCGGACTCCGATGATCCGCTCAAGGTCCAGCTCAAGCCAGTGTTATGGTTGCGGCTTCTCGATATGTACTCTTGCCGGGAGTTTTCCGCTGCACTGCCAGCCATTGACACCAAGGTAAAGACGGCTCGCGTTATCGATGGCGGGTAGCTCCGCATCGGGACTTGCCGGCACGGGCTTGTCCTCTGCATGCAGCTTCATCAGCAGAACCCCAACCGGGGCCGAGGGAAGCGGCAGATGCGGCTTTTCCGGGGAGAGGACGGTACAGGCCAGCACCCCTCCGTAGACATGCACGAGATCTCCTTTGGCAATAGTAAGCCCGGTATCCAGCCAAACATTCTTAGCGTCAATGTCGAACCAGCGGTCTTTCGCCCCGAGATTTGTTTTTGTGGCTAACTGTTGCGCCGTCATCGATGACGCAATCGGGGATGGCGCAATCAGGAAGGCAAATAATGCGGCGCTGCGAAGATAAGTCCAAAGTGTCATAGATGACTCCAGTCGGGACCGAGAAAATCGGCTCGCAACCGGTGAGCAACTTCTTAGTCTTCATCGGACAACTGCACGTTGAGATGCCAAGCGGGACGGCACAGTCGCCGGAAAATCCAGCGATTTACGCGCCCCCGGGAGCCCGCATGGCTTCTGGCTTTAGCCGTTTCCTCCACCCACCAGTCCACTTCGGGTAATGGCACTTTTGTACTTCACCCCTAGCCCCTTAGGGTCTTTCCATCTCGTCTGAGCTGGGCCAAAATAAAACTTTCGTACTGGAAGTCGGCTCTTAATCCATGGAAAAAGCCTTTGGAACCGCCTTTGCACCCCCTCCCCTTAAAAAGGCGACGGCTCGTGCCGCCCTCGTCGATCTCAAGGAGTCGTCCAGGTTCTTGCTGAGCGAATGTTTTCGGCAATTCGGAATTGAGTCGGTGCTGGTGTCATCGAGCGCAGCCGAGCGTTTGCGCCAGGAAAAATTCGAAGCTTGCGTGTTGAATCTTGCGTCCGGAGCTGACAAAGTTATGGAGGCGGCTCGCACGTCGCCCTCCAACAGCCGCATCGTTCTTTATGGGCTGGGCGGTAACGCTCAAGAAGCGATGCGCTATTCGAAATATGGCATCAATGCCATGTTTCAGGAACCCCTCGAGCGGCCTGCGGCGCTCAAACTGGTGCGCGCCACGCACATGCTGGTGCTGCATGAATTCCGGCGCTACGCGCGGGTTCCCATCATGACCGAGGTTACGGTGGTCAGTCCGGACGGTCACCGGCTCAGCGCTTCGAGCATCGACGTGAGTTCCGGCG
>JBAWBG010000258.1:0-2214 GCA_049589695.1 Candidatus Sulfotelmatobacter sp. | reverse complement strand
ACGAGTAAGTTGTTGGTGAGAGAAGCAAGAAATCCCCAAATTCCCTCCGCCAGAATCACCGCAGCGACCACCCGACCTATCCATCTTCCGGGACTAATCATTCCCTCGGTAGCTGAAGTTTGGTTTTCACTCATAAGTTGTGGGATGCCGTTTTCGGCGTATGGGTCTCGCCCTGGCATCCTATAATGTGCGATCAAGTCAACAGGTTGATTGCCGGGAAAAACTATTCTGGTCCGGGAAATAGGGCCCTGTCCCAGCTCAAAAGTGCTCTCTGTGAGGCAAAACCCGGGGTTGCATTGAGTTTTCCAAAACGATAACATGACCCAGCCCCGGCTTCTGAATTCTCCTCCAAATCCAAACCTGATGCCTTAAGATGGGCATTCTAAGACATGTCACCAGATCCGATGTTCATCGACGGAAAGAGTCGCGACAATAAAATCCGCGTCCTGGTTGCCGACAGTTCTCGAATCCATACATATTTGCTGGCCGACGTCTTGAAGCGTGATCCCCTGCTGGAAGTGATTCCCTTCGATTCCGATTCGGGGAGTCTGCTTGCCGCGGTCACGAGCTTGAACATCGATGTCCTCGTGATCAGCGCCAATCTGGACGAACAGCCGGCACGCGGCCTGGAGATTCTGCGTGAATTGCGACCCATCGGGCCACGCGTTCGAGCCGTAGTGTTAATGGATTCGCTGAAGGATGAAGTTGTTTTGAACGCGTTTCGTGTAGGGGCGAGGGGTATATTCAGCAAACGCCAGCCGGTCGAATTGCTTTGCAAATGCGTGTACTGCGTATATCAGGGACAAGTATGGGCCAGCAGTCGAGAAATGGCACTGGCCCTGGATGCCTTGGCAAGCGCTCCGATTGTCCGGGCAGTAAATGCGCATGGTTTGAGCTTGCTCTCAAAGCGTGAATTACAGGTGGTGCGTTGCTTAGCGGAGGGGCTGAGCAACCGTCAGATCGCCGAGCGCCTCAAGCTCAGCCAGCACACGGTAAAGAATCACTTGTTTCGTGTATTCGACAAATTGGGAGTTTCCAGCCGCATTGAACTCTTATTTATGACGTTGACGCAGGCTGTTCCCGACGAGTCAAGCGCGGAAGCCTCGAAAGGCACGGGGGAGCACGGCGCTGTCCGCGACGAATTTGCTCTGCTGCAGAAAGCGGCGGAGGCCGGTCTGCCCGCCGCGCAGCTGGCCTTGGCTCAGATGTATCTGGTGAGGCGGTCTGATCCCAGCGACGTAGTCCGAGCCTATTCGTGGTACCTGGTAGCGCTCGAACGGGCAGCGCAGGCTAAAAGCCTTATCACCAAGATGCTCACCGCCAAACAGATTGAGGAGGCGCATCGAGAGGCGATTGCGAAGCTCTCCCAACCCGGCGCGGAACTCACTCTGGATTGATCATCCGACCGTTTGCGGGACAGTAGGTTCAGCAAAAGGCTAAGTTTAGCCAAACCGAAGAATCGGACATTCCAACAGAAAAAGGCGTGCCTGGTTTGGCACGCCTTTTATTCTTGACTTGGGGGGAAGGCCGACTTCGTTAGGCGGACTCCATACTGGCAACTTGCCGCCGAGACCGCGTATAGATGGCGCCGAAGCAGCAGAGGCCTGCCAGGAAGAGGTAGGCAAAAGCCGCCCCACCCTCGGGAACCATCGCGATGAATTCCTGAGCCGGACAAGTGTCCCCACCGGCTTTGCATACTGAACCACCAAGATCAGGCGAAAGGACTTCCATGCTGTATCCGCCGGGAGGAACCGGCGCTGCGGAGGCCATTGCCAGCAATCCCCCAACTGAGCCCGAAGAACCCGTGCAACCCGCCGATCCAAAAATGTCTGCGCACAGCGCCGCATTGGTGGAGAGAGGATTGCTATTCAGATAGTTCGCAACTCCGGTCGGGTCAAACACAGCCCAGAGAGCGAAGGAATCGATAACTTGCTGCGTGAGTGCATTGGCAGGTTGAACGGAACTCGGCAGACTTAAGATCGCCAAACCAAGCCACGCAACCTCGTCATACTGCTTCAAGGTTCCGCCCGCCATGCCCCACGATGTACCTATCGGACCGGGGGAAGTTGGAAATGCACTGGCCGTTGCAGTCCAGTGATCGCCAATCGAAGTATTGTCGCCGAAGTCATCGCAGATGACTGGCACATTGGTTGATCCACCAACCGTGGCATAGTACGGGCTTACATAGATACCGTCGTACGTATTGCCCGGAGG
>JBAWBG010000257.1:0-2900 GCA_049589695.1 Candidatus Sulfotelmatobacter sp. | reverse complement strand
CGTCGCGGCGAAAGGAGGAAGACTTTTTGACCGTCCGCTAAGTCCCGCACCAGTTGGCTCAACTCCTGCGTCCGATCGACAAATCGCGCGTCGTCGATAATTTCGCCAAATACAAAAGGATTTTCCGGAGTCATTACGCTAATCAGCGTAACGCTAAGTGGCGTAATCTGCAACCTAGCTGGTAAAAATTCTGCTCCAGCTTTACTTGAAACCCATCGTCGGTTTTCCGGACGTTTGTCATTATTCCCTAACCGCTCATTTCCATGAGTTCTCGCGGGATTCCATCTTGATTGATGGAAATCCGGACAAAGCACTCCTTTTGTGGACAAATCACATCCACATCCCTAGGCTCGACGTGATCGCTAATCTCGCCGGCATTCGGGAAGCCGCACGTTGTCCTCCGTCACTCATGAGCGAAGGTCGCCCTGGTTGCCGCCTGAACTCGTCTGGCTGATCCAAGAGATCCAGCGGCTTCTGCACTGGCACGTGGCCAGTTTCCTGTGTATCACGGCAGGCAGCCTGCTCGCGCTGCTCTCGCCGCTGCTGCTCAAGTGGCTCATTGACGGCATCATTCCGCATCGCCGTATCGGACTGCTTTTGATCGCAGTGGCGCTGATTTTCCTTGGTCACCTGGGCAGAGTTGTCCTCACTAGCCTGGGCAGCTACCTTATGCTCAGCGCTTCCCAGAAAATGGGCCTCACGCTGAGAGTAAGATTGCTCAAGCATCTGGATACTCTTTCTGCGGACTACTACGATGACACGCCGGTCGGCTCAGCCATGTACCCCCTCAAGGAACCGATCGAGGAGATCTCCTATTTCGGATCCGATCTCCTGCCGGCGATTCTACGCATGCTGCTTACGACCGCATTTACATTAGCAGCTATGTCCGCGCTGAGTCCGGCGCTCACGCTAACCGTCCTTCCCCTAATTCCCGTTTTCCTCGTGACAAGGCAGTACTTCCGAAAAAAGCTTACGTCCGACGCCGATACCGCGCAGGATCGACAGCTCGCCTGGAGTAACTTCCTTGAGGAGCATCTATCATCAATCATTTCGATCCAGCTTCTGGGCCAAGAGAAACGACAGGAGCGACGGGCCTTCCGGCTCCTGGCTCGCTCGTTACGCTCACAGCAGCGTCTCTATCGGACCGCGACCTGGTTCACAGTCTCAAGTTCATTCGCGATCGTGCTGGCGATGTCCGCAATCATTGGTTATGGCGGGAAGAGCGTACTCGCGGGGACTTTGAGTATTGGAGGCCTGGTTGCCTTTTACGGTTTTGTGACGCAGCTTTTTGATCCACTCAGCGGCGCCTCCGAGCTCTACGCCAGAGCCCAGAAAACCTTTGCCAGCATTCGCCAAGTGAAGGCGGCATTGGCATTGCGGCCAGGTGTCACCAATGCCGCGGCGGCGCTCATACTTCCCAGACGACATCCGGCCGATGTCGAGTTTACTTCCGTCGAGTTTGGCTACTCCAGGAACAAGGACTTGCTACACATCCCATCACTTCGCATATCGGCAGGCGAACAGATAGCTATCGCGGGAGAGAACGGCGCCGGGAAGAGTACGCTCGTCAGGCTCATCGCCAGGCTCTATGACCCGGTTTCGGGCGAGATCCGGTTCGGCGGCGAAAACATCCGGAATATTCATCTCAAGAGCCTGCGCCAGGGAGTTTGTTATCTGCCGCGCGATCCCGTGTTGTTCGATGGTGCGATCGAATCCAATTTGCAGTTCGTCCGGTCGGCAGCTTCCGAGCAGGAGATCGAAGACGCCATCCGGATGGTGGGGTTGTCCGACCTGGTGGGATCGCTGCCCGACGGTCTTCGCCAGCGGATCGGACCGGACGGCTGCCAGCTTTCCGGTGGGGAGCGTCAACGCCTCGCCCTCGCGAGAGCGCTTCTGCAAGAACCGCGGGTGTTGATTCTGGACGAGGCAACGTCCTGCCTGGATCCGGTCGCAGAAGCCTGTATTCTTCAAGAACTGCGGCGCAGTCTCAGCTTAACAACCTTCATCGTTGTGTCGCACCGGTCGTCAACGTTCAGATCGTTCGGAAGAGTTCTGGTTCTTTCCGGCGGCCGAATTGTCGAGGACAGTGCCCCTGCTTCGCTTATCCTTGGATCGGTAGCTCACTATAATTAAGGTTGCACCATCAGACGAGGGACAGCGATGTGGCCGTTCCATGGATTGATCAGACAGGGAGCGGGCATGTATTTCCATGTTGCCTGAAGGCGTTCGGATGTCTTTCCACATCCGTTAGATAGCATTCGGATGGCGCCCGGTTTTACTTTGTCAGTTTAGTTCCACTATGGAACTATATTGACATCACACAGCTTGATCAGGCACACTGCGAATATGCCCCGTTCCCGCTTTGGCGAACTGCTGGAGTTGGCTGAGCAGAACGATGGTTTGGTCACCGCGAGAGAGGCTCGCGCCATTGGAATTGTAGATTCCGTACTTGCCCGATTGACGCAGCGAGGGAAGCTCGAGCGGGTCGCGCGCGGTGTCTACCGGATTCCCTACTATCCCACCGACCGATTGTCGCAGTACCGTGAAGCTGTGCTCTGGGCGCGCGCGAGTCACGGACCAGAAAATATTGCGCTCTCGCACGAGACGGCATTGGCGATCTACGGAATCTCCGACGTGAATCCAGCGCGAGTCCACGTTAGTGTGCCCAAAGGGGCGAGACTCCGGCGCAAGAAACCGAAATGGATCACGGTTCATCGGGGGCAACTGCTGTTCACGGAAGTGACCACGCACGAAGCGCTACCGGTCACGACGGTAGCGGACCGACGCGTCGTGCGGCTCATCCAGAAATGGCTGAACGCCGGCGTGCTGGAAAAGGGAGCGCGAACGTTCGTGGAAGTGGGTTCGCCGCAGGGCGGAAGTGCATCGCCGTTGCTGGCGAA
>JBAWBG010000256.1:0-1627 GCA_049589695.1 Candidatus Sulfotelmatobacter sp. | reverse complement strand
CCTCAAAGACGTCCAACAGCGTCACCGCCCCATGCTCGCCGATAAGTCGTGTCGTACCATCCACCTCGACCATAGGCAGCTGCCGGCGGGCGGCTGCAATCGCGTCGCCTGCTCGTGTGTGAGCTTTCTCTCGAAGTCGCAACGCATTCAGCTTGGCCTGGAAAGTGCCCCGATCGACCACCGCAGGTACTCCAAGTTCAGGTCTCATAGTGGATTTCATCGTTCTGCCTCCATCGGCCAGTAATTCAGGTCAAGCATCGCTTCCTCCATCCGGCTCGAATTTTCAGCGCTTGTCGTGCTCGTCATGGCGGTGACACCAATAGCTGTCTCATTCCGCCCGTGCGGCGTCGGTCGAACCGCGGCTACGAACTCCAGAGGGCGCCGGCGCGCATCCCGCTCAACCAATGCACCTCTATCGGCACGCCTCCGCGTGAGCGATGCCTTACCGAACTAGCCGTCGCGTTTCTGAAAGGCGGCCTGTCCGGCGTCCGATACCTTTACCCACTTCGGGTCGGGCGCAGCGTCGGGGACGTAACTCTCGTGCCAATTCCACCACTTGTAAGGTCGGCTCTGGGGGTAGTCCTCAGGTGAGTCCTCCCACGTTTCCTGACGCCCGAGCGCCGTCATGTCGAGGTAGCTCCAGATTGTGCCCATCGCCTCGTCGCCGCGGGTGTTGATAAAGTAGGTGCGGAACACGCGCTCGCCGTCGCGGATGAACGCGTTGTGGCCGTGCCATTCATCCACTCCGAAGTCGGCGTCAAAGCTGTCGGTGATGGTGTACCAGGGGATTGCCCAGCCCATGCGCGCCTTCAGGCGTGCGATGTCGGCCTGCGGTGCACGCGAGGCATACACGAGGGTCGTGTCGCGCGCATTGAGGTGGGCAAGGTGGGCGACCTGGTCGGCCCCTAAGGAACAGCCAATGCAGGCATGCTCCGGCCAGCCGTGCACGCCGCTCTCGAAGAAGGCGCGGTAGATGATCAACTGGCGGCGGCCCTCGAACAGGTCGAGCAGACCTGCTTTGCCCTGGGGCCCGTCGAACATATATGCCTTTTCCACGGCAACCCATGGCATCCGCCGTCGCTCGGCGGCTAGCGCGTCACGGGCGCGGGTCAGGGCTTTCTCCTTGACGAGAAGCTGCTCGCGCGCAGCCGTCCACTCTTGCGCCGACACAATCGGTGGCATGTTCATAGCATGCTGCCCTTCTTTTTGGCCCTTCTCAGGCGATGTCATCGAGCTCATCGTAACCTCCGAATTAGAGCGATACTTCGTGTCTTTGGGCTAGAACGCGATACCGTTCACCGCCGATCCCTCGCTGTTGTTCATGAGGTAGTTTTGCCGCCAGTCGTCGAACGGTGGGAGTGACAAGTGTGACGGGATTCCGATGGATTCGCTGATCACGGCCGCGGCGCGGGCTCTCGCCGCGGGTGACCTCCTTGGCGTATTGAAGCGGGTTGGTCTGCGTAATGACGCGCCTGCCCTCGCGCTTCGCGGCATCGCGATGGCGCAGCTCGGCGATTTCGTGCGCGCGAAGGCTCTCCTGCAAAGCGCGGCACGCGTCTTTGGTCCTAGGGAGGCCGTGGCCCACGCAAGATGTGTCGTCGCCGAGGCCGAGATCGCACTCGTGTCG
>JBAWBG010000255.1:0-2547 GCA_049589695.1 Candidatus Sulfotelmatobacter sp. | reverse complement strand
TTGCCCCAAGAATCGGTGCGGCGTACAAGCTTCGTGACAAGTTGGTAGTGCGCGCCGGATATGGCATCTTTTTCGTGCCCAACTACTACGGTCAAGGTCCCAACATCGGCTACTCGCAGGGGACACCGTGGGTGACAAGCCTTAACAGTGGACTCAATCCATTTACCACTCTTAGCGGAAGCTCGGCTGTGAACTGCAGCAATGGTTCGACGTCCGCGGCCTGCCAAAGTGCGTTCCCGAACGGGGAAAATGCGCCAACGGGGAATTCACAAGGAGGATTGACTGACGTTGGTTTCGGCTTGAATCCAGTCGTAAATAATGTCCGCCCGTCTGCGTATGTGCAGCAGTGGATGACGGGTGCTCAATACTCGCTGACGAACAACGACCTCGTCGACATCAGTTACGTTGGAAACCACGGCGTGCACGTATTGTCGCAATACTTGGAATGGGACGAGATTCCCGCTTCCGATCTCAGCCTCGGCAGTCAGTTGCTCAGCCCGGTTACCAATCCGTTCTTCGGACACATAACCTCGAGCGGCTGCGGCCTGGATCAGCCCACGGTCCCGATGGGCCAGTTGCTGCGCCGCTTTCCCGAATACTGCAGCGTGACCGAGGCACCCCCAGCCGTAGGCGGTTCGACCTATAACGCACTGCAGGCCACTTACATCCACCGTTGGCATTCGGGGCTGGATCTGAATGTTTCCTACACCTACTCCAAATTTATGGACGACGTGCAGGGCGCCGCCGGATGGGCTTTCCCGGGCAGCGGAAGCTCGGTGCGAAACTCGTACAACCTCTCTGCAGAGCACTCAGTGGACGTGACCGATACCCCGCATAGCCTGGTGGTCAACTACAACTACGAACTCCCATTCGGTACCGGCAAATTGCTCGGCGGCGGATGGAACCGGCCTATGAATGCAGTCCTCGGTGGATGGCAATGGAGCGGGATTGTAACGGCTAGATCCGGATTGCCGCTCTCCATCAATCCGGCGACAAACAATACGGGCGGATTCGGATTCAACCAGCGACCCGATCTTGTCGCGGGAGTCAATCCCGTTCCGCAGAATCAGTCACTCAACGATTGGATCAATCCTGCGGCGTTTGCCCAGCCTGCGGCCTACACATTTGGCGATGCTCCGCGATTCTTGTCGAATCTGAGAGCGCCGAAATTCTTCAACTATGACATGGGCATCGAAAAATGGTTGGGCCTCGGCGAGACGAGAAGGCTGCAGTTCCGCCTCGAAATGTTCAATGTGTTCAATCATCCGGACTTCTTCGAGCCAGACACCAACCTGGGCGACAGCAATTTCGGAACCATCACGGCGGCCTATCCCGCAAGGAGCATCCAGTTCGGCGCGAAATTCTACTGGTAGCTCCGAGCTGCCAGCCAGCCCGCCCCTTCCGCAATGCCTGGCGGATTCGAATCCGCCAGGCACTCTGAACCGACATGGATAAATCGTCCCTGCGACCCTGGGTATCGATGCCAATGAGAAAGCCACTCAGCATTTCCTTGCTCAGATTCATGCTCATCTTTATCCTGGGCACATTCCTGCATACTGCGCTTGTGAACGCGGCGGTTGACTCCGAGAACTACAATCCGATCGCCGATTTTCGAGCGGTGGTACGAGCCGGTTCGGCGCGATTCACCGTGCTTACGCCTCAGCTCATCCGCTTGGAGTGGGCTAAAGACGGGAAGTTTGAAGATCACGCTTCTTTCGCATTCGTAAATCGCGCGCTTCCTGTTCCCCAATTCACGCGGCAAATCGGCCCCGGCCACCGCGTGGTGCTGAAGACCAGCGCATTGACGCTGGTCTACGATCCCGGCGACACCGACGGCAAGTTCACCGCTGACGACTTAACAGTTTCGTTCAGCCTTAACGGGAAAGAAGTCGTGTGGAAACCGGGGACCGAAGACACCGGCAATCTTCTGGGCACCGCGCGTACGCTTGATACTGCCCGCGGTGCAGTGAAACTGGAACCCGGCCTGATATCGCGTGACGGCTGGACGCTTGTGGACGACAGCGCACGTCCGCTCTTCGATTCAGCCGACTTCAGCTTTCGCGCGGGTGAGCAGAGCGCGTGGCCCTGGGTGATGCTGCGTCCCGCGGGCGAGCGGCAGGACTGGTATTTCTTTGGCTACGGGCACGATTACAAGGGCGCCCTGCACGACTTCACTCGGGTCGCAGGCAAGATCCCGCTACCGCCACGATTCGCTTTCGGCGCCTGGTGGTCACGCTACTGGTCTTACAGCGACCAGGAATTCGAACAGCTGCTTCAACAGTTCCAAACGCGTGAAATTCCCCTTAACGTGCTGGTGATCGACATCGACTGGCATCCCACATTCAACCAAGTCGTTGGCAACAACAAAGTGGATGTGTCCGGTCACCGGCTTGGCTGGACTGGCTATTCCTGGAACAAACTCCTGTTCCCCGACCCGGCAGGTTTTCTGTCGAGTGTTCACGATCAAGGGCTGAAGACCACGCTCAATATTCATCCGGCGTCCGGCATTCAACCCTGGGAGGACAGCTATCCTGCGATGGCCAGCTC
>JBAWBG010000254.1:0-2385 GCA_049589695.1 Candidatus Sulfotelmatobacter sp. | reverse complement strand
AGCGCTTCGTCCGCCTCTTCAAAAGTCTGCCGGGCAATCGGATATTTTTCTGAGAGCTCTTTGCCCATACCTACAGCCTGTGAGCCTTGACCAGGGAAAATGAACGCAATTTTCGATGGAGAGGATTGTGAAACTTCAGTGGATTCGGTCATGATTATTCCGCAGGAATTAAGTGGCCGGAATGACTTCAACTTCCGTCGGCGCTGGACGAAGCGCGGCTAGGCCTTGCTCGATCGACTCGTTAATGTGCCGCCGGGAAAACTCTGCGGCCACTCGCACCGCGTTCTTGATGGCATTCGCGTTGGAAGATCCGTGGGTGATGATGCAAACACCCTTCACGCCCAGCAGGGGAGCGCCACCGTATTCAGTATGATCGATGCGCTTTTTGAAATCAGCGAACGCACTGCGGGAAAGCATGTAACCAACCTGACTCGTAATAGTCGCCTTCAGAGATTCCTTGAGTACGGTGCGCACCAGGTTGGCCACGCCTTCGGAAATCTTCAACGCTACATTTCCTACGAACCCATCGGCAACGATTACATCCACGTGACCATTGAACAGGTCGCGGCCCTCAACATTACCAACAAAGTTTAGTGGCAGACGTTTGAGTAGGTGGAAGGACTCCCGGGTCAGATCGTTGCCCTTGGTTTCTTCTTCGCCAATAGAAAGCAATCCGACTCTCGGCGATTTCGTACCGCTAAGCCCTGAGCGATTTACCTTGTAGTCCCCAAACTTCGCTCCGCCGAACATGGAGCGGAAATAAATTTCGCCCATCACCGCGAACTGTTCCAGATTATGCGGCTTGCAATCCACATTTGCGCCGACATCGAGCAAAATTGCCGCCGTTCCAGGAGCGGTAGGAAAAACCGCCGCCAGCGCGGGACGATCGACCCCGGGCAACGCACCCAGCACCATTTTCGCCGAAGCCATGGCTGCGCCAGTATTGCCGGCAGTCACAAAGCCATGTGCTTGCCCTTCGCGTACCAGCCGCAAGCCTACCCGTATCGAAGAGTCGCGCTTGGCGCGCACCGCCTGCACTGCCTTATCTTCCATGGTAATCACTTCGCTGGCGTGGACGATCTCAAGCGGCAAGCGCGCCGCCGACGGGTGACGGTCGAGTTCCGCTTTGATGGTTTCTTCCGGGCCAACGAGGAGCACACGCACGCCATAATTGCGCGCAGCGTGAATTGCCCCTTCGATTTCAGGCTTGGGCGCCCGGTCCGAACCCATCGCATCCAGCGCGATCACGCTAGGCATGTTGGCAGGCAGTTAGCTGGCTTCTTCGACTTGCAACACATCGCGGCCCTTGTAGTAGCCGCACTTCGTGCAAGCGCGATGCGGCATCTTTTTCTCGTGGCAATTCGGACACTCGGACAGTGAGTGGCTCTTGAGAGCGTCGTGCGCTCGCCGCGTGGATGTGCGCTTTTGAGAATGTCGTCGTTTTGGATTAGGCATGGTCTAACAATTCCTCTCGCGGAGGCGCTTCGGCCTCGTCGATACAATTTTTCGCTTATTCACTCTAGTGCGCCAGCTTGCCGCGGATTTCCTTAAGCGCCGCCCACCGTGGCTCTTCCCGCGTCACCGTGCACGAACATTTTTCCTGGTTTAGGTTCCGGCCGCAATGCGGACAAAGTCCCTTGCAATCTTCGCGGCACGTTACTTTTAAAGGGACAGCCAGCAGAATCTGCTCGCGAACTACATCGTCCAGCAAAATCCCCTCACCTTCATAATAGCTGATCTCGGCCTCGGCATCGGTTACCGACATTTCGTCTCGCCCCGCGTCGGCGCCTTGAGGACGATAGAGCAGATCGAACTCGCGCTTCACATCCTGGGTGAGAGGCTCGAGGCAACGCGCGCAGTTCGTTTCCAGGGTGGTCGCGAGCCGCCCCTGAATCCGTATGTCTTGAATGATCTTGTGCTTGCCGTGATGTTCTTCGACCAGGTCCGCGCGCCCGCTGCTCTCGATCGGCGCGATCTGCCGGTAGTCCGCACCTAAATCAATGGTGCCGGGCTCAAACTTCTCCGCAAATTCTATCGGATGAAGTTCCAAGTCTTTAATTTCGAAGAACATCGGAAACCTCCGCGACACCTCAAACGCGCCAAACCCGCGGAAGCACGCCAAGACGGCGCAAGTACCGCAAGGAGCAGAGTTAAGAATAATGCGTTCGAGAAAGGGGTGTCAAGGACCGCCCTCACAGCGCCTTTATCAAGGCTTATGCTATACTATTCCTAGGGAAATCCTATGCCGACTCTTTACGTCGAGAACATTCCCGATGACCTGTACCGGGCTCTTCGGAAACGCGCCCGCGAGAACCGCAAGTCGATTGCGGCGGAGGTGATTTCATTATTGGAACGAAACGTGCCCACTGCGAAAGAACTTCAAGG
>JBAWBG010000253.1:0-19889 GCA_049589695.1 Candidatus Sulfotelmatobacter sp. | reverse complement strand
GATTACCTCATAGGGCCGCATCATTTCGTTGTCTTCATGTTCGAGAATGTGGCAATGCCACACGTAGCGTCCGACAAATCCTTCGAACGGGACAATAATCCGAGTGACCATTTTCGAGTGCGCCTGCACCGTATCTTTCCAGCCTGCCTCGTTCGGATCCGGAGGCTCCGGCGGTCCAATAAAGCGCAGTTCCCGCTTAGTCTGGAAGAGCCACGGTACGTAGGGCTGACGGTCGAGAATCTGGAAGCGCACCAGGTGCAGGTGAATGGGATGCGAGTCGTTCGTGGGATTGATCAGTGACCAGATTTCAGTCGAACCCAGCACTGGCTTTTCTGTGATCGGCATCTTCCAGTGAGCCGCGTTCAAAAGCAACATGACCGGATTGCCCGCCTTGTTGACGTATTCGTTGAGCGTCAGCAAACGCGTTTGAACGGCCCGTGATTCCGGAATCTTTGGCACTGCCCGCAAGGCCGACGGCAGCGAGCTTGGGTCGCTCACTTTCTGCGACGAAACGCGGAATTGCATGATCACGAAGGCGTCACTTTTCAGAATCAATCGAGCACTGCGATGTTCGCTGAAATCGATGACAAGATCTGCGCGCTCGGCCGGCGCGATTTCAAGATTGGTGAGCGGCACCGGCGCGGACAACAATCCCTGGTCCGTTCCGATCTGGTGAAAGGGCACTTCGTTATGATTGGCGGGTACGCTCTCAACCAACGATAGATTGTAGAAACGGGCGTTCGATCCGTTCAACACCCGGAAGCGGTATTTTCTCGGCTCAACATCGAGATAAGGGAACAACTTTCCGTTGACCAGAATGGCATTGCCAAATATCTCGGGAATCCAAGGAGATTGCGGGTCGGGAGAAACGGGATAGAGTAGCTGTCCCTCATGCGTCAACAGGCGGTCGTAAAGAATGAGTGGCAATTCGTATTTGCCCTTCGGCAAATTCAAGCCATCCTCGACGCTGTCTCGAATAAAAAACGTTCCCAATAATCCTGCGTAGACATTGAGGCGATTAATCCCCAGCGCGTGGTCGTGATACCAGAGCATGGCTGCATCCTGCTGGTTGGGATAGTAGTAGACCGAGGATTTCCCCGGAACGATCCAGTCTTCCGGATAGCCGTCGCTTTCTGGTCCGGTTTTAGCCCCGTGCAAGTGCACCACAGTGCGGACGGCGGGTTTGTCGGCCTCTGCGCCGTGAATAGTGCGGTCCATCGGCAAGAAGTGTTCGCTGGGTAGAGCGTTTATCCATTCCACCAGCAACGGTTCACCGGCGCGCGTCTCGAATGTCGGACCGGGCGTGGAAGAACCGAAGCTCCAGAATTTGGTCAGCGGCAAATCGCGGTGAACTTTGCTGGCGGTGGCTTGCGCCTGGATTCGATAAAAAGGGACTTTTAGCTTTGCATCAGCAGGACTGGGACGAAGCGCATGAGCCTTTGCGATTTCAGGACTCGGAAGAGGATCCACGAATTGTGCCAAGGTATTTACGTCCAGCGCCGGGGCCATTGTAGCCACCGACTGCGACGTAGCATTGAGTAGGCCGCTCTTGCCAGCCGCCAGAATTGTACCCAGTAGGCTCGAGCGTTGCAGAAAATTTCGACGTGTAATCACTACATACCTTTCGCGCAAGCATACAACAACGGCAAGGCACAGGACTGACGATCCGCATGCCTTGCCGTTCCTTATCCGGATTGGCGACAAACGCACCCGCCGGGATGCGCGCTAATAGAGTGAGCCAGTACTAACGGGCTCGCCCGTAGTTGGGTTGAGAATGAAAAGGTCGTCGGTCACAACCTGATGGAAGTCGAACAAGGAACTGATGGAATCGGCGATGCCATCAAAAGATCCCTGCCCGATCCGCTGGCCGTTGAGCCAGTTATCCTCGATAAAGCGAATCACCGAGGTTTGATCGGTGGCCGAATGATCGACAAAGTTGTGCCTCGCCCACGGAGAAATGACGAGCAGCGGTTGCCGCGGACCGTATCCGCACCGGCCCTGAGCGTGCTTCGTAGCGGGATTCAAGCCAGGCAGCGCGGTAGCGCCACTTCCGCAGCTTCCCGGACCGGTGAGAGCATCAGCCGCGCTCTTCGATCCGTTCACGATCTGGCCGAGCTGATGATCGTACCAGCCGTCGGAATCGTCATAGAGCACGACTAAGGCCGTGTTCGCCCACTCCGGTTGGCCCTGGAGGAAGTTGGCTACCTTCACCACGAATTCCTGTTCATCCAGCGGATCCGAATTGCCGGGATGAGCATCTTGAATCGAGATGGCCTTGAGGAAGCTCACCGTCGGGAAATTACCGGCTTGCACTGCGGCAAAGAAATCATCGACGTCGTAGTCGTGATTGGCAGGATCGCCCGAATAACCAATCGTCTTCACCGACTTCGGACGCGCATGCGTGGGATTTGCAGTCGAAGCGTAGTACTGGAACGGAGTGTGATGCGGAACGTAATCGCCTTGTGTACCAACAATTGGCGAAGTGGACTGGCGATTGCACCCGGTGCTGCCATCGGGATTAACAATGTTCAGGTTGAAACCTCCGGCAAACCAGCCCCATGTGATATTGGCTGCATTGAGCAGGTCGCCAATGTTCTTTCCAGCCATCTGTACCTGTTCGCTACCGGAGCACACATCGCCGAACGGATCAGGGTCGCCAATTACGCTAAACCCGCCGTTTCCGTCCGCTACTAACTCACCGGTACCACCGAGGTGTTTCGCGACGCCATTGGTCTGACCTGAAATCAAATTGATGGCGCCGACGGTGGAAGGACCAAAGTTGGTGCTGTAAGAGTTATCACTCATCGCATAGTGCTGAGCATAGTTCCACAGCGCGGTCACCGTATTCCCGTCGAAGTATCCCATCACTTGACCGGTCGTGAGTACAACATCTGGAGGAGCGCTGGGTGGAGGACCCGCGCTGCCGGTGTTGGCAGGGAACAAGTCCATCGCGCCACCGTTGAAGGCCAATTGTTCGGGAGTGTAATCGTGACCCATGTCTTGCGTATTGGCCTGGGAGCGGTCGAAGCGGAACGGATTGGCTGCTCCGCTGCCATTGAGCGGGTTTAGATTTGGATTGTTATTTAGCAGCGCATTGCTCAAGCCGTTTACGGTAGGTGTGTTCGAGAGCGCGTGAAATTGTGGCTCGCCCTTGGGGTTCAGCGCGTATGGATACGTGCCGAAGTAGTGGTCGAAGGATCGGTTTTCTCCGAAAATAATCACAATATGTTTGATTGGAGTGGCTGTTTTAACGGTTGCGGCACTTGCTACCGGTGTCCACACTGGCCCGGTAATCATGGCCGCGACGAGGCATACGGACAGAAATTCGCGCATAAGCTTTTTATCCTTTCCCAATGGAAGGTGAGGGATGCTGCAGTCCTGGCGATGCTAGAGCAGGAATGTTACGGTGAGGTTAAAAAAATGTTAAAAGGCCAACCGAATGAGAGACGAGTCGGTCAACTCGGGCCGAGCTTCAAGGGTTTTCAATTTCCTTAAGTGCAGGATTCCGAATATCGTTGAGCTACTCGTGTTGTAGGACTTCGTCGATGACAGCTTTTCCGCCCTTGTCCACCGTTATGACTTTATGAACCGGAGAGTAGCCGGTTAGGGTGATATCGACAATGTAATTGCCCGGATCGAGCATCACGTCCACCGGCGAGCCTTTATCAAGCATGTGCTTGTTGACGGCAATCTGAGCTCCCTTGGGCTGGGTCTTGATGCTGACCGTGCCCATGCCCTGCGCCTGTTTGCCGCCGAACAGCTTGCCTATTTTGCCTACGGTCTTAATGTCGTCCACGTTACCCAGCGAGCGTAGCGTCGGCGAGAAGCTTACCGTTTGGGCAATGACAAACTGTGTGCTCGTAGTTTCATCGATAAACCCGCCCTTGCGCACAAGCACTACGTGCTGACCTTTATCCACGGAAACTTGTGCAGGTGTCAGCTTGCCAGTATCTCTGCCGTCGATATAAACATTGGCGCCGGGTGGTGTGCTGCTAACGGAAAGCGTCGCCATAAGCTGCGTCAGATGCGTCACGAGAAACGATTTATTGCCGGATGCCACCGCAACCGTGCGCGTATCACTCGAGTAGCCGGGTCTGCTGACGGTCACTGTGTGCTGGCCGGCATTCAGCCCGGATAGCGTAAATGGAGTAACCCAGCTGGGATCGGTTTTTCCGTCGACTTGTACTTGCGCGCCTTGAGGAGTGGAGTCGATGGCGATCTGTCCCGGAACAGCGACCGCAGCGACGGGAGCGTTTTTCTTTTTCGCGTTCTTCCTTCCCCGCGCAGCGGCAGCAACTGCAACCGGGCGCGTAGTTACCGGTTGAGTTTCAACCACGTCGGCTGGCTGAGTTTGATCTGGCGTGACAGGTTGAGGCACGGTGGTCTGCTGCGGTTGCGCCGGAGCAGCAGGTTGACTCGCTACCGATTGTGCCGCAGGCTGCGCGGGCACGGCACTCCCAGAATCGTCATCACCGTTCAAATGGTTGATGTGAAGAACCAGTGCGATCGCGATGATAAGGATCAAAACTGCGGCACCGGCAATCGAGTAAACCATCAGGCTTGGAGGAACGTTTTTTATTTCCTTGATTGCCTTTTCGGCGACTTCGCGCGGCTGAATCTTCGGCTTGTCCTCATCGCCGCCCGATCTGAGATTCGACGCGGGCGAAGGCGGCTCCTGAAATGCCGGAGGAGGCGGAGGAGGCGCGATATAGACTTCCTTCAACGGCGGCAGTTCGGTCATCTCCGAAAAGCTGACGGCGCCGCTGCTGCGCGATGGGGCGCCCTCCGCCATCATCGGGTCGACGGAAATTCTAGGCGGCTCTGGGCTCGGCGCTTCTACTTCTGGCTCCTCGAGAACAGCCGAAGACATGGAAGCCGATGGCGGCGCGGCATTGCTGGTCACCTTAGGTTGCGGAGCTATGTGCTGATTGGAAGCTTCCAGGTTCGGTGCCGAGGATGTGGATTGGCTTCCTCCCCAACCGGCCGCAGCCGCGGCCGCACGGGGAGCCGGCGGTTGCTTCGCTACTGCTGACTGTGGTGCCGGTTTCGAAACCGCCGGAGCCGGAGAGCCAGCAGGTTTCCTCTGTGCCGGCGCGGGGGACGCGGACGCGAACTTTGTTTGGGCCGCGGCTTTCACCGGTGCCGCAGGTGCCGGCGCTTTCGCCGGCGCGGCCGTAGTAGTTTTCATGGCTTGCGGCTTCGATTCCTTGCACTTTTCCAAATCATCTAGCAGCGCGCGCCCATTCTGATAGCGCTCGCTCGGGTCCTTGGCGAGGGCCTTCATGATGAGATCGCTCAGGACCGGATGCAGCTTGGGATTTAACTGCGCCGGAGGAACTGGTGCACTCTCGAGGACGCTCTGGCGCAGGGATTCGGAATTCTCCCCCTCGAAGGCTTTGTGGTCCGTGACCATCTCATAAAACAATGTGCCAAGACTAAATAGATTCGAGCGCGCATCAATGCTCTCGCCGCGAATCTGCTCGGGTGACATGTAATGCAAAATGGAGGGAGCGTCGGGCATTTGGGCGGTAAATTTCCCCACACTGGAAACTCCGAATCCCAAGACTCTTACGGTGCCATCCCACCCGCACATGATCTTTGCCGGTTCAAGGCTATAGTGAAAAACATTTTGCGAGTGAGCCTGGTCGAGCCCGCCACAGACTTGCCGGCCGATATCCAGCAGATCCCAGATCGAAAATCCCTCTTTTCGCGCCAACATCGTGGCCACACTGTTCCCCTGTATGTATTCCATGGCGGCGCAGAACTGGCCTTCCATGACTCCCGCGCCAGTAACGGTAGTAAGATTTGGATTGCTCAGGACCTTCGTTGTCTCGACCTCTTCCAGAAGACACTTCTCCAGTTCGCCGGCGCTTTCGCCGAATGCCGACAACTGAATCGCCTTCAACGCTACGGTTTGGCCGGTTTGCGCATCGTTGGCCTTATAGACCGCGCCAGTGGCAGACTTTGACAGTTCACTCAGGATTTCGAAGTGGCCAATTTTAGACATTTGCTCCGCGCCTCATCACAAAGAAACAAGCCAGCGGTTCAACTGAGAAGCCGCGTGGGTTCAAAACCCCGGGGCAGGGTACGGTTAGAATAGCGCCACCGCGCCAACGCTTCGAGTTACCAAAGTACTGATAACACGGCGGAAAATGGGGCTCTGCGCTGGTCGCTGATGGGGATTCCTGGCCACGGCAACACCCCGCGGCCGCTCTCCGCGTGACCTTTTCCTGATAGAGACGTTTAATCAGTAAGCACGATAGATGTGACATTTGTCAGCCAAGTGATATGACGATCTCCACTAGCGGTTTAGCGGCATGCGAATCAATTATTAGGAATGCGCGCAGTGGCTTGGGCCACCTTAGATTTCCAGCCTGGGGAGTTGTCGCAGGGTAATCACTCGTTTATTCTTGAGGCCTGTTTGGGCTAGGAGTCTACACACTCCAGCGGGCCGCGGCTTCCTCGAGGTTTAGTTCAACCAGGTTTCGAAATATGACTTTGACCCGATTTGTCACCAAGAACGCCTTCCGCAATAAGCGGCGCAGCATTCTGACTGTGTTGAGCATCGCTTTTTCTTTGCTGTTGCTGACCCTCATGATGACGATCTGGCGGGCGTTCTACCTTGATGAAGGCAGCGCCGAATCGGCGGAGCGCTTAGTGGTGCGGCATCGGGTTTCTTTGACTTTCACTTTGCCTGGATTTTACCGCGAGAAAATTCGCGCGGTGCCGGGGGTGGTGGCGGTGGTCCCGGTTTCATGGTTCGGCGGAATCTACAAGGACGATAAGCCGGAGAACTTTTTCGCGCAATTCGGCACTGATCCGGAGGAATTTTTCAAAGTCTTCCGCGACATCCAAATACCGGATGAGCAACGAATTGCCTGGCAACGCGATCGCCAGGGCGTAATTGTCGATGACACCTTGGCCAAGAAATACGGATGGAAGCTGGGGGATCGGATCGTATTGAAGGGCAACATTTATCCTGTCGACCTGGAGTTGTATATTCGAGGCATCTTCACCTCCTACCCGGACAACAAGTCAGTCTATTTCAATTCCAAGTACGTGGAAGAAGCGGTTCCTTTTTTCAAGGGTCAAGCCGGCACTTTCAGTATTCTGGCCGCTTCTCCCGGAGACGTAAGCAAGATCGCCAGCACGGTGGACGAAATGTTCCGCAATTCTCCTCAGCCTACAAAAACGGAAAGCGAGAAGGCCTTCGGTTTGGAATTTGTCGCCATGATGGGCAACGTGAAAGCATTCATCCTGATGATTTGTTCGGCTGTTGTGTTCGCAACGCTGCTGGTTTCCGCGAATACCATGGCGATGTCGATCCGTGAACGAACGAGAGAAGTGGCCGTACTTAAAACATTGGGTTTCACCCGGCAAAGCGTGCTGGGCCTGTTCGTAAGCGAGGCTGTGGCGCTATCTCTTGCGGGGGGCTTCCTTGGATTTTTCCTGGGTTGGTTGATGATTTACGGCCTTACTCATTCGAAACAGTTCATCTCTTTTTTCCCCATGAAGGTGACGCCCGGGATGTGCGTACTATCTCTATTGATCGCCGGATTCGTTGGGCTTGTCAGCGCCACGCTTCCGTCCTATCACGCTTCAAAAGTGAATATCGTGGACGGGTTACGCCACATCGGTTGACTTATGACGCTCGGCAGTTTTGTAGTGCGCAATACGTTTCGCAACAAGCGGCGCAGCCTGCTGACTATGCTGAGCATCAGCTTCTCTTTGCTCCTGCTTACGCTGATGATGTCGATCTGGCGGACGTTTTACATTGACCAGGGTCCTCCGGATTCCGTAAAACGGATCATTACCCGGGATCGCGTCTCCCTGGCATTTTTCCTGCCGGCGTACTACCGCGACAAGATTCGAACTGTGCCCGGCGTTGTGGCCGTTGTGCCGATGACTTATTTCGGAAATGTTTACAAAGACGACCGCTCAACCAACTCCTTCGCCCAAGTGGTCACCGACCCGGACGAATATCCCAAGGTTGCAGCCGACAAGATCGTTCCACCGGACCAGTTGCTGGCCTGGCAGCGTGACCGCACCGCAGCCATGGTTGATGTAGAGCTAGCCAGGAAATTCGGCTGGAAAATTGGCGACCACCTGACGCTGCAGAGTCCGTATTTTCCCGTGCATCCCGAGGTCACGATTCGCGCGATCTACACCATCGATCCGCCCGTTCGATCGTTGATTTTCAACACCAAATATTTGGAAGAGTCGGTCAGTTGGTTCAAAGGACAAGCGGGATGGTACCTCACAGAGGTGGCCTCGCCCAGTGACGTGGCCCCGGTCTCCAAGGCAATCGATGAAATGTTTCGCAATGCACCCCAACGAACCAAGACCGAGAGCCAGCAGGCGTTCCAACTCTCCTTCGTATCGTCTTTGGGGAACGTGAAGGCATTTATTCTCGGCATCTGCGGCGCGGTAGTTTTTGCCATTCTTCTGGTCTCCGGCAATACCATGGCCATGTCGATTCGAGCGCGAACGCGTGAAGTTGCGGTGCTCAAGATGCTTGGATTCACTCGCCCGCGTGTGCTCTCGATGTTCGTCGGCGAGGCGATCGCCTTGTCCCTGGCCGGTGGAGCGCTGGGAGTTCTGGGGGCAGCCCTGCTGATACGTTGGTTGACCCACTCTCCCATCGCCATCGGAATTCCTGCCGGCATGAGAGTCACTATTCCAACGATGATGGCATCCCTGCTGGTGGCAGCAACCGTGGGATTCGTCAGTGGCTGTCTGCCGGCATACAATGCATCGCGCACAAATATTGTGGAGGGTCTACGCCACATTGGCTGAAGTGAGAAGAACTTATGGCGATACCGATCAGCTATAACGTCCGCAATTTGAAACTCCGCAAGGGACTCACCGTAATGACCGCGCTTGGGATTGCGCTTACAGTCACTACTGCCATCTTCTTGATGGCGCTGCTTGCTGGCTTGCAGAAAGCTTTTGTATCCAGCGGCAATCCAAACAACGTGCTCGTGCTGCGCAAAGGATCTGAGGCGGAACTCTCCGGAGGCTTCGACGCGGCATTGTTTCCTACGCTGAAGGTTCTTCCCGGCATCGCGAAAGATAGCCACGGCGAGCCCATGGTCTCCGGCGAGTGGGTGGTGGTGATCGTACTTCCACGCAAAGATGGCACCGGCGAAGTGAACGTCACCGTGCGCGGAATGATGCCGGACGGCTTGGAACTCCGCCCGAGCGCCAAATTGATTGAGGGACGCTGGTTTCACACCGGGCAGCGTGAAGTTGTTGTGAGTAAATCCATTCGCTCTCGGTTTTCCCATGCGAACATTGGCGACACCATGGAGTTTGGCAAAGGCGCCTGGAAAGTTGTAGGCGTGTTTGACGCCGGCGGTTCGGCTTATGAATCTGAAATCTGGTGCGATGTGAATCAGATGGCGGCGGATTTTGATCGTCAGGGCGGATATTCATCCGCGTACTTGCGTGCCACTGATCCTATAGCCGCCGATGCGCTGAAGAACCGCGTGAGCGACGATCAGCGTCTCAAACTGGAAGGAGTTTTAGAAACGGACTATTACGCAAAGCAAACGAGTTCTGGTGCTCCCATCAAATACATCGGCATCGTAGTCGCAATCATCATGGCAATTGGCTCGAGTTTCGCGGCGATGAATACAATGTACGCGGCGGTGGCCTACCGCGGGCGCGAGATTGCGACTTTGCGCGTGCTGGGATTTTCCCGACCTGCCATTCTGACTTCGTTTGTTTTCGAATCTTTATTGTTGGCTTTGTTAGGCGCACTCGCGGGAATTCTGCTGATGCTGCCTTTCAACGGAATGCAGACCGGTACGTCGAATGCAGTGACGTTCAGCGAAGTGGTATTTAGCCTGCAAATCACCTGGCAGGTTGCGATGTATGCAATCATCTTCGCGTTGGCCATGGGATTGTTTGGCGGGCTGTTCCCGGCGTGGCACGCGGCACGCCAGAATATTTTGACTGCATTGCGAGGTTGAATTTTAGGAAACTAGAGCCATAAATATTCCGTATTCCTACTTATGCCGATTGATGCAAAACACGAGGACTTGCAGAGCTTGCGCATCGACCGCTCGGAGCGCGGAGGGGGCAATGGAGAACCTCCCGCCTGGGCCCGCCGTTACATTGTGATCGGAATCGTTGTAGTCGCCGTATTAAGCCTGTCCGTGCTGGCCTATCGTTTGCTCGCGCGCGACGTGCCTGAGGTCGAAGTAGTACGCGCAGCGGCGGAGAGTAGTGAGGTTGGCGGCATCGTGCTTTCGGCGACGGGCTATATCGTGGCGCATCACACCATCAACGTGAACTCCAAAGTCACCGGACGCCTGGCATGGATCGGCGTGGAAAAAGGTGACAAGGTGAAAGAAGGACAGGTTCTCGTGCGCTTGGAGGACGAAGAGTTCCGTGCCTCCTACGAGCAGGCCAAGGGGGCGCTGGAAAATGCCCGCGCGTATCTCGAAGAACTCGAGCATGGATCGCGGCCAGAAGAGATTCAGGAAGCACAACACAATCTCGACGAAGCTCGGGCCACGCTGGTGAATGACAAGCTGACCCTGGACCGCACCAAAGAACTTTCCTCCGCGGGTGTAGTCTCGCGGCAGTCGCTGGACGATGCGACCGCAAGGTTTGATTCCGATCAACAGAAAGTCAATTCGCTGGACAAAGCTTTTCAGCTGATGAAGATCGGACCGCGGCCGGAAGAGATCGCACGGGCACGTGGATCAGTGGCTCAGGCGCAGGGCCTTGCCGATTATGCCAAGTCGCAGCTGGACGCCACGGTAATTCGCGCGCCAGTCACCGGAACAATTCTGGATCGCACGGCCGAAAAAGGGGAACTCATCACCGCGCAGTTTGCCAGCGCAGCAGCGGGTGGTCCACAAGGATCGGTAGTCTCGCTGGCTGATTTGAATGATCTTCAGGTTGAGCTCGATATCGCACAGGCCGACTTTGCCCGGCTCAGTCCGAAGCAGAAAGGCATTGTCACAACGGACACCTATCCCGACAAAACGTACGACGGCGAAATTGCACAGATTTCGCCCGAAGCCAATCGGCAAAAAGCTACAGTGCAGGTGAAGGTGCAAGTGCTAAATCCAGCCAAGTATCCAAATGTCTTCCTGCGGCCGGAGATGAATGCCACGGTGAAATTTCTGGCCGACGCACCTAAAACTGTGAATACCCAGCATACCGGAGCCTTTGTACCGGCTAGCGCGTTGCGCGATCACGATGGCAAGAAAGTGGTGTTTCTAGCTTTCGATGGCAAAGCGCGCATACGTGAGGTTCAAGTGGTGAGCCAGCGCACTGACGGATTTCTTGTGGACGGATTAGTGGGCGGTGAGAGCGTAATTACCAAGGGACCGCAAGACCTTAAAGATGGGGAAACGATCAAGCTGAAAGGTTAATTTCATGAGCACAGTCGCTGAAGCCAAAGTCGCAACCGGAACAAAGGTAGTTCAGGCTCGCAACGTCAGCAAGATTTTCAGACGAGAAGCCTTCGAAGTAAAAGCTCTCGACGACGTCTCCATCGACATTGCCACCGGCGAATTCCTGGCGCTGATGGGGCCCTCGGGCTCCGGCAAGACGACGCTGCTCAATATGATTGCGGCCATCGACCGGCCGACGTCGGGCGAACTACTGGTGCAGAATCAGAATATTTTCCGTTTCAACGACTCGCAAGCCGCACACTGGCGCAACGAGCACATCGGGTACGTGTTCCAGACGTTTAATCTGATTCCCGTTCTCACCGCCTTTGAAAATGTAGAACTGCCATTGCTGCTGACCAAGCTAAATCCCAAGCAGAGACGCGATCACGTGATGACCGCACTGAAACTCGTCGGACTGGAAGAACGCGTCAACCACTTGCCGAAGCAGCTTTCCGGCGGACAGGAGCAGAGAGTAGCGATCGCTCGGGCGATTGTCAGCGATCCGACTCTCTTACTGGCTGACGAGCCTACCGGCGATTTGGATAGTCACTCCGCTACGGAAGTTCTGGAGATCCTCAAGCGGCTGAACGAGGACTTTCACAAGACAATTGTGATGGTCACGCATGATCCGCACGCAGCCTCGTACGCACACGTTATCCGGCATCTGGAGAAAGGGATGCTGTTGCCGCCGGGCTAGCACCAACTAATGCCACGAGTCTATTGCACAAATCAGTGTGCAACGGGGACGACCGCCATCCGGGCCGGCGCGGGTTCAGAGTCAGCCACCCACTCCCAGGCACGGCGGCCATTTTCGAGAACCACAGCTTTAGCTTCGCCATAGGCAACCAATCGATTCAGCACGGTGGTAACCGAGGCCATGGGATCTTTGTGCCGCGACAGCATGAGCGGCATCTTCTCCTGAATCCGGTCACATACTCCACGGGCGCTCAAGGAGCGATTCGCATCCATTAAAATCATACGGCACGCTTTGGTGAATCCAGATTGACGCCCACTGCTCTTTCGATCGATCAACTCCAGCAGTTCTTCGCTCAATACTTCGTCACCATATAGATTGGCAAGGCCGGCAATGGTCTGCTTAATGGTTCCAATGCGGCGCATTACTTCTGCGCGCTGCTGCAACAGGTGACGCAGCTCTTCATGAGCCTCCCGCACAACCTCCAGCACATGCCCATTCCCGCTATTAATCGAGGTTCTGATCGCGTTTGGCTGACTTTCCATAATCCCTCCAAAAACTCTACGGCTCCGCACCACCCAAGTAACGCAGGCGGGTTCGTCACTCGGACGCAAGCGGTCTCTCCAGACGATACGCAGAAAGACGCTCTATTGTTCCCTAGGTGTTCCCCATGCCCCATGAGAACCGATCACCTTCAAAGTGAGATCTGTTCATTAGACGCAGACTCCCAGCATTGGTTAACCGCCAAGGAACAATGCGAATAACCAGATGGGGAATAAACAGATGACTGCCATTCTGAGCAGATAAGAGAAAACCTATCCCGAACTGGAAGGGCGCCCAATTCGAGACTTGCGCCGCGCCAGAATCGTCTCCAACCCGCTTCGAAGGCCACGGCGCGACGAAGACTTTCCGATGTTAAAAGTGTAAACAACTCTTCGCCATGTCCAGCGCAACCCAACTCGCCTCTTCGAGTTCCCTCTTGCCGGTGTTGCTAGTGGGCAATCAGGAAGAAGATTTTTTTCTTATTCGCGAAGTTCTGGAGCGGAACCGGGGCGCGATGCCTGCGGAACTCGATCACGCCGGCTCGCTCGAAGAGGCGAAAACCATGTTAGAGCGGGGCCAGTACGGCCTGGTCTTATTCGAACATGGCACTGGTGATGCCGCCGCGACGAAGCTGCTGGCAGAGTTCTTGCAGACAGGGCGAACTGTGCCTTTCATCGTGCTGACCGACCAGGCGGATGAGAAAGCGGTCGCCGAGCTTATTCAGGCCGGCGCCTCGGATTGCCTGGAGAAAACACAACTGACCGGAGCCAATCTTCTACGCACGATTCGATGCACGTTGAATCTACACTCCGCACAGCAGCAACGGAATTTAGCGGAAGCTTCCTTAAGCAAGCTCTCCTGCGCGGTCGAACAATCCGCCGACACAATCATGATCACGAACAGTGATGGCCTGATCGAGTATGTAAATCCTGCCTTCGAATCGCTGACGGGATATTCTTCAGCCGAAGCCATCGGCAAGACTCGTGGCATCCTGACTTCTGGCCAGCAAGCGCCGGCAATATACCGCGAGTTGTGGGAGACGATTAGTGTGGGCAACATCTACCACAATATCCTGGTGAACCGAAAAAAGAACGGCGAATTGTATTATATCGACGAGAGCATCAGCGCTATCCGCGATGCGGCCGGCGCCATCACCCATTTTGTCTCGAACGGTCGCGATCTCACGAAACGACTGAATCTTGAAGCCCAACTGCTTCAGGCGCAGAAGATGGATGCTGTAGGACGTCTTGCGGGGGGGGTGGCTCACGACTTCAATAACCTGTTAACCATCATAACCAGTTACTCCGAACTGGCGATGGATTCCGTGATTCCAGGAAGTGTTACGCAGAGCCAGTTGGAGGAGATCCTTTCCGCAGCGCGGCGCGCCGCGGAATTAACTCGCCAGTTGCTGGCTTACAGTCGCAACCAACCACAGGCCTTGCGCGTGGCCGAACTCAATCCCGTGGTTAGTGCGATAGTCAAGACTCTTCATCGACTGATCGGAGAAGATATTGAACTGACGTTCATTCCCGGAGAGCGACTGGGCCGGGTTCGTCTTGATCCCATGCAGATCGAGCAGATCCTGATGAACCTCGCAGCCAATGCGCGCGATGCAATGCCCGAGGGCGGACGCTGCACCATCGCGACCTCGAATGTTCGTCTAAGCGAGGAATACGTCTGCCACAAGAACGCGGTTATTCCCGTCGGAGTTTATGCCGTCCTCACCGTGAGCGATACCGGCGCTGGAATCTCTCCAGATCATCTGCCGCACATTTTCGAGCCCTTCTACACCACCAAACCCTTGGGCGAAGGAACGGGGCTGGGGCTGGCGACGGTTTATGGCATCGTGAAACAAAATCACGGATTTGTCTGGGCCTATAGCGAGGCTGGGATGGGGACGGTATTCAAGATCTATCTGCCGTGTGTGCAGGATCTCGTAGCCACGACGGAAGCATCGAACTCGGGGGAAGAGAGGCTCTCAGCAGGTACGGAAACCATTCTTCTAGTTGAAGACGAAGACGCTTTACGCCGGGCAACGGCCGAGTTTCTCGGCTTGCGTGGTTACACTGTGCTGGAAGCGCGAGACGGCCGGGAAGCAACGTCTATCGTGAAACATCACCGAGATCCGATTGCACTCGCAGTTACCGACGTCGTCATGCCCCGTATCAGTGGAGGCCAGCTTGCGAAGGAACTCGGGATAATCCGCCCCGAAACTAGAGTTTTATTTATTTCCGGTTACGCCGGCCAAACTATTTTGGATCATAAAGTCGTGGATGTGGAAAACAACTTTCTGCAAAAGCCGTTTACATTAAGACAACTTGCAAACAAAGTCAGGGCAATCTTGGATCGCAATACTCCTCCCGTTCCCTTGTCCCTTTCATCGGTTCAGCGTCCTAATCACCTCGCAACTCTATCCGAGTGAGCTTCCCATTTTTCAACCTGAACGTATCTCCGCGCCAAGTCACAGTGTGACCACCCAGGCTTACGATCCACACCATAACTGCAATCAAATCGCGCAGCGGAATCAGCCACAAATATTTCAGAACCTGCCGGTCACGCAAAACCTTCCCGCCCAGCACCACTGCGACCGCGAAACGAAGAAATATCGTAGAACCAAGCAAACCCCAGGACCATAACTTTGTTCCACCTGTCGCTAATGCCAACAACGCCCATAGACTTCCAAACGTGAAAACCAGACCGAAGTAGCCACCAGCCCGAGCATCGCGAACACCCCGTGACCATCGCAGCTGATGCGCGAAAAAATCCTTCAGCCCGTAGGCCGGAAGATATGTTTCGACCACAACATCCGATAACTTTATGGCTAGCCCAAGTTCCGCAATACGCTTGCCCAGTTCATAATCATCAGCAAGATGGTTGACGATCGAGGCAAATCCTCCGATCTTCTCCAACTCTACGCGACGAAAAGCGAGAGTGGATCCCAACCCAAAGCGAATCCCACCTTCAAGTTGGCGCGCAGCCAATACTGCAGCGCAAAAATCCGTACTGATGCCCAGCGCTTCCAACCGCGATCCGAGCGTTGGAGTTGCCACTCCGCGGTAAAGGCAGGTAACCATTCCTATTCGCGAGTCAAACAGCGGCGTGATCACCTGGCGCAGATAATCAGGCTCGACACGAATGTCGCTGTCGTTCACGATGAGATGCTCATAACGAGCCTCTGGCAGCATCTGCGCGAGGTTGCTGACTTTCACATTCGCACCCAGTATCTTCGGGCTCACGACCAACTTAATCCTGCGATCCGGGAATTCCAGTTGCAATGACTTCACGCTCTCGACCGCTGGATCATCGGCGTCGCTTACCCCGAATATGATTTCGTATTCCGGATACCGCTGCAGGCAATGGCTGCGAAAGCATTCATAGATTTCCGGATCACTTCCTTTCAATGGTTTGAGAATCGAGACGGGCGGGAAGGTTTGCCCAGCCTGAATGACATCTTCTCTCTGTTCAACCAGAAAGTGAAACGCGCTCCACAGGCAAAGCAGATAGTAGAGCGAACTGGAAACAATGCCGCAGATAGCGGCGATCCAAACTGCGGTGAGAATGAAGTGCATCATGTGAAAGCGCAATCCAGGCTATTCGTAACGGAGCGCCTCTATAGGGTCGAGATTTGCGGCCTTCCACGCGGGGTAGATACCGAAGACGAGGCCAACCGCCGCCGCTGAAGTAAAACCGAAAATCGTCCAGAATGTCGACATACGAGCGGGCAGTGACGGCCAGAACTCTGGTATAACTCCCACGATAATGGCGCCCAACAAAATACCAATTACCCCGCCGACCGCAGTAAGAATGATCGCTTCCAACGTGAATTGCAAAAGAATGTCGCGCTTACGCGCGCCGATTGCCTTCCGGATGCCAATCTCGCGCGTCCGCTCGGTCACGCTAACCAACATGATATTCATTACGCCCACGCCACCAACAAGCAACCCTACGCTTGAGATGGCGAACACGCCCACGAATAACATGCCAGTGAGCTGATTCCATACGTCAGAGATTGAATCCGTGGTTAAGACGGCAAAATTATCTGGCTTGTCAGGAGGAACCTTCCGCCGCCGGCGCAACAGTTGGCGAATCTCGTCAATCGCTTTTGGCACATCGTCGTGGGAGGTAGCTTTAGCGCTGATCCAGTGATCCTTTAGCTCAGGGTGCAAAGTCTTGAAAGTGGTCAGAGGGAAAAAGATGCGATTATCGTTAGGATCTTTGCCACCGCTAAACACTGACTTAATCTTGTCCAAAGTGCCAATCACCTCAAACAACCGTCCTTCGATGTTGATCTCTTTCCCCAACGGGCTCTCCAGGGGAAACAACTCCTCCGCCGTATCGTGCCCGAGAACGATCACCGTGCCGCGACGCTGGTCGTCGATTTCCGTAAACCATCTACCGGCAGCCATGGGGAGATCGTACACATCCTTCACGGATGCGGTGTCACCCTCGAGAATCGTGTTCTTCACTTTGCGATCCTGATATTTCACTACAAAGGTGCCGACACCCAGCTCAGGGCGGAAGTACCTGAGGCCCGCCGATACGGCCTTTACATGTGGCAACTCCTTTATCGCTTCTGCATCCTCGAAGCTCAGTTTCTTGCGCGTTCGCATCTCTTCGGTGGGTCGCCCGAACGTGAGCGGGTCAAGATGATACGCAAAGATGTTGTCAGACCCCACGCTCGCGACCATTTCGCGCACATTCTCGTCGAGGCCGCGGCCAATGGAGGAAACGCCAATCACCATCGCCACACCAATCACAATGCCAAGAACCGTAAGACCGGAACGCAACTTGTTACCGCGGATCGTATCCGTCGCCATCTGCACGATCTCGCCGAACTCGTCCCTGTGAATCATAAACAATTGAGTGATCGTGTAATTTTGTAATTGAGCAATTTTAGAAGCTCCGCGGCTCAGGTTTCTAAATTGCTCAATTACAAATTACCCAATTACCAATTCCTTTTTATGTTTCAAATCTCAACGCCACAATCGGATCCAGCTTCGATGCCTTTTGCGCAGGATATACACCAAAGAACACGCCTACGCTGGCAGAAACGACCAGCCCGGCAGCAACCGCCCAAAGTTTGATTGATGACGGCATTCCAATCAGCATGGTCACTGTCTCGGCAACCGCAACCCCGGACAATACTCCGAGCGCTCCGCCTGCCAGAGCCAGAGTTACAGCCTCGACCAGGAATTGCAACAGCACATCTTCGCGGCGTGCGCCCAGTGCTTTGCGAATGCCGATCTCCCGGGTTCGCTCGGTCACCGCAACCAGCATGATATTCATGATCACAATGCCGCCGACTACCAGCGAAATGCATGCAATCCCGATGGTGGCGATGAAAAAAGTCTGGCTGAAACTGGTCCAGATGCCGAGCAAGCTAGCGTTGGTTTCGATATCAAAACTATCTTCTCCGCCAGGCGGATCGTGGCGGCGGGCCCGCAGAGCGGCGCGTGCTTCGTCGATCGCCTCATTCAGTGGCACGCCTCCGCTGGCGGCTTTGCCGCAAATCCTAAGAGTGTCATCACGCGAGCCATACTGCTTCATGCTGGCGGTAATGGGAATCATTACAAAGTTGTCGGCGCTCTGTCCCAGCGTGGAGCCCTTTTTCTTGGCCACTCCGATTACCTGATAGGGCCAGCCGTCAATGCGTATCTCCTTGCCCACGGGATCAACCCCCTGTAGGAGGTGCTCGACAATATCGTTGCCAATCACAGCAACCGGCGATCGATTATCTACCTCGGTCTCATTGAACATGCGGCCGGCGTTTAGATCGACATCGAGGATCGTACCCATTGCCGGCGTCATGCCGCGCACAGTCGTGTCGCTGATGGATTGCCCTTCGTACTTCACACTGCCGGTTTCATTCCGCGTTGATGCGCCCACCAGTTCGCAGTGTCGGCACGCTGCCGCTACAGCCTGATAATCCTCGAACGTCAATTTCTTGCGCTTTTCGCCTTCCAGAAAGTGATCCACGTTCGTGACTGCAGGCGAGACCTTGAAGATGATAAAAATGTCGGCGCCCAGATTGAAAACTTTCTGCGCCACGTAATCGTTGATGCCGGAGACGAACGTAACCACGGCGATTACAGCAGCCACTCCGATCACCACGCCCAGCAGTGTCAGTACGGAGCGCAGCTTGTTCACCCAAAGCGACTGCAGCGCAATTCGGATGGCTTCGGCGATGTTCATGGATTCGGCTTCCGGCGTCCAGAAGTCGCAGCTCTTGGTCGAAAGGTAAGTCTACCAGTCAAGGTTTGCCGCGCGAAGCAAATGCGCGGAGCAGCAACTAGAAGCCGGGATATAGATATAATGGTGGAGTTGGCAGCTGGACCGGACGGCCGCTTTCAGCGTCTTCGGACGCCGGGAGAGGAAAGTCCGAACTTCGCAGAGCAGTGTGCCGGATAACGTCCGGGAGGCCGGGTTCAAGCCCGTCCGACGGAAAGTGCCACAGAGAACATACCGCCCGCGTCTTCACGGATGCGGGTAAGGGTGAAAAGGTGCGGTAAGAGCGCACCGCCGCGGCAGTAATGCAGCGGGCAGGGCAAACCACACACGGAGCAAGACCAAATAGGAAGGAAGTTCGGGACCTGAGCAATCAGGTTTTGAACACGTGCCGGCTCGGTGCGTCAAACCTTCGGGTAGGTCGCTAGAGCCCCGCAGTAATGCGCGGCCCAGAGGAATGACCGTCCAGCGGGAGCAATCCTGCGGACAAAATTCGGCTTACAGGTCCAGCTGCCAAGTTTCTCCGTGATCCTGAATGACCCCTGTTATTCCAATGGGAGGATATCGGTGTTTACGTCTGACTTCAGCCATTGGGTCGAGACTGTCAAGAACCTTTGCGAAATCTTGGCTATCTTCGGAGGGGCCGCATGGACCTATCTCAATTACTTTCGAGGGCGCACCTATAATCCAAGGCTGGAATGTTCTATCGATGCCTCCGTCGAGAAACACTCAGGCCACTCTTTTTCCTTACGACCGGTAGTGAGAGTAAAAAATATTGGTTTGTCGAAAGTACCCATTGATCAGAAGGGGACTGCGCTGCTCATTTATTCCGCGGATCTGGAAGATCGCGCCCCTTCATTCCCCAGTCAGCTCCGATGGAACGAGCCTGTCGCTGCGTTCGATGTATTCGCGGGGCAGAGGTGGGTTGAACCGGCCGAATCCATAGCGGAATCCTTGATGGTGGATCTACCTCATGGCGGAACCTTTACCTACAAGATAGCCTTAAAGGTAGTCTC
>JBAWBG010000252.1:0-3209 GCA_049589695.1 Candidatus Sulfotelmatobacter sp. | reverse complement strand
ATACAATTGAGGCGGCTATAACATTCCCGGGAGGGGTAATAATGTCAAATTTAAAGAATGCGCTTCAAGAGCTTCGCGAGAAGCGGAGCCGAGCGCAGAAAGAGGTTGAGAAGTTAGATCAAATCATTTCTGGAATCGAATCGTTAAATGGTTTTGCCGTATCTCACGAGCCGACCCAACCGAAGCGAGTAATATCAGCGGCTTCGCGTCGAAAAATGGCGCTGGCGCAGAAAGCTCGATGGGCAGGCGTTCGGAAACAATCGCAGCCGGTCGTGGCTGCAAAGACATCCGTTCCTGCTCCCCCCAAGCGCACCATGTCGGCGGCTTCCCGCAAAAAAATCGCGGCGGCTGTACGTGCGCGCTGGGCGAAGATACGGGCTGGGAAGAAAGTGGCATAAACTCACCGGAGCCTGCGACGACGGGTGGCAGGCTTCCTTTTACCGCTCCTTTCCTCTGCGTGTCTCAGCAGGACCAATCCCGCGGATCAGATCATCAACGTTTATGTGTGTATCGAGCATCGATCTCAGTATGGGACTCAAGCTTTTGTGGTTCCACATCTGATCTTGCCTATCTCGCGCCAAAATGCGTTCCGAATGGCGCCGGCCGAGACTCCGAAGACTTGAGCAATTTCCTTCCATTCGTATTCGGCGGCCCTGAGCGTCAGAACGGCTGCATTTCTCTCGCTGAGTTGTCGAACAATGCTTTCGAGGTCGAGGCGGGCGTTGACTTGGCGGGCCCAGGCGTTGTCTTCCGGGTGGTTTAAGAGTTCATCAGACCCTCCCACTAATTCGAGGCGGCTCACCTTTGCTGCATAGCGACGAAGGGCCCGGCAGAAGGCTACCAAGACGAGTCCGTGCTTCCGGGTGGACGGGGGAGCTGCGATCCGATCCAGGTAACGGGAGACCTGCGCAACCGTATACTCCATCAGTTCGGCAGCGGGCTCATAATCTGCAAGGAGAAGATGTGTCCGCTGACAGGCTTGTTCCCAAATCTCATGGCCGGCCAATCGCACGTCGGGCCGAATCGGCCTTCCGGTGCGATCCACGTCCCGGTCCCACCAAGCTAGTATTCTCCCTGCACGCGACATAACTGCACCATCAGATTTGCGACGAAGCGTGATTCACACAAAGTGTTGAAGATTACATCCGGGCCAGACGGAAGCGTTTACTCCGACGATGAGGTCAGATTCTTACGGGATCGCTTCACGCGCCAAAGGGTGCGACCGGGGTATGCGAGAACGTACGAGCATGATACCGGTCGACTCGATTGCGAAATGCCCTTGGGAACGGCCTCTGGCGACGGTCGGGAAACCGTACAATTTGCCGGGCTGGAGCGCTCTTTGTGGAGATCTTCTGACTCTGAAGAGAACGTTATGCAGGTTAGGAAAAGGTTTTGATTCCGCATAGGTCTGTCGAACTTTGTTGGACTGGGATTGGCGAACGAGATACGAGGCCGCGCCATCTATGCACCAAGTTCCACATTTCGGACACCTTGCGAAACCTCCGCCGTGCCACGTACTTGTTCCTCGCAGTTTCGATGGCTGCCTGAACGCTTTCCGAACTACTCGATGGCTGGTCCCCACAACGTTTTCTCACGGAAAGGATGATCGCCATCGTGACCTATTTCCGTGTGCAAGTGGTGAAATTTATTTTTGGCGGTCGGAATTCTGGACAGCGGAGAAAAGAAGAGGACAGGGTTCTGTCATGCGACGCAATAACGGCAGCCAGGAGCTGAAAAAGAAAGATCCTAGTTTGTAGACTTGGGATCATGAATCACAACATCTTCCGAAACTGCCAGGATGCACCTTTGCCCGTCAAATTCGATCCGGTCGGCGGAATAGGCCGTGAGCTTGATCTCGCCGGATTTTGTCCGAAGTCGGGTCATCACATTTCGAATCGGACCACCTCGCCGAAGCTGCGTCACCAGTAATCTTCGGTCGGCAGGGTCGTCCCAAATCCTCAGTTCACTCACGGTGCGTCCGAGAACCTCCTCGCGGGAGTAGCCATAACGCGATTCAAACGCGGCGTTGACTTCCAGGAAGCGGCCTTGCTCCAGCGTCGTAATCGAGAATGCGACCGGACTAGAGTCAAATATTTTCTGAAATTTCTCTTCGGAGGCCCGGCGGCCCTCCTCTGCTTGGTTGAGCGCACGTTCTGCTTTCTGCAGATCCGATAGTCGCTTTTCCAGCTCCGAACCGTAGATCTCAGCGGTGGAATAAAGGCGGGCGTTTTGGATTGCCGCAGCGGCAGGTATCGCCAGCAGCTCAGCGCGCCGGAGGTGGTCGTCGGTAAGGTGGTCGGGTTCTACGTGTCCAACAGAAAGGAATCCCAGGAAATCGTCAGACGCAAGCAAGGGAACGCCAAGCCATGATCGGAATTGCGCATGTCCCTCGAACGTCTGCCACTCCGGCTCCCGTTTCGTATCCGCAATCAAGACACGTTTTCGTTCCGAGCATATGCGGTGGAAGAAGGGAGATTCATCTGCAACGAATGTCAGGGGCTGGCGAGTAGCCTTTTTCGCAGGTTCGGGACACGATCTTTCTCCCAGCGCCAGCCAGTGGGGCCCACCTTCGGGGACGAGCACACGGGCGCATGTATATGGAACCAACTCAGCCAACGAGCAGAGGAGTGCATCGAGAACGCAGTCCATGTGCAAGTCCTGTGTCAGGGCAAGGGTAGCCTTGCGCAACGCCTCCGCCTCGGCCCAGGCCGAGTTCGCCCGGGAAAGATTCGCCGCCACCCGGTCTTCGGATTCCTTCAGCGCGGTGATGTCGAGCGCGGTGCCGCCCAGGCGGACGATCTTTCCATTCGCGTTTTTCCGTGGAAAGCCGCGGACCCATACCCAGCGAACCTCACCCCCCGGCCTGACAATGCGAAATCTTTCTTCGAAGTGGCCGCTTTGCGCCGCTTGCTTCAGCTTTCCGAGCACGTGAGCCCGGTCATCGGGATGTATGGCCTTCTCATACGAGGAGGGTTCCTCCATCAAGGACTGGCAGGAGCGGCCGGTGATCGCTTCGTAGGCGGGATTCACATAGGTAGCGGTCCTCGTCTCGGGGTCGATCACCCAGAATATTTCCTGAATATTGTCGGCCATTTGGCGAAACTCCTGCTCTCTGTCTTCAAAGACAGTTTGCGCCTGGCGTTCCCTCCTGTGCGTGTGGCGGATCACGTCGGCCGACACGAGCGCGAAAACTAGCGTGGCCGCGATCA